>NZ_JAMYSY010000009.1:0-170397 GCF_040322175.1 Mesorhizobium sp. M0185 | reverse complement strand
CCCGTCCCTCTCATCGCGCCTGCCGCCCGCCCGCTACTCCTCCTCGGGGGCCCGCCCCGCCCGCCTGCGCCCCCCGCCCCCGCCCCCCCCCCCCCCCACCGCGGCGATACCACCAGCGCCATGCCGAACCCCATCAGAGCCATCAGCGGGAATACCCCGATCCAGAAATTGTGGATGCCCCGATAGGCCAGCAAGGCAAGTCCGGCAAAGGCAAGAGCCACAACCAGACCGCCGCTGGCGATCGGAAAGCGAGGCCCGATGCGGTCGGACCACTGGCCGACCGGTCCGGACAACACTGCGATCAATGCCGACAGCGGCAGGAAGATGAAACCGACCTCGGCGGCGCTCAGCCCCCATCCGGCGATCATGAGCATCGGCAGATAGAACAGATTGGCCGACAGCGCGAAATAAAGGAAGAAGGTCGCCACATTGGCGCCCGCGAACGCGCCGATCCGAAACAACGACAGATCGATCATCGGCTCGCGCCGCCGGCGCTCGAAGACGATGAACACGACGAGCAAAACCGCACCGGCGGCAATACTCGGGCCGGACATCAGCCCCTCCCCGTCGCCGCTCATCGAGGTCAGACCGTAAGCGAGAGCTCCGAACGCCAATATGGCGAGTGCAGCGCCGCCGAGATCGAGGCTGCGCTTTTCCGCCGGCGCGTCGGCAGGGACCTTGGCCAGCAGAAGATAGACCGAGATAAGGCCGAGCGGCAGATTGATGCCGAAGATCGCCCGCCAGATGCCGTCGCCGAACGCCGACAGCACGAAGCCGCCCAGCACCGGGCCGAGCGCCGTCGTCAGTGCTGATGCTGCGGCCCAGATGCCGATCGCCCGGCCGCGTTCCTTTTTCGGATAGGCTTTGGCGATAATGGCCAGGCTGCCCGGCACCATGATGGCCGCTCCGACACCCTGGATAGCCCGAAACGCAATAAGCACCGCCGGGTTAGGCGCCAGCGCGCAGGCAAGCGAGGCGGCAATGAACAGGACGATGCCGGCGACGAAGGAGTGGCGCAGGCCGAAGCGATCGCCGGCGGCGCCGCCGACGAGAATGAGGGCTGAGAGTGTCAATGCGTAGGCATTGGAAATCCATTGTGCCTCGGCGAGGCTGGCGCCGAGGTCGACGCGGATCGCCGGCGTCGCAATGGCCAGGACCGACCCGTCGATGAAGCCGAGCGCAGAAGCCAGGATCGCGGCGATCAGCACGAACCGCCGCTGCGCCTGCGGACAGAACGTATCGGCGGGAAGTGAGCCGGTCAGGAGAACGGCGCCGGTACCGACTTTGGTTGGCGTGTGCATGCCGCCTTACCTAGATCGCCGGCGCGCCGCCGACAACCGGCCAGCAGGCTGTTCTCGTTGAAACCAGGCCGAACCTGGCCACACAGGCAGGATCACGCCGCTCAGGGTGCAAACGGCAAGTGCCGTGCTAAGCTTCTCGCAGCGCTACAGACAAGGGGGAATACCGCGTGAAACGGCCGCTCGAACCCTCGGCGGAAGGACGCGGGCGCGTCGTCGGCATCACCGACGGCGTGTTCGCCATCGCGCTCACCCTGATCGTTCTCGAGATCAGGGTGCCGGCGCATGAAACGGTGCATTCCGAACGCGAGTTGATCACAGCGATCACAGCACTGGCGCCGCGCTTCCTGACCTATGCGCTCAGCTTCCTGACGCTGACCATCTTCTGGTTCGGCCAGCAGGCGCAACACGGGCTGATTGCAAAATCCGACCGGCGGCTTGCCACGCTGAACCTCTGCTTCCTCGGCTTCATCGCCTTGCTGCCGTTCTCGACCGACCTTCTCGCCGACTTCCTCGAATTCAGGACTGCGGTGCGCGTCTACTGGTTCAATCTTTTGATGCTCGGACTGACGCTGCTCGCCAGTTGACGCTACGCGGACAAAAACGGATTTCTGGCCGAAGGTGTCGACGCGGAAACCACCCGAACGGTCTATCTGCGCATCGTCAAGGCACAGATCCTGTGGGCCGTCGGCGCTGCACTCTGCCTGATCAGCCCGTTGCTCAGCGTCGGCTTCATCCTGGTGGTGCAGCTGATCTATGCCGCAGCGCTGCGCGCGCCACTGCTGCGCAAGGTCATCGGGTGAATGGAGCGACGCCTGTCCGCTTTAGGTGTGTTGAGATTCAGGTCAGGCCGAGCCGAAAATGGTGGCTTCCGAGAACCGGAGCGGAGCGTACTTTTGGGTACGTGAGCACCGGAAGCGGAGGAAGCCGCCGTTTGCAGGCCGGCATCACCTGAATATCAACATGCCCTACTCGACGAACTCCACCGTAACGCCGGGCGTCACGATCTTGGCAAGCTCGCGCGCGTCCCAATTGGTCAGCCGCACGCAGCCATGGCTTTCGGTCTTGCCGATCTTGGACGGATCCGGCGTACCGTGAATGCCGTAGGTCGGCTTGTCCAGCGCAATCCAGACCGAGCCGACCGGGCCGTTCGGCCCCGGCGGGATGGTCAGGATCCTGTCGTTTTCGCCCTGCTTGAAATTGATGTTCGGGTTGTAGGTGTAGTTCGGGTCCAATGCGACACGCGACACCGCATGCGTGCCTGACGGCGACGGCGTGTCGGACGAGCCGATAGTCGCCGGATAGGCTGCGACCAGCTTGCCCGCCGCATCATAGGCGCGGACCTGCTTATTGGACTTGTCGGCGATGATGCGCGCCACCGGCGTCGCCACCAGCCTGCCGAAATTGGCGACCTTGATGATGGTGCCCGGACGGTTGAAATTGGCGTCCGGATTGAGCTTGTTCAGATAGGTTTCATCCATATGGAAGCGCTCGGCCAGCGCTTCGGGTACCGACGTGTAGCCCATCCGATCGAGCTGGGCCTTTTGGCTGTAGTCCTCCGGTATCGAGGCGACATAGGGACCGGCCGCATCCTCGGGCGTGATCGTATAGGAGGCGAAGGCATCGCCGCCGGATTGCGCCAGGGCCGCCTGGATGCCGATTGCGTCGGTCGATTTCAGATTGCTGCCGGTGATCTCATTATAGGCGGCGAGCGCCTTGTCGACATTCGAGCCGAAGCGTCCGTCGATGACGCCGGGCGATGCACCGGCACGGTCGAGCAGCACCTGCAGTGCCGCCACGTCCTCGCGGGCGCCGAGCGCAAGCGACGGGTCGACCGCCGTCTTGCCGCCAGTGCTTGGCGGCGGGGCTGTGTCTGGCGGTAAGGCCGCCTGCTCGTTCGGCACCGTCGGCTCGACCGGCTCGATCGAGGCCTCGTTGAGCGGCTGGCGCTCGATGGTGCGCGGCTTTACCGGCTGCGCTGCCTCCGGATAACCGTTGCCGTAGCCGTCATCCCGTGGCGCTTCTGGGAAGGCTTCCACCGAATTGTCGCCATAGGGGTCGTACTCGTCAGCCGGCGGTATGATGACCCTGCCCTCGTCTTCCATCTGCCTGCGGCGGAACCGCGCCGTGTCCTCAGGGTCGTCGAGATGATAGGGGTCGTCCTCGACCGGTCCGAGGTTGCGCAAGCGCTCGCGGCGCAAGGCGCGGCGGTCGAGCCTGGTCTGCGGCGGCTGGATGGCGATGACCTTGCCGGTCTCCGCATCGACGATGACGCGGTTTCCCCTGGCATCGTAGTAGATATCGAGATTGCCGTTCTGGGCGACAAGAATGCCGCCGCCATTGGCGGCACGAACCACCCGTGGCGCGGTATCCACTATTGGCGAGGCCATCGCATTCGACGCCAGCAGCCCGGCAGCAAGCGCTGAAAGGGTGAAGATGGTGCGCAACATGATGGCCAAATTCTCCGGTCCGTAATTGCCGCCGCCGGCATTGTCTCTTCAAAGCGCCGCGCGTCTTTTTCGACGCGCAAAGGACGCTCTAACGCTTTAAATCTCCGCATCGTGCTTTGCGAAAATCAAAACTCGATTTCGGGCCGATGTGGTAGGCGAACCCCTTCGCCAGCAAATCAGTTGCCAACGATAAGGTTCCAATATGAACCGGGCATGAAGATGGCGGATTTCTGACCGATTAACCGGCAGCGAGTCCCAATTCCTTGCGCGCCTGCTTCGTCAGCTTCAGCACGACAAGACGGTGGCTTTCGCGCAGGTAATCCTTCAGTGCGCCATCATCCATGCTTTCGCCGGTCTGGCGCTGGATCCATTTCATGCCGCGTGAGGCAAGATAGGGCGCGGGCCGAAGGCCCGGCTGCTCCCTCAGCACGTCATAGGCGATGTCGGAGCATTTGAAGGTAACGAACGGCTCCTTGCCCTCACTCCAGCCGCCGATCGCGAAGACCTTGCCGCCGACCTTCCAGACATGGGCGCCGCCCCACTGCACGACATGGGTCGCCGAAGGCAGCGAGGCGCAGAAGCTGTTATAGTCGTCCAGCGTCATCTGCGCCCCGCCAGTGATGTTGGACCATGAACCGAAGGCCGGCGTAACAAAAGGGTATGCCGGTTTTTCGGAAAGGATCATGGTCGAGATTGAAGATAGGAATTCCATCCCGATTCGATCGGGATGGAACAAGCTCTTGGCTTGAGCTCAGGCAGCCGCCTCGGTTGCCACGACCGCGGGCTTCGAGCGGAAGTTCAAGCGGTCGGAGCCGGCGGTGACCTTGACGGTTGAGCCGTCGAGGATCTCGCCGAGCAGGATCTTTTCCGCCAGGGGGTCCTGCAATTCCTTCTGCATCACCCGCTTCAGCGGCCGCGCGCCATAGGCCGGGTCGTAACCCTTGGCCGCCAGCCAGTCGATCGCCTCCTGATCGAGCGAAAGCGATATCTTGCGGTCAACAAGCAGGTTTTCCAGCCGCTTGAGCTGGATTTGGACGATCTGGCCCATATCCTGGCGGCGCAGCCGGTGGAACAGGATCACCTCGTCGATGCGGTTGAGGAATTCCGGCCGGAACGAAGCCCTGACGACATTCATCACCTCGTCGCGCACGACGTCGACATCCTGGTCCTCGCCGAGATTGACCAGATATTCGCCGCCGAGGTTCGACGTCATGATGATCAGCGTATTGCGGAAATCGACCGTGCGGCCCTGCCCATCGGTCAGCCGGCCGTCGTCTAGCACCTGCAGCAGCACGTTGAAGACATCAGGATGCGCCTTCTCGATCTCGTCGAACAGCACGACCTGATAGGGCCGGCGCCGTATCGCTTCGGTCAGCGCGCCGCCTTCCTCGTAGCCGACATAGCCGGGAGGCGCGCCGATCAGCCGGGCGACCGAATGCTTCTCCATGAACTCCGACATGTCGATGCGCACCATCGCGCTCTCGTCGTCGAAGAGGAAGCTGGCCAGCGCCTTCGTCAGTTCGGTCTTGCCGACGCCCGTCGGCCCGAGGAACATGAACGAGCCGAGCGGCCGGTTCGGGTCCTGCAGGCCGGCGCGCGCACGGCGCACCGCTTTTGACACCGCCTGCACCGCCTCGCCCTGGCCGACGACGCGCTTGCCGACCTCGTCTTCCATGCGCAACAGCTTGTCGCGCTCGCCTTCCAGCATCTTGTCGACCGGGATCCCCGTCCAGCGCGACACGATATGGGCGACGTGATCGGGACCGACCACTTCCTCGACCATGCCGGCCTTGCCGTCCCTGGCTTCAGCCTGCTTCAGCTGTTTTTCGAGTTCCGGGATCTTGCCGTAAGCAAGTTCGCCGGCGCGCTGGAATTCGCCCTTGCGCTGGGCAATGGCAAGTTCGTTGCGCGCCTCGTCGAGCTGCTTCTTGAGGTCGGCGGCAAGCCCGAGCTTCTGCTTCTCGGCCTGCCATTTCGAGGTCAGCTCGGTCGATTCCTCCTCCAGGTTCGAGAGTTCCTTCTCAAGCCGGGCGAGCCGGTCCTTCGAGGCATCGTCCTTCTCGACCTTGAGCGCCTCGCGCTCGATCTTGAGCTGCATGATGCGGCGATCGATCTCGTCCAGCGCCTCGGGCTTCGAATCGACCTGCATGCGGAGCCGCGAGGCGGCCTCGTCGACGAGATCGATCGCCTTGTCCGGCAAGAAGCGGTCGGCGATGTAGCGGTTTGACAGTGTAGCGGCCGCGACCAGTGCCGAATCCGAGATGCGCACCTTGTGGTGCTGCTCGTATTTCTCTTTCAGGCCGCGCAGGATCGAGACAGTGTCTTCGACCGTCGGCTCATTGACGAAGACCGGCTGGAAGCGGCGGGCAAGGGCCGCATCCTTCTCGACATGCTTGCGGTATTCGTCGAGCGTGGTTGCGCCGACACAATGCAGTTCGCCGCGGGCGAGCGCCGGCTTCAGCAGGTTCGACGCGTCCATGGCGCCATCCGCCTTGCCGGCACCGACAAGCGTGTGCATCTCGTCGATGAACAGAATGATGCCGCCGGCGGCAGACGTGACTTCGGAAAGCACCGCCTTCAGCCGCTCCTCGAACTCGCCGCGGTACTTGGCGCCGGCGATCAGCGACCCCATGTCGAGCGCCATCAGTTGCTTGTCCTTGAGCGATTCCGGCACATCGCCATTGACGATGCGCAGCGCCAGCCCTTCGGCGATCGCCGTCTTGCCGACGCCGGGTTCGCCGATCAGCACTGGGTTGTTCTTGGTGCGGCGCGACAGCACCTGGATGGTGCGGCGGATTTCGTCGTCGCGGCCGATGACCGGATCGAGCTTGCCCGCGCGGGCGTCCGCCGTCAGGTCGCGCGCGTATTTCTTCAGCGCGTCGTAGCCCTGCTCGGCGCTCGCCGAATCGGCGGTGCGACCTTTGCGTACGTCGTTGATGACCTGGTTCAGCGCCTGCGGCGTGACACCGGCCTTGGACAGGATGTCGGCGGTCTTGGCCGATTTTTCCATGGCCAGCGCCTGCAAAAGCCGTTCGACGGTGACGAAGCTGTCACCGGCCTTCTTGGCCAGTTCCTCGGCGGTCGAGAACACCTTTGCCAGCGGCTGCGCCAAATAGAGCTGGCCATTGCCGCCCTCGACCTTGGGCATTGCTTCCAGTGCCGTTTCGACGCCGAGCTTGACGTCACGGACATTGCCGCCGGCGCGCTCGATCAGCGACGCAGCCAGGCCCTCGTCGTCATCGACAAGGACCTTGAGAATATGCTCGGGGGTGAATTGCTGGTGGCTGCGGGAAAGCGCCATGGTTTGCGCGGACTGGATAAAGCCGCGCACGCGCTCGGAATATTTTTCAAGATTCATGCCTGTCTCCTTCCGTCACCGGCCCGCTTCGCGGCACCGGATCAGATTGCGGTGACGGACCCGCCCGTTCGAGCCGGATCCTGTTCACGCAAGATATGGGACGCAAACCATGGCCCCTCAAGACTCGACACTGGCGAACGCATAATATTCCGAGCGCGCAAACAAAAACGGCGGAGATTTCTCTCCGCCGCCTAGGGTAAACGATGCGCTAAGATCGCCTGAACGTTTCTTCGATCAATTCTCGACGTCGGCAATAATAGGTTGACCGCCTGCGTCTTCAGCCGGCGCTGCATCGACCTTGCCAGTCTCGGCACTGTCAGGGACGGCATTGTCGTTGCCGCCATTTGCCTGTTCGACATCGAGCCGCGGACGGCGCGGACGCCTGGGGCGGCGTGCCGGGCTGTTTTCGGCCGCGGCTTCGTTGAGCTCGGCCTGGGCGGCGAGACCCGCTGGCGAAAGGTTTTCGAATTGCGGTGCGGGCTCGCTCACAAAGACCGGCTCAGCGGCCGGCACGGGCTCCGCCTGCGCCGGCGTCTCGTCGCGCCGTGGCTGTTCGACGCGTTGGCCACCCTGCTGCTCGCCGCGCGCGCCATACTCGCCGCGCTGGCCGTTCTGGCCGTAACCGCCATTGGGGCGACGGTCGCGGTGGCGTCCGCCATTGTTGTCGCGGCCGTCACGGTTGTCGCGGCCGCCCCGATTGTCGCGGCTGTTTTCCTGGTTCAGCGCCAGCTCGGCCGGCGTGCCATCGATGACCGGCTGCGGGCCGGCCCCGTGATTGGCCGAAGCCGATGCCTCGTTGGCATTGTTGTTGCCGGCATTGTCGAACTCGTCGCGATCCTCGTCGCCGTCATCGTCGAAATCGTCGCGATTCTGCTGGGCGTTCTGGATCGGCATCTGCGCCTGAGCGGCTGCGATGATGCGGTTATAGTGCTCTGCATGCTGGAGATAGTTTTCCGCCATCACCCGGTCGCCGGAGCTTTGCGCGTCACGGGCAAGGGTTGCGTACTTCTCGGCAATCTGCTGAGCCGATCCGCGGATCTTCACGTCCGGGCCGTTGCTCTCATAGTTACGCGTCAGGGGATTTGGCCCCTTACGATTGTTGTTGTTATTGTTGTTGCCGCCGCCGCCACTGTTGTTGCGACCGCGCATGCGCCTGTTTTGCTGTTGTGGCCTCATTAGACTCTCTTCACTTTGAAATTTTCGAAAAACTCTTCACGAACGGAGGCGCTCATGCGGCCAGCCGTTTCGTTCCTTCACCGGCGTTCGCCCGCATCAATTGCGTTGGCGCCACGTGCCATCCTGTTCCGGTTACTTCACTTGCCGGACGATTCCCGCACGAAGCTTGGGCGTCGTTTGCGCAAGAAGGCAGCTATTTCCAAGGAAAACCGAATCGCTAAGAGCACTGCCTGCTTCGTCTCATCCGGTTAACGCGACCCTAGCCGCATTCCCCGGTATTGCCAAGCGCTTTTTTCGCACTGCATCACGGCTTCCACCGTTCGAACACAAGAACTCTGTCGTTTCCGCCGAGATCACGAAACACCCCGACCGAACGGTACCCGGCCGCGGAGAATATCTCCGTAACCTGTTGGTGCTGCGTATGGCCGATCTCGACCGCAATCCTGCCTTGGAGTTCCAAATACGCTGCCGCTCCCGCGGCGATCTTCCTGTAGGGGCTCAGACCGTCCACGCCGCCATCGAGGGCCTGGCGTGGATCGAAACCGCGGACCTCGTCCTGCAGATTTCCAATGTCGTCTGAGGGTATATAGGGAGGGTTTGCGACAATTACATGGTACCGGCCAGAAACTTTTTCAAACCAGTCGGATTTGAGTGGCGTGAACCGGCCGGCGAGCCCCAATTCCCCGGCATTACGCATGGCTGTGGCCAGCGCCTCCTGCGAAATGTCAACGCCGGTGGCGGTCGCGGCCGGAACGGCGCTGAGCAGCGCCAGCGCGATGGCACCGGTACCGGTCCCTAGATCGAGGATGCGGCAGTCGCCCTCGCTTGCCGCCATTGCCTTGACGAAGGGCAGTATAGCCTCGACCAGCGTTTCGGTATCCGGCCGCGGCTCCAGCGTTTGCGGCGAAAGCGACAGGCGCAAGCCGTAGAATTCGCGATAACCGAGGATGCGGTGCACCGGTTCGCCGGCGATGCGCCGCCGCAAGGCGGCTTCGATTACCGCCGTCACGTCCGCATCGACAGCGCGCCCGGGATCGGCGATGGCCTGCGTGCGACTGGTGCCGGAAAAATGCTCGACGATCAGCCTGGCATCGAGCGCCGGATCCGCGATCCCGGCTGCGGTGAGCCGGTTTCGCGCCTCCCGCAGCAGCGGCGCCAGCGTGGCGGGCAGGCTGTCAGCCATCGATGCCGATATCGGCGAGCAGCTTCGACTGGTGATCGGCGATCAGCGCGTCGATGATCTCGTCGAGTTCGCCCATCATCACCCGGTCGAGCTTATAGAGCGTCAGGTTGATACGATGATCGGTGACGCGACCCTGCGGAAAATTATAGGTGCGGATGCGTTCCGAGCGGTCGCCCGAGCCGACCTGCGACTTGCGCGATTCGGAACGTTCCTCGTCCGCCTTGCTGCGCTCGAGGTCGTAGAGCCTGGCGCGCAGGATCTGCATGGCCTTCGCCCGGTTCTGGTGCTGCGACTTTTCCGCCTGCACCACCATAATGCCGGTCGGCAGATGGGTGATGCGCACGGCCGAATCGGTGGTGTTGACGTGCTGGCCGCCGGAACCCGAGGCGCGCATCGTGTCAATGCGGATGTCATCGGCCCTGATGTCGATGTCGACCTCTTCGGCTTCCGGCAGCACCGCGACCGTCGCCGCCGAGGTATGAATGCGTCCGCCCGCTTCGGTCGTCGGCACGCGCTGCACCCGGTGCACGCCGGATTCGAACTTCAGATGGGCAAAGACGCCCTTGCCCGAAACGGTGGCGATGATTTCCTTGTAGCCGCCGACCTCACCCTCGCTGGCCGACACCGTCTCGAAACGCCAGCCATGCGCCGCGGCATAGCGCTCGTACATGCGAAACAGGTCGCCGGCGAAAAGGGCCGCCTCGTCGCCGCCGGTGCCGGCGCGGATCTCGAGGATGGCGTTCTTGTCGTCGGCGGCATCCTTGGGCAACAGCAGGATTTGGATGTCCTTCTGCAGCGCCTCGATGTGATGCTTGACCCCTGGCAGGTCGGCCTCGGCCAAGGCCCGCATCTCGGCGTCGGTGCCCTTGTCGGCGAGCATCGCCTCCAGATCGGCCTGTTCGCGCTCGGCGGCGCGCAGCGCCCTGATCTTTGCCACCATCTCCTGGATGTCGGCATATTCGGAGGCCATCCTGACATAGGCGTCCGGCGCTGGCCCGGCCGACATCTGCGCTTCGAGCATGTCGAAACGCTTGACGACTTGATCCATACGGTCGCGGGGCAGGTTGATCATGGCGAAGTCTATAGCGGTATAGAGCGGTCGTCGGCAAAGGCTTGCAGCAGCGCCCGCATCGGCAGGCCATGCGCCGGCGCCATCAGATTGTCGTCGAAGAACGCTTCCAACTCGCTGAGCGGCAGTTCCGTCAGCATCGCCTTGACCGGGCCGATCGATGCCGGCGACATCGAGATCGAGCGGTAGCCAAGGCCGATCAGCGCCATCGCCGAGATCGGCTTGCCGGCAAGTTCGCCGCACAAGGTCACCGGCGTCTGGTTGCGAGCCCCGGCATCGGCAATTTGCTTCAAAACACGCAGGAACGGCGTCGACAGCGGGTCGAAGCGGTCGGACAATTGGGTGTTGCCGCGGTCCACCGCCATGACGAACTGGAACAGGTCGTTCGAGCCGACCGAGACGAAATCGACCGCCTTCATCAACTCGTCGAGCTGGAACAGCAGCGACGGCACCTCCAGCATCGCCCCCACCTTGAGGCTGGTCGGCAAATGATGGGCAAAGCGCGACAAATGCCGGACCTCGCGGTCGATGATCTCGCGCGCCTGCGCGATCTCGCCGAGTTCCGTCACCATTGGCAGCATCAGTTTCAGTTCGCGTCCGCCGCACGCCTTGAGCAGCGCGCGGATCTGGGTGCGCAGCAATCCTGGCCGGTCGAGCGTCAGGCGGATGGCCCGCCAGCCGAGAGCCGGATTTTCCTCCTGGATCGAGCCCTTGAAATAGGGCAGCACCTTGTCGCCGCCAATATCGATGGTGCGGAACGTCACCGGCTTGTCGCGCGCCGCCTCGAGCACGTCACGGTACAAGCGCTCCTGGGCTTCCGCGCGCGGAAAGGTCGAGGCGACCATGAATTGCAGCTCGGTGCGGAACAGGCCGATGCCGGCCGCGCCCGCTTCGGCCAGTTGCGGCAGGTCGACCGCCAGCCCGGCATTCATCAGAAGGTCGACCTGGACACCGTCCTTGGTCACCGACGGCTTCTTGCGCAGCTCGCGGTAGACCTCCTGCCGGCGCGCCCGGAAACGCACTTTCTCGGCATAGGCCGCCTCGAGGTCGGGCTGCGGGCGCAGATGGATCGCGCCTTCCTCGCCGTCGACGATGATGGCATCGCCGTTTTCCGCCATGGAAACGGCGCCCTTCATCTGGCCGGCGACCGGTATGCCCATGGCCCGCGCCACGATGACGACATGGCTGGTCGCGGCGCCGTCCTCCAGTACCAGCCCGCGCAGCTTGTCTCTGGGATAATCGAGCAGCTCCGCAGCACCCATCGAGCGGGCGACGATGATGGCGTCCTTGGGCAGCGAGGCCGCGACGTCCTCCGGTCCGCGCCCCATCAGCTGCCGCAGCAGCCGATTGGCGAGATCGTCGAAATCGCTCATCCGTTCGCGCAGATATGGATCGGTCATGTGCAGCATGCGGGCACGCATGTCGCTCTGCACCTTTTCGACCGCCGCTTCGGCGGTCAGGCCGTTGCGGATCGCCTCCTCGAGCCGGCGCACCCAGCCGCGGTCGTTGGCGAACATGCGATAGGCTTCGAGCACCTGGCGATGCTCGCCCTCGAAGGCGACGTCGCGGCGCTCCAGCATGTCGTCGATGGAGAGCCTGAGCGAGCCGAGCGACGCGTCGAGCCGCCTGACCTCTTCCTCGCTGTCCTCGTTGAAAAGATTGGTGACGACGATGCGCGGCTCGTGCAGCACCACATGGCCGAGACCGACGCCTTCGTTGAAGGATAGGCCGGTAAAGCTTACCGGGCGGCGCAGATCGAGCTCGAGGCCGGGCCTTGTCAGCCGCTCCAGATCACCGGTGGCGATCATCTCGGCGATCACCATCGCCGTTGTTTCCAGCGCCTCGACCTCGTCGTCGCGATAATGGCGCATGGTCTTGTTCTGCACGACCAGGACGCCGAGTGTCCGCCCTGCCCGCAGCACCGGCACGCCGAGGAAGGAATTATAGATTTCTTCCCCTGTCTCCGGCAGGTAGGCGAAGGCAGGATGCTCCTGTGCATTGGAGAGGTTGAGCGGCCGCGCCGAGGCCGCGATCGTGCCGACCAGGCCTTGGCCCAGCCTGAGCTGCGCCAGGTGGACGGCGTTCGGGTTCAGGCCTTCGGTGGCGTAGAGTTCGAGCACCGAATCGGCGCGCAGCACATAGAGCGAGCAGACCTCGGCAACCATGTTGGAGGCGATGTCGCGCACGATTCGGTCAAGCCGCTCCTGCGGCTCCAGCGGCTCTTGCATGAGCTCGCGGAGCCGTTTCAGCAAAACGCGCGGGCCACTGGCCGAATCACGCATCGCGGCTTCTTCTCCAATAGCGTTTCAACCGGTGCAGGTTGCCCTGCACAGCGGCACAAACGCAACAACTCAATTAGAGCGCCATCGTCCAATTGGACGCATAAAGACCGCTCCAAGATTTTCGATCCGCTGCATCCTGCCTTTCGAAAATCGATTCCGATTTTCGGGCCGATGCAGTCCGCTACTGCTTATCCAGACCGTACACGGAATGCAAAGTGCGAACTGCTAGTTCCGTATAGGGACCGTCGATCAGGATCGAAATCTTGATTTCGGACGTCGTGATGGCGCGGATGTTGATCGCGCGGTCGGCCAGCGCCTTGAAGGCGGTGGCGGCGACGCCGGCATGGCTGCGCATGCCGATGCCAATGACCGAGACCTTCGACATGCCGGCTTCCGACTGCACCACGTCGTAGCCGATCGTCGCCTTCAGCCGCTCGAGCACGGCGAGCGCCTTGTCGACGTCGCCGGATGGCACGGTGAAGGTCATGTCAGTGAACTTGCCGTCCTCGGAGATATTCTGGACGATCATGTCGACATTGATGTTGGCCTCGGCCAGCGGCCCGAAAATGCCGGCGGCGACGCCCGGCCGATCGCCGACGCGGCGCAACGAAATCTGCGCCTCGTCCTTGGCGTAGGCAATTCCGGTGACGACCTGCTGTTCCACGATCTCTTCCTCGTCGCAAATAAGCGTTCCCGGCGGATTAAGCAAATCCCCCATTCCTGGTGCGTCGGGATCGTCGAAGGACGACCGCACGAAAGTACGCACCCTGTGCACCATGGCAAGCTCGACCGAGCGCACCTGCAGGACCTTGGCGCCGAGCGAGGCCATTTCGAGCATTTCCTCGAACGAAATCTTGGCCAGCCGCCGCGCCTTCGGCTCGATGCGCGGATCGGTCGTGTAGACCCCGTCGACATCGGTGTAGATATCGCAGCGGTCGGCCTTGACCGCTGCCGCGATGGCGACAGCGCTGGTATCGGAACCGCCGCGGCCGAGCGTTGCGATCCGGTTGTCCGGCCCGATGCCTTGGAAACCGGCGACCACCGCCACCTGGCCTTCGCCGAAGCGCTTGATCAGGAATCCGCCGTCGATATCGAGAATGCGCGCCGCGCCATGCGCGTTGTCGGTCTTGATCGGGATCTGCCAGCCTTGCCAGGAGCGGGCATGCACGCCGATATTCTGCAGCGCGATCGCCAGCAAGCCGGCAGTGACCTGCTCGCCGGACGCGACTACGGCGTCATATTCACGCGCATCGTGCATCGGCGAGGCCTCGCGCGTCCATTGCACGAGCTCGTTGGTCTTGCCGGACATCGCCGAGACCACGACGGCGACCTCATGGCCGGCGTCGACCTCGCGTTTGACATGACGCGCCACATTGCGGATGCGGGCGATGTCGGCGACGGAGGTTCCGCCGAATTTCATCACGATGCGCGCCATAGAAGCGAAATGCCTTTGACTGGATGCCGGACCGGAGGCCGAAAAGCGGAAAAATGCGCCAAGCTGTGGCCGGGCGCTCAATGCGCGGCCTCCTTAGCCAAATGATAGCGGTTTCGCAAGGCGGTGAGGATTCCGTCGCCTTGCCCCGTCCATCAACCAGATTTCAAGCCACGCTCTTGGTGAGTTTTGGCTTTTGCTGCTCGACACGGGCGAGACCCGCTCCGGCGATGACGCGGTCACGGCCCTCAGCCTTTGCCTGATACAAAGCGCGATCCGCGGCATTGACGATCTCCGCCCATGAGGCGCCGAGCTCCGGGAAGGCGGCGACCCCGAACGACGCGGTGATGGTGCCGAGCGTGCGGCCGCGATGCGTGACATGCAGCTGCTTAATCGCCTTGCGCAACGCTTCGGCGCGATCGGCGCCATCGGACAGTGACGTTCCCGGCATCATCAAGGCAAATTCCTCGCCGCCGTAGCGCGAAACCACGTCGCTTTCCCTGACATGGTCGACCAGCGTGGCGGCCACCTGCTTGAGGACGAGATCCCCCGCTTCGTGGCCGAACGTATCGTTGAACTGCTTGAAATGATCGACGTCGAGCATGATCAACGTCAGCGGCTGCTCGGCACGTTCCAGGCGCCTGAGCTCGCGGCTGCTGGTCTCCTCGAGGTAGCGGCGATTGTAGAGCCCGGTGTTGGGATCCCGGATCGACTGCTGCCGCAACGTCTCGCGCAGACGCAGATTGGCAAGCGCCAACGCCAGCGTATCGACGACGCCACGCAGTATCTGCTGCCGTTCGGCAAGCCACTCCGGCTTGTCAACGGCATTCGGCTCGCACAGATGCAGGATGCCAAGTGTCTCTCCCTGCGCTGCTAGAGGCATACAGACATAACCGCGGCCGCCATTTTCGGTGATGTGGTTGCAGCGCGGCGTCAGCATGCCTGGACCGGCGACGTGCTCCTGGCCGCGCCGCAGCGCCCAACAATCTTCCGGTCCGAACTGGCCGACGCTCGACCGGATGGTGCCCCAATGCGCCATCTCCTCCACCAGGTTGCGCGACGCACTGGTCAGATGAACGGTTCCGCTCAATCCGCCGAAGAAATCAGGCATGGCGGAGCCGACGACGGAAAATGCCTCGTGAAAAGTGACGCAGGCCTGAAGCAGTTCGCCGAGCTTGACCAGGCGGGTCGTGGCCTCCGATGTCTCTTTCAGTTCACGATTGAGCCTCGCCAGTTCTTCGGCACGATCGTGCACCGCCCGCTCGGCACTGCGCAGGTCGCTGATGTCGCTGAGCGTCAGCACGATGCCGCCATCGGCGCGGTTGAGCGGATTGCAGCTGACGACCACGGGCAAGGAGGTCCCATCCGGTTTTGCCAGCCTCACCTCATTCTGGTGGCGGCGGCCGGTGGTCATGGCCAGTTCGACCGGAGATGTTCCCGACGCGGGCTTGTCTCCCGACGGCCCCCGGATATCCAGGGCCGACTGCCAGTCCTGCCCCACGACCTTGTCGCTGCGCCGCCCGATGATCTCGGCTGCCGCTGGATTGACGGACACGACCTGACCCTTGCCGTCGATGACGGCGATGCCTTCGGCAACGGTCTGGACGATGTCTTCGATGTAGGCCTTCTGATCGACAAGTTGAGCGCGCGAGGCTTCGATTTCGGAGGCCATAGTGTCGAACCCTTGCGCCAACTGTCCGAACTCGTCATCGGAGGTGCGGCCGATACGGGCCCCAGCGTCGCCGCGCGCCAGCGATTCGATGCCGCGGTTGAGACCAGCAAGGCCTTTACTGAAGCCTCGCAACAACAGGAAGGCGGAGGCCGCCGCGATCAGCACGGCTGCCGCGGTACACAGGCCCACAAGCCACAACATATCGTTCGTGCGCTGCTGTGCGGCACGCAGCAGCGGCGTATACTCGAACAGGACGGCGCCGACGATCTTGCCGGGTGCATCCTCGATCGGCACCGCAACCAGGTCAATCGGGTCGGCCACGTCGGCACTGGCCTCGACGAAGTTGCGCGGCACGCCGTCGTCAATCGTCCGGGCGATTTCATTGCCGGGATCGTAGTCGAACGTCGTGCCGATATTTTGCTCTTCTCCCGGAACGTCGGCGAAAATAACCTTGTTTTTGTCTACGATGACGAGATCGCGTTTCGAGCGGCCGTGCTGCAAAGTCACGAATTCGCGGAGCCCATCGGGTCTCTCGAATAATGAACGCGGCGCGTCCGATGCCCTGAAGGCAATAGTTTCGGCCAACTGCCGTGCGACGCTTGTCGCCTCGGCCAGCGCCACGGATTTGGTCAGCGATATCTGCGAGATGATCGCAACGCCGCCGACCAGGCCGATCAAGGCCACGGCGCTGAACAATGTCGCGACTATCTGGGTTCTTATGCGCACCGGGCTGCCCCTACTCGGACAGCAATCTAAATGCCAAACACTGACCCAACGTTAAGAAACCGCCAATATCGTAAATTTGCCGTTAAGCCACACCGGCCAGCTGCACTCCCAACGTGGGCGGTTCAGCCCGTCCGCACGATGGCCTGCCACAGGCGCGGATAGTCGAGGACGAAACCGAGCGGCGAGACCTCCAGTGTCTCGTGGTAGCCGAACATCGGGGCGGCATAGGCGTAATGTGCAGCATCGACGCGCTGATAGGTTTGCTCGAGGCGAACGAGCCTGAGTTCGGGAAATGTCAGATAGGCTGCCGGCGCGGGCGTCGCCATACCGACATCGAGGGCAAAACGGCGAAGCGCCAAAAGGTTTGTGGCGGGCGTGAAGCCGAGATCGACATCGATGAGACCGTCGACTTCCGCTTGATGCTCGCCGTTCAGCGTCCATTGGCGCTCGGTCAGCCGGTCGATCCTGTAATGCAGCTCTTGCGTGCCGAGAAAGCCGTCGGCGCGCGCCGATCGTGTATGCCAATCGGCGTCGCAGTCCGCCTCGTAGGCGATGCTGCACGGCTCGCCGTCCTCGACGAAAAGCGCGTGTCCCCTGAGGTTCCACCCGGAACTCGCTTCCGACAGAAGGCAAGCGTCGTGGCCTTCCTGGTCAAGCCGGCGCCAAAGAATGGAAGCAACCGCTCGCATCATTGCGCACTCCTCCGAACCCGATGTCTCTGCTTCGTCCGTCAAGCCTAGGCGTTTCCTTCCGGCACACCATCAACTGACACGTGCTGACACAAATGCACCGGCAAAAGGCGGCGCCGGAAGGCATCGCGCGCATCGCACCGCCGGCGGTGAATTTCGCGCCTTGACATTCGCAGCCTCGCGCCCGACTTCCTAGCGTCCGAGGAGACCACGCCATGCCAGAGCCCCGACGATCGACGATCGATGCCGGAGAGGTGGAACGCTTTTCCGCCCTTGCCGCCGAATGGTGGAACCCGAACGGCAAGTTCCGCCCGTTGCACAAGTTCAACCCGATCCGGCTTGCCTATATCCGCGACCAGGTGGCGGCCCGCTTCGGCCGCGATCCGCGTGCGGCACGGCCGTTCGAAGGCCTGCGCTTCCTTGACATCGGCTGCGGCGGCGGGCTTTTGTGCGAGCCGATGGCGCGGCTTGGCGCCGAAGTGGTCGGCGCCGATGCCTCCGCCACCAACATCGAAGTGGCCAAGCTGCATGCGGCGGAAGTCGGCGTGAGCGTGGATTATCGCGCCACGACCGCGGAAGACCTTGCCGATGCCGGCGAAAAATTCGACGTCATCCTCAACATGGAAGTGGTCGAGCATGTCGCCGATGTCGATCTGTTCCTGGCCAAATGCGGCGAGATGGTAAAGCCCGGCGGCATCATGTTCGTCGCCACCATCAACCGCACGCTGAAGGCCCTGGGGCTGGCCATCATCGGCGCCGAATATGTGCTGCGTTGGCTGCCACGCGGCACCCACCAGTTCGGCAAGCTGGTGCGCCCCGAGGAACTGGAAAAGGCGCTTGCCGGCGCCGGCCTGACCGTCATCGACCGCACCGGCGTCACCTACAACCCGCTCGCCGACCGCTGGCAGCGCTCGAAGGACATGGACGTCAACTACATGGTGCTGGCGGAGAAGGCATCCGTCTGAAGCTTACGCCTTCTGGCCCCTATGGCCTCTGGCTTTGCGCCTTGGTGGTGATGAACACGCCGGCGGTGATGATGACGGCACCGGCCCAGGTCAGCAGTTGATAGCGCTCGCCGAGGAAGAGCGTCCCGGCAAACAGCCCGACCGCCGCCGCGACATAGCCGATCTGGCTGAGATAGACCGGGCCGCCGACCGCTTGCGGGCGGAAGAAGAAGGCGAACATCGCCGAGGCTGATGCCACCTGTGCCGCGGCGACCAGCGGCACGCCGCCGAGCGAGCCGAATGCATTGCCGCCAAGCAGGACCAGAATGCCGGCAACCAGCATCAAGGCTGCTGCCAGATGGCTGCCGACGGCGAGCTCGATCGGGCCGGTGCCTTCGGGCCAGTCGACGGTGCGGTAAATGTTGCCGGCGGCGAGGCTGACCGGGATGAGCAGGCCCATCGCAACCCAGAAAAATTCGGCCGGCTGGCCCGCTTCGCCGCGCGTCACCGCCACCATGACTGCGCCGACGAAACCGACGACTATGCCGACGATGCCCAGCATGGTCGGGCGCCTGACGCCGAGCAGCATCGAGAACACCAGCGTGACGACCGGCGACAGCGTGAACATGATGCCGCTGTAGCCGGCGCCCAGATGCGGAATCGCTGAAAACATCAGCAGATTGGGGATTGCATATGAGACGGCCGCGGTGACGAAGAAATAGCGCAGCCTGTGCGGCGTAAGCCGCATGCGCTTCCCGTTGAGCAGCAATGCGCACAAAAGCACGCCGCCGGCACCAAGCGAGATGACGAAGGCCCAGACCATGGCGGCCACGCCGGCCGCCGTCGCGATCTTGCCGAACGGCAGCGTCAGGCCGAGCAGTCCACCGGTGACGACCAGAAGGCCAAGCGCCGAGTCCCAGAGAAATTTCATCGCACCGTCCCGTCGCCCGTTCGCGGCCCTTGGCCTACACCAGAAGCTGAGGTAAGATAAGGTAAAGATTCTTCACGTCAAGATACATAACGGTGAGAGACATGGATCGCGCAGCAAAAGCGATCGGGCAATGGAAAAAGGAACGGCCGGATCTCGATGTCTCGCCGATGGCCGTGCTCGGACGGTTGAACGAGGCCGCCTCGCTGATCGCACGAGAGCGGCTAGCGCCGCTGTTTGCAAGTTACGGGCTGCAATCCGGAGAATTCGATGTGCTGGCGACGCTGCGTCGTTCCGGGCCGCCATACGCGCTGACGCCGACGGCTCTCTACGAGGCGACGATGGTAACGTCGGGCGCGATGACCAACCGCCTCGATCGGCTCGAGAAATCCGGCCTGATCAAGCGCGGGCCGCACCCCGACGATCGCCGCGGCATTGTCGTGCAGCTGACTAAAAAGGGTCTGGCGTTGATCGACGAGGCGGTTACCGCTCACGTCGCCAACGAGCACCAGATACTTTCCGGCCTGATACGCCCGGAGCAGATCATGCTCGCACGCCTGCTCGAAAAACTGATAGCGAGCCTAGGCTAACCCAGGGCGGCCAAGAGGGCCGGCCGAGAGGGTGGAAAGCTTAAATCCTGGTCGCCGAGCCTCGTTTGGGCCGGCGAACAGCTCTGATCTTGCCGCTGTTTCCGCCGCCACAGAAAAACTGGTCGCCGCCATCGGATTCGAGCCCCGACACGCCTGTTCCCGGCGGCATATCGAGCTTCTCAAGGACCTTTCCCGTTTCAGGATCGATCCGCCTGACATCGCTCTCCTCACCCTCCCAGGTGCCATGCCATAGCTCGCCGTCGACCCAGCTGACGCCGGTGACGACGCGGTTGGAAACGATGGTGCGAAGGATTGCCCCTGTCTCGGGATCGACCTGATGAATCTTTCGGCCCCGATGCTGCCCGACCCAGAGCGTTCCTTCGGCCCAGGCGAGCCCGGAATCACCGCCATTGCCGGGCGCCGGGATCGTCGCCAGCACCTGGCCATTCTTCGGATCGATCTTCTGGATACGATCCTCGGCGATCTGATAGAGGTGCTGGCCGTCGAAGGCCGTCCCGGCGTGTGCCGCGACCTCGATCGAGCGCACCACTTTGCCGCTTGCCGGATCGAAGGCGTTCAATCTGTCGCCTGAGGCAAACCAGACATGCTCACCGTCGAAGGTAACGCCGTCCACGTGGTCGACACCCGGAAAGGGTCCATATTCTCGAAGGATTTCGGCTGCGGATCGTTCCATAATTCCATCCTAGTAGCCCGGCAGTGGGCCGGGGAGTAACAAGATTGTCGGGAAACCCGTCAGCGGCGGGGTCATCCAGCGACGCGCCCGTCCGCGGCCGAACGACTGCACCTTGCCGGCCTGGGCGAGCTGCTCGAGCGCTCGCTGCACGGTACGCGAACTGGCTCCAAGCGCAATCGACAGGGCCGAACTCGACCAAGATTCGCCGTCGGCGAGGAAGGCGAGCATGGCGGCATGCTCTTCTTCGACGGGTGGCGCCAGCACGACGACCTCACCTGCGCGGCGCGGGGCCAGCGCAAAGCCCCGCTTCGTCGCGCTCACATCCGCCAAGCTCCGAAGCTCCGCGCGAAGCCGCCCGACTTCGACCCGTAACCGAGCGCGATGTGATTCGTCCGCGTCCTTTCCGCGGAAAGCGCGCGCAATGAGCGTCGCTCTTGCCACGTCCCCCGGCCAGGCTTCGGCCAGCGCGCGGGCCAGCGCGAACAGCACCGGGCGGGTCGCCAGCGAGACGACGGTGTCTGCGACCCGCACCACATTGCGGCATGCATCCACCACGAGCGCCCCCGACGCCAGGAGCGCCTCGACTTCATCGAGCAGGAGGGGCCGTTCCCCGCCACGCGCGACAAGGCGTGCGGCCGGCGTGTCCAGCACCAGCGATGCGCTCTCCACCTCCGCGATCAGCGCGGGGATGCCGGACGCGCGCGCCGCCCGCGCCGCCAGGCCAAGCGCGGCGCGCGCAGGGCCGGTCCGCAAGCGGCGGATGGCGATGCCGGCGACAGCCAGCTCGTGGGCGGCCCGCGATGCCGGCGGCAGCGGCGAGGGATCGAAGCCGTCCAGCCTGCGCTCGGCTTCGTCGAGATGGCCGATCAGCAGCAGGCGCCGAACGTCGAGGTTGCGCGCATGCGCGGCGTTGACGCGGTCGCCATGCTTTTCGAGCGTCGCCCGTGCGGCGTCGAGTGCCTTGGCCGGCCAGGTAAGGTCGCGCGAGACGAGCGCGATCTCGGCCTCGGCGACGATACACCGCGCGCGGGCCACGGCCTCCCTCGGGCTGAATGCGCGCGCCGCCCTCTTGAGAAGAACCTTCGCCCGAACCAGGTCGCCAAGCTGCGCCATCGCGATACCGCGCAACGCCAGTGCCGGCGCATCGTCGCGCAGCGCAACCCGCTTCAAGGCGCCGAGCGGATCGCCCGTCGCCAGCGCATGCGCCGCGGCCGTGATCAGCGAGTCCATCGGAATCCCGTCACACTTGTCACTCCCATGGCTTCGATGCCCGGCGCTAAGTCCATCTCACCAACCAGTCGTATCGACAACGGCGACTGTAGCCAACCTGAGTTGCGGCGCGCCAACGCTCGAACACAACGATAAGCATTAGGAGAGACGCAATGAAGATCGAAGGTACAACCATCCTGGTGACTGGAGCCAACCGGGGCATCGGTCGGGCACTGGTCGAGGAAGCCCTGAGCAGAGGCGTAAAGCGCGTCTATGCCGCAACCCGCCAACCGATGGCTCATCCGGACCGGCGTGTGACGTCCCTGACCATGGATGTGACCAACGCTGCGCAGATCCGGGAAGCCGTCGAGAAGATCGATGCTCTCGATATCCTCATCAACAACGCCGGCGTATCGCCCATCGATGACCTCAGCGACCGTCGTGTGCTCGAACAACAGCTCGCCGTAAACCTCTTCGGCTCGTACGACGTTACCCAGGCTCTGCTGCCGTTGCTCGCCCGGTCGCGGGGAGCCATCGTCAACATTCTGTCGCTGGCCTCGATTGCCGCCGTGCCGTTCAGTCCGGCCTACTCGGTCTCGAAGGCGGCCTCGTTCTCGCTGTCGCAGTCGTTGCGCACCCTTTTGGCCGGACGGGGTGTCAGCGTCCACAGGGTCCTTCCCGGCCCGGTGGACACGGACATGACCCGGGGCCTGGACATCGCGAAAGCCTCTCCGGAGTCTGTCGCGCGCGCGATCCTGGACGGCGTGGAGAACGGCGAAGAGGAAATCTTCCCCGATCCCATGTCGGAATCCCTGGCGGAGGGCTGGCGCAGCAGTGCAGTCAAGGCGCTTGAACGCCAGTTTGCAGCCTATGCGGAAGCAAGCCCGTCAAGTGAAGCAAGCCCGTCAGGCAGTGGGTATGAAAGAAGCAGCGAAACGATTGCCCGCGAGCCCCATCCTTGCTGCTCGGCCTGAAATTGCGGACGCTTGTGCGGGGGGCGGCGGCATCGCCGCTCTGGGCGGAAGCGAATCCCCCACAAGCGAAACGGAGCATCATTTTCGCTTGTCGAAATGCGCTTCAGCTTCTTGTCGCCTGATACGCCTCTGATATCGCCGCCGGGCGAAAAAGACGATCAAGTCTGCCAGCCAACCTGGAGCATTGAGATGGAGCAAGGCATCACGCGCGCTATCAATTTGCCGACCATTCATCGCTACATTGGAAAAATCCGAAGGTTCCGTTTGTCGAGCTTCGACCCATTGACGAATACTCGCCCCGTCCGGCAGTTTCGCCGCAAAAGCCAGTTCACGTCTCATGCAAACCCACTCCACCCGGTGGCGCAATTCCTCCTCATAGCCAATGCCTCGCTGATGGAGACGCGCATGCGTCGCCTCATGCACTATCGCGCTGGCGATCTGGTCGGTCAGCGTGTGCTCGCCTAGAACAAATCGCCGATCAAGCTCGCAAGTCGAAGTCGATTTCACAAATTGCGCAACGGCACCTGGATTGATTGTAATCCAGATCCGTTTGAGATCGCGGACCAGGCGGCTATATCGAACAGGGTCAAATTCTTGAATCAATCGCAGCGCGGCGGCAACCTTATCTGCATCTTTCCCACCGCTCTCGCCATTATAGAAAATTGGCAACCCATCGATCGTTCTCTTGTCGATCGACTTTATAGCCAACCAGCTGAAAACACGGATCACTATCTCTGAACTACGCCGCTTTTCAGTCTTCTCCGGATGGGGCAAGACTTTCCTCAGTTGCGGTCGTCGGGGAAGCTTGGAATAGGCATGAACTCGACGCCGTCTTCGGCCAGGCTCTTGGCCTCGTCTAGCGTCGCCTCGCCATAGATACCGCGCGGATCGCTTTCACCGAAATGGATCTTGCGCGCTTCCTCGGCGAATTTGTCGCCGACATAGTCGGCATTCTCGCGCACCTTGTCGGCCATGGCCTTGAGCTGCACCAGCGCCTGCTTCTGCGCCTCGCCCATGGCCAGCGCGATGCTTTCGCGCTTGCGCCCGGTGGAGACGGCAGGCGCCATCAGCGCCTTGTCGACCTTGTGCGAGCCGCAGGCCGGGCAGTCGACGAAGCCGCGCTTCTTCTGGGTGTCGAAATCGTCGTTGCTGCGGAACCAGGCTTCGAATTCGTGCTCGTGTTCGCAGATCAGGGAAAAGCGGATCAAGAGGCGGCACCCCTGAGACGCGGCGCCTGCGCCGAACCGGCGTTTACGGCAAAATCGCGTGCGTTTTTGAGATTCGGTATCTTTTTGCGCGCAGCGACTGACTGCGCCGGGTCGATCTCGGCGACGATCACCCCCGGCTCGTCATGCGCCGCCTCGGCGATGACGCGGCCCCAGGGATCGACGATCAGCGAATGGCCATAGGTTTCGCGGCCGTCCTCGTGCACGCCGCCTTGCGCGGCGGCAACGACATAGGCGCCGTTCTCGATGGCACGCGCCCTGAGCAGCACGTGCCAATGCGCTTCGCCGGTCTGGCGGGTGAAGGCGGCGGGCACCGAAAGCAGATCGGCGCCGGCCAGCGCCTCGGCACGGAACAGCTGCGGAAAGCGCAGATCGTAGCAGACGGCAAAGCCGAGCTTCGCGCCATTGATTTCGGCGACGACGGCCTCGGTGCCTGGCTCATAGGCGGCGGATTCGCGCCAGCTCTCGCCTTCGTCGAGATCGACGTCGAACATGTGGATCTTGTCGTAGGTGGCAATCGTGGCGCCGTCCGGCCCGAACAGAAGGGCGCGGTTGGCAAGCTTGCCGTCGGCGCGCAGAATGGCGGTCGAGCCGATATGCAGGAAAATGCCGAGCTCGCTGGCCAGCCGCCGCGACGTCGAGACGACGATGTCCTTGTCTTCGGAGGTGAAGGAAGCGGCCCGCGCCTGGCTGTCCCGGATCAGCGCGCCGGTCATTTCCGGCGTCTGGATATAGGTCGCGCCAAGGCCTGCTGCCTCGCGCACCAGCCGTTCCAGATCGACCGCATTGCGCTCCGGGCTGGTTCCCGAACGCATCTGGATCGCCGCCGCCTTGAAACCACCCATCGTCATGTCCTTATCTGGCCGAGCCGTTGGCGAGCAATTTGTCCAGCCGTCCTTCCGCCTCCAATTCGTGGAGATCGTCGGAGCCGCCGACATGCGTGTCGCCGATGAATATCTGCGGAAAGGTGGAACGGCCGTGAGCGCGGGAGATCATCTCCTGGCGCAACTCCGGCGAAAAGGAGGCGTCGTGCTCGGTGTAGGCGACACCCTTCCTGTCGAGCAGCCGCTTGGCCGCGGTGCAATAGCCGCACATCATCCGCGTGTAGATCGTCACATCGACCATCGGTCAGCAATCCTGCCTCGTTCCTAGGCTATATAGGCGCCGATTCGTCGGCCCGAAAGTCCCCCGGCAGCACACGCGCGAAGGTCAGTACGTCGACCGCGCCGGCACCGCCCTTCTTCAACGCCTTGGCGACCGCGCGGACGGTGGCGCCGGTGGTGTAGACATCGTCGATCAGCAGCACCCGGCGGCCGGCGATTTCGATCTCCGCGTCATCAGGCACTTTGAATGCGGCGCGAACATTTTCCTCGCGTTCCCGCCGCTCAAGCCCGACCTGCTGGCGCGTGAGTTTGACGCGCCTGATGGCTGATGGCGCGAAAGGCCGCTCCCCGAGCTGCGCCACCGCCCGCGCCAGTTCCGCCGACTGGTTGAACTGCCGTCGGAAGAAACGCCGCCAGTGCAGCGGCACCGGCACGACCACATCGGCCTCGGCGATGAGTTCGGCACCGGCGCGAAGCATCCAGCGCGCCATCCACGGCGCCAGATCGGTGCGGTCCTGGTATTTCAGCCCTTGCACCATCTGGCGGGCAACGCCGGAATAGGCAACCGCCGCCCGCGCGCGTTCGAACGGCGGCGGGTCGGCTATAGCCTCCGCCGACAGGAAACCCTCACCCATATTGTGGGTGAACGGCGTGCCCATCACCGGGCACCATGGCCGTTCCAGCAACCTGAGTTTCGGCCAGCAGGCGCCGCACAACACGCCGGGCTGCGAGACATGGCGGCGGCAGCCGGCACAGACCGGCGGGAACAAGAGGCGCGCTGGCCAGCCCAATGCCTTGCGGGCAATGCTCTTGATCGCAATACGCTTGATCTCTGGCATGGGATCGGCCACGTGGTTGGTCCTCCGCATCACTATATCAGAGAGCGAAGCACAAGGACCTGCCAATTGCAGCCTGTAATTGACACCTCGCTCTGGCTGGCGCGCAAGCGCCGGGCACTGACCCGTCCCATCGCCGGCGCGGATTTCCTCATGCGGCGGGCGGCCGAGGATCTTGCCGACCGGCTCGGCGCCGTCGAACGCAGGTTCGGCAAGGCGGCCTCATTGTTTTGCCAGACGCCGGCAGCAGCAGAGGTGCTCGCCGAAAGCGGCAAGGTGACGGAAAACGTGCGCGTCGAGGCCGACGCCGCTTTCCTGGGTGGCCAGCCAGGACTGTTGGCGCCGTTGGAAACCGTGCCATTCGAGCCGGAAAGCCTCGACCTCGCAGTCTCGCTGCTGTCGCTGCAGGCGATGAACGACATTCCCGGCATGCTGGTGCAGGTCCGCCGGGCGCTGAAGCCGGACGGGCTTTTCCTCGGCGCCTTCGCCGGCACAGGCACACTCTCCGAACTGCGCGAAAGCCTGCTTGCCGCCGAGACCGAACTCTATGGCGGCGCCAGCCCGCGTGTGATCCCGTTCACCGACGTCCGCGATGCCGGCGCGCTGCTGCAGCGCGCCGGCCTGGCACTGCCGGTTGCCGACGTCGAGACGATCACGGTGCGCTACGATTCGCTATTTGGCCTGGTCGCCGACCTGCGCGCCATGGGCGAGACCAGCGCGCTTGTCGACCGCAGCAGGCGACCGGGCACGCGAGCGCTGTTCGCGCGCGCCGCCGAAATCTATGCGGAGCGGTTTTCGGATGCCGATGGCCGCGTCAGGGCGAGTTTCTCGGTGGTCTGGATGTCAGGCTGGGCGCCCGATGCCTCTCAGCAAAAGCCGCTGAAGCCGGGCTCCGCAAAAATATCGCTGAAGACAATCCTGGAAAACCCCGGCGGCCCCTGAGCGCATCCTTGCGCAAAAGCTAAGCGTATCCCACGCAAAAGCTAAGCGGGTCACTGTGCAAAGGCGTTGGCAAGCTTGCTGCTGTTGTCGCTGAACAACCACTGGATGGCGCCGGCAGCCTGGCCAATACCAGCGACAATGGCAAGCGACAGCACGGCGACGATCAAACCATATTCGATAGCCGTCGCACCCCTCTCGTCTTCTAGAAATCGTTGCAGCAAGATTTTCATGGGCGCCCATCCCTCTTGCCCGAACCTAGCGCCGACCCGTTAAGAAAGGTTAATGCGACAGGCTTAACGCGCGGTGAACCAGCTGCATTCTAGGAAACAGCCGAATCCTAGAGATCTGTTGAGGAGTCAGCAGTCGCCGCTGCTTCTGCCATCGGCCCGTATAACGCAGACCGAACTGGGCAGCGGCTGCAGCACGCTCTTGCGTAGCGTATAGCTGTCGCGCTGGCCGATCGAGCCGGTGCTCATCGTATCAAGCCCGTCGCGGGCAAACTGCGAGCGGGTCCGGCTGTCGAGGTAGGGCGTCGCGATCAAGGCCAGAGCCACCGCGGCCGAGCCGAACAAGAGGGCGATGCGCAATATTCCCATGCCGGCATTGGCGGCGCCAGGAAGGCGGTCCGGCCAAGGCGAGTCCCGGTCCTTTTCAAGGCTCATGCCAATCGCTCCCCAGCGGTGGAATCGGCGTAACCGCCTAGCGTCAATTTTTCACGGTCAGATAAATCTTTCATTAACGCTGCTGCCAGCGCGTTGCGGCGCTGCCCGATTTACGGCAGGTCGGCCGTTACAGCAGATCGATGAGGAACTGGATCAGCGGGGCATCGGCCGGCGGCATTGGAAAATCGCGCATCTGGCGCGGCCGCACCCATTTCAGCACCTGGCCTTCCTTCGGCTGGGCAATGCCGCGGAATCGACGGCAGACGAACAGCGGCATCAGCAGGTGAAAATCATCGTAGGAATGGCTGGCGAAGGTGAGTGGCGCCAGGCAAGGGATGTCGGTTTCGATGCCGATCTCCTCGTACAATTCGCGGATCAGGCATTGTTCCGGCGTCTCACCGGGCTCGACCTTGCCGCCCGGAAACTCCCACAGGCCGGCGAGTTGCTTGCCTTCGGGCCGCTGCGCCAAAAGCACGCGCCCGTCGGCATCGACCAGCGCGCAGGCCGCGACCAGGAGCAGGCGTTTGCCGATCGTATCCAAGCCGCTCATGCGCCGGGTGGCCGGCGATAGCGATAGCGATAGACTTCGTCGAATCCGAGCGAACGGTAGAGCGCCAGCGCCGGCGCGTTGTCCGCCTCGACCTGCAGCCAGGCTTCCCGCGCCCCGCGCAGCCGCGCCCATTTCAGCGCCGACCGGATGAGATGGCGGCCATGGCCCTGGTTGCGCACCGACCTGTCGGTGGCGATCTCGAACAGGCCGGCAAGGTCGCCGTCATGCACGCAGATCAACGTTGCCAGCGGTTCGCTGCCGGCCTCCAGCGCAAACAGCCCGGCCTCCGGCTGGATGGCGCCGATGATCTCCGACAGGCCCGGCCGCAGCGACACATCCGAGCCGCTCACCTTGAGCGCCGCGCCGATGAAACGGCTGATGTCCTTCAACGGAATCTGGTCCATGGCGTCGTCGAGCGTGGCGTCCGCCAGCGGCAGCCGCATGACCAGCGACTCCGCGAATGTGCTCCAGCCTTCGCCGTCGAGGTACTTTGAGAGATCCGGCCCCGACAGCGGCGAGATGCGAAAGGTCAGCGGCCTGCCATAGGCGTCGAAGCGGCGGCTGGCACGGCCGATGCGCTCGGCAATGTGCTGGATGTCGCCCGGATCGAGCGGATTGACCGAGTTCAGCCGCTTGGCCGGGTGGCCGGCCGTCAGCCGAACCACCCAGGTGCCGTCATAATGGACGGCGGCCGCCGGCCAGGCGCGAAAGCCGGCCGCCTCATAGCGGCGCACGATCGCCAACACGCTTGCCGGATGTCTGGAAGCCAACGCCATCAGCTCCGATAATCGCCGTTTATGGCGACATATTCCTTGGTGAGATCGCAGGTCCACACCGTCGCCTTGCCGCGGCCGATGCCGATATCGGCGCGGATGCGGATCTCGTCGCGCTTCATATACGCCGAAGTCGCCTCCTCGGAATAGGCGGCGTCGCGCTCGCCCTGATAGGCCAGGCGGTTGTCGCCGAACCAGATCGACAGAAGGTCGCGGTCGGCCGGTTCGCCGGCCTTGCCGACGGCCATGACGACGCGGCCCCAATTGGCGTCCTCGCCGGCGACTGCCGTCTTGACCAGCGGCGAATTGGCGATCGACAGCGCGATGCGCTTGGCCGAGCGGGCCGATTTGGCCCCGGTGACGGTGACCTCGACCTGCTTGCGGGCGCCCTCGCCGTCGCGCACCACCTGCAGTGCCAGCGATTTCAGCACCTTGCCAAGGGCACGGCGGAAGGCGCCGAGGCGCGCATCCTTGGGGTCGGAAATTGCCGGCGCGCCACGCCTGGCGGCAGCACCCGTGGCGAACATCAGCAGCGTGTCGCTGGTCGAGGTGTCACTGTCGACTGTAACCGCGTTGAAGGTCTTGGCCGTGCCACGCGACAGGAGGTCCTGCAGCACGGGTGCTGCGATCGGCGCATCGGTGGCGATGAAGGAAAGCATCGTCGCCATGTCGGGCGCGATCATCCCGGCCCCCTTGGCGATACCGTTGATGGTGACGTCGGCATCGCCGAGCTTGACCGTCGCGGTCGCCAGTTTGGGATAGGTGTCGGTGGTCATGATCGCCTTGGCGGCTTCGGTCCACAATTCCGGCTTGCCGTCCTTGACGAGACCGGCCAGCAGATGGCTGAACTTGCCGGCGTCGAGCGGTTCGCCGATCACGCCAGTCGAGGCCAGGAACACCTCGCCCGCTGTGCAGTCGGCCGCTTTCGCCGCCACCTCGCCCGTGAGTGCCGTCGAGGCGCGGCCTTTCTGGCCGGTAAAGGCATTGGCATTGCCGGAATTGACGACCAGCACGCGTGCTTTGCCAGCCACGAGGTTCTGCCGGCAGAAATCAACTGGCGCCGACGGGCATTTCGACCTGGTGAACACGCCGGCGACGGTGGTGCCGGCGTCGAACACCATGGCCAGCAAGTCGGTGCGGTTCTTGTATTTTATGCCGGCCTCGGCGGTGGCGATGCGCACGCCCTCGATCACCGGCATCTTGGGATATTTCTTCGGCGCGAGCGGCGAAACCTGTGTGGACATGGAAGACCCCGGGCGGGAAAAATCGCGAAAGGAACGCCGGTTTGCCCGATAGCACGCGCTGGCGCAAGGCGTTTCACAGCCGTTACGGGTGCCGGAAGCCTGACACCGCCTCATGCAGCAAGCAGGCTGTTGCAAATTTGTTGGCGTCGCTGCGACCGATAGCGCTATGATCCTGCCCCATGGGCAGGCTTGTGGTCTTGGCACTGGCGTTTCTGGGCTTTCTGCTGCTGCGCGCCGATGCGCAGACGGCGCGGCGCGTGGCGCTTGTGGTCGGCAACGGCAGCTACGCCGAAGCCGGCACGCTGGCCAATCCCGTCAACGATGCGCTCGACATCGCCGACAAGCTGCGCGCCATCGGTTTCGAGGTGATCGAAGGCAACGATCTCGGCAAGCGCGAGCTCGAACGCAAGATCGGCGAATTCTCCGATGCGCTGCAGGGTGCCGGTGCCGGGCTGTTCTATTATGCCGGCCACGGCCTGCAGGTCGACGGGCGCAACTTCATCGTGCCGGTCGACGCCCGGCTGGACATGCCGGTCAAGCTGCAGCTCGAGGCGGTGCCGATCGACGAGGTTCTCGACATCATGGAGCAGCAGACCAAGGTCAGCCTGGTCTTCCTCGATGCCTGCCGCAACAACCCGTTTGCCCGAAGTCTCAGCCGCAGCACCACGACGCGCTCGGCGACGGCTCTCGCCGGTCTTGCCCAGTTCGAGTCGACACGCGGCTCGTTCATCGCCTTCTCGACGGCGCCCGGCGCCGTCGCAATGGACGGGACGGGGCGCAACTCGCCCTTTGCGGCGGCACTTTTGCGGCATATGGCCGAGCCCGGACAGAGCATCAACGACATGATGATCGCGGTGCGCCGCGACGTCGTTTCCGCAACGCGCGAGGCGCAGCGTCCCTGGGAGCAGGGGTCGCTGCTCGAGCGTTTCGAATTCGTTCCGGGCGCAGACACTGCCCAGCAACCGAAACCGGCCGTCAGCCCGGCTCCCGCGTCGCAGGTGGCTGCGCTCGAACGCTCCGTCGGCGACAAGAGCGCCATCGAGCAGTTTCTGCGCCAGGACTATCTGGCGCCTGATGCCAGGAGAATGCGCGAAACCGTCAAGCGGCTATACGGTTCGTCGGCCATCATCTACGGCACGCGCTACGACAGCGAGGCGATCGTCAAGGTCAAGACCGACTGGTTCGCGCAATGGGCATCGTGGTCGTTCGGTCTCGAGCCCGGCAGCCTTGAGGTGACGCCGCACGGCCAGGACCGTGCCGACGTGGTTTTCGCCATGCGCTACGACTATGTGCCGAAGGACAAATCGGCGCAGCGCCTGACCGGCAAGGCGCGGGTGACGCTGGAACTCGTGCTCGCCGATGGCGCGTGGCGCGTTGCGTCGGAAACGTCGCAAGCGCTGGAATGAACATCAGCGGACCGCTGGGTTGATGAACCCGCGAAACACCCGCTGCACGCCCGGAATCAGCCCCCAGATCATGATCGAGACCATCAGCGGCGCGATGACCAGCGTGCGCTGCCAGATTTGCCATTCCTGCGTCAGCGGAAAAACCACGTACAAAATGGCAGTGATCAGCGGATACACGCCGAGCAGCACCAGCAGGGCGAAGCGCAGGCGCGAAAAGCGGGTCACGGCGGTCGAGTTCATCAAACTCTCCTTATCGTTACGGAACGTTCCGTTACATATAAAACGGATCGTTCCGTTTCGTCAAGAGTTGTATATGATGGCTGCTGAAATCGCGGGTAAGGAAGAAGAGATGGGCGAAATCACCGATCCCGGGCGCAAGTCGGCTGGCGCACGGCGCAGCCCGGAAAGCGCCGATGCCATTCTCGATGCCGCCGAGGCGGTACTGGTCGAAGCCGGCTATTCCGGCTTCTCGATCGAGGCGGTGGCGCGCCGCGCACGCGCCGGAAAACCGACGATCTATCGCTGGTGGCCAAGCAAGGCCGCCTTGCTGCTCGATGTTTACCAGCGGCAAAAGCGCGTCGACAATCCCGATACCGGGAACCTTGCGGAGGATCTCGTCGGCTTCCTGAAGAGCTTGTTCGCGCATTGGCGCGACACATCGTCGGGCAGCGTGTTCAGATCGCTGATTGCCGAGGCGCAGTCGGACGAAAAAGCCGCCGCCGCCCTCGCCGAATACGCAAGAGGGCGTCGTGTCCATACCGGCCAGATGGTCGAACGCGCCAAGGCAAGGGGAGAGATAGCTGCCGACGTCGATGCCACTGTCGTCGCCGACTTGATCGCCTCGTTTGCCTGGGCGCACCTTCTGACAGACCGCCTGGACGAGGACGAGGCGATCTTACGCAGGGCGGTCGGCTATGTCTTGAAAGGCATCGTCGCTGAGGATGCCGGCGACGCCACGGCGGTCCGGCGGCGGCGTCGACGCATCATCGCTCGCCCTACCAAATAGAAGCGACAGGGCGGCAGCGCGCCCTGTCGTAGCCCAATCTGGCCTATTTGGCGCTTTCCAGCGCGTCGACCGTCTTCTTCAGGTTCGCATCGGGGATGTCGACCTTGGCGTTGGCGCGCAGCGACTTGACCAGCGCGAAATACTTGTCGCGGATGACCGCCTGGCGCGCCTGGTCCTTGACCTGGTCGAACGCCGGCGGCTGCTTGGTGCGCTTGTCCTCGACCTTGATGACATGCCAGCCGAACTGCGACTGCACCGGCTGGTCGGTATATTTGCCGACCGCCAGCGCAAACACCGCCTTGTCGAATTCCGGCACCATCTGGCCAGGTCCGAACCAGCCGAGATCGCCGCCGCTGGTCTTGCCGCTCGGATCGCTGGTGTGCTCGTTGGCAAGCTTCTGGAAGTCGGCGCCGCCGTCGAGCTGCTTGATGATGGCGTCTGCCTCCTCCTTCGTCTTCACGAGGATGTGACGGGCGTGCACCTCATTGGTGGGCGGCGTGTTGGCGATTTCCTGGTCGTAGCGGGCGCGGACCTCGGCATCGGTAACCTTGTCGACGACGCCCTTCTCGACCATTTCGCCATGCAGCGCGCGCTGCTGCAGGAAGGCCATGCGGCGCTGGAAGTCGGGATCCTTGTCGAGGCCGGTGGTCACCGCCTGAGCCGCCATCACGCGGATTTCGATCGCCGCCGAAAGCGCCGCGGCGCGGCGCTGCTCGGGCGGAAGCTGCGCGAACTGCTGCGACAGCTCGCCCTCGGCAAGCCCAAGGTCTGCCTCGGTCAGCGTCTGGCCGTTGATGGTGGCGACCACGGCGTTCGGATCGACCGGCTTGGCCGCCGGAGCGGGTGCTGCCGGCTGGGCAGGGGCGGCTTCCTGTGCCATCAGCGGCGACAGCGAGAGGGCCGATAGCCCGAATGCCAGACCAAGGCTGGCGAGCGACGCGCGGCGGAACAATACTGACATTACGATTATCTCCAAAGCGGGGTAGCTAGAGCGGAATGGCTTCCAGACCAGCAAGATTGTGGCGGAATTTGGCGCGGTCGACAGGGCGAGCGCGGCGTTGACATCGAATGAGCCCCCTCTTATCTGTCCAACGACTTTGCGTCCAGAACCGTTTTCCGGGCGCTTTTTGCGTTTGTCCGCGTTCACGTTGAGTTGATGGGGCCAGCCGGCGCCCGTCGCAATGACTTGGAATGCTATCGAAAGGGCCATTGGATGGTCAGTCTCGGCGGTCTCGCCCGTAAGGTTTTCGGCTCCTCCAACGATCGTCGGGTCAAATCGACCCGGCCGCGCGTCGAGGCGATCAATGCCATGGAAAACGAGATGCGGGCGCTTTCCGACGCCGAGCTTCAGGCCCGCACGGACAAATTCCGCCAGGACATCGCCAACGGCGCCAGTCTCGACGACCTCCTGGTGCCGGCCTTCGCCACCGTGCGTGAGGCCGCCCGCCGCGTGCTCGGCATGCGGCCGTTCGACGTGCAGCTGATCGGCGGCATGGTGCTGCACAATGGCGGCATCGCCGAGATGCGCACCGGCGAAGGCAAGACGCTGGTGGCGACGTTGCCGGTCTACCTCAACGCGCTCGCCGGCAACGGCGTGCATGTCGTCACCGTCAACGACTATCTGGCCACGCGCGACTCCGAATGGATGGGCCGCGTCTACAAATTCCTCGGCCTCAAGGTCGGCGTCATCGTCCACGGCCTGTCCGACGAGGAGCGCCGCGTCGCCTACGCCGCCGACGTCACCTACGCCACCAACAACGAGCTCGGCTTCGACTATCTGCGCGACAACATGAAATACGAGCGCGCCCAGATGGTGCAGCGCGGTCACAGCTACGCCATCGTCGACGAGGTCGATTCCATCCTGGTCGACGAAGCGCGCACGCCGCTGATCATTTCCGGTCCGCTCGAGGACCGTTCGGAAATGTACAACACCATCGACACCTTCATCATCCAGCTGCAGCCGCAGGACTACGAGATCGACGAGAAGCAGAAGACGTCGATCTTCACCGAGGAAGGCACCGAGAAGCTGGAGAACATGCTGCGCGATGCCGGCCTGCTCAAGGGCGAGTCGCTCTACGACGTCGAGAACGTCGCCATCGTCCACCACGTCAACAACGCGCTGAAGGCGCACCGGCTGTTCCAGCGGGACAAGGACTACATCGTACGCAACGGCGAGATCGTCATCATCGACGAGTTCACCGGCCGCATGATGCCCGGCCGCCGCTATTCGGAGGGCCTGCACCAGGCGCTCGAAGCCAAGGAGCATGTGGCGATCCAGCCGGAGAACCAGACGCTCGCCTCGGTCACCTTCCAGAACTATTTCCGCCTCTACAAGAAGCTCGCCGGCATGACCGGCACGGCGCTGACCGAGGCCGAGGAGTTCGCCAACATCTACAATCTCGACGTCACCGAGATTCCGACCAACCTGCCGGTCATCCGCATTGACGAAGACGACGAGGTCTACCGGACGGTCGAGGAGAAATACAAGGCGATCGTCAAGGAGATCAAGGAAGCCCGCGCCAAGGGCCAGCCGACGCTGGTCGGCACGACTTCCATCGAGAAGTCCGAGCAACTGGCCGAGCGCCTGCGCAAGGAAGGTTTCAAGGATTTCGAGGTGCTGAACGCCCGCCACCATGAGCGCGAGGCGGCGATCGTCGCCCAGGCCGGCAAGCCCGGCGCCATCACCATCGCCACCAACATGGCCGGCCGCGGCACCGATATCCAGCTCGGCGGCAATGCCGACATGCGCATCGCCGAGGAGCTTGGCGACATGCCGGCCGGCCCCGAGCGCGAGGCCAGGGAAAAGGAAATCCGCGACGACATCGCCCGGCTGAAGGAAAAGGCGCTCGCCGCCGGCGGCCTCTACGTGCTCGCCACCGAACGCCATGAATCGCGCCGCATCGACAACCAGTTGCGCGGCCGCTCGGGCCGCCAGGGCGATCCCGGCCGCTCGAAATTCTTCCTGTCGCTGCAGGACGACCTGATGCGCATCTTCGGCTCCGAGCGCATGGACGGCATGCTGCAGAAGCTCGGCCTCAAGGAAGACGAGGCGATCATCCACCCCTGGATCAACAAGGCGCTGGAAAAGGCGCAGAAGAAGGTCGAGGCGCGCAACTTCGACATCCGCAAGAACCTCTTGAAATATGACGACGTCTCCAACGACCAGCGCAAGGTGGTGTTCGAGCAGCGCATCGAGCTGATGGACGGCGAGGGCCTGTCCGAGACCATCACAGAGATGCGCGAAGGCGTCATCGAGGAGATCGTCGCCAAGAACATTCCCGAAAACGCCTATGCCGAGCAGTGGAACGTTGCCGGCCTCAAGGCCGAGATCGCCGAATTCCTCAATCTCGATCTGCCGGTCGAGAACTGGGTCAAGGAAGAAGGCATCGCCGAGGACGACATCCGCGAGCGCATCAGCCAGGCCGCCGAGGCCGCCGCCAAGGAACGCGCCGAGCGCTTCGGCCCCGACGTGATGACCTATGTCGAGCGCTCGGTGGTGCTGCAGACGCTCGACCATCTGTGGCGCGAGCACATCGTCAATCTCGACCATCTGCGCTCGGTCGTCGGCTTCCGCGGCTATGCGCAGCGCGATCCGCTGCAGGAGTACAAGGGCGAGGCGTTCGAGCTGTTCCAGGCGATGCTGGGCAATCTGCGCCAGGCTGTCACCGCGCAATTGATGCGCGTCGAACTGGTTCGCCAGGCGGCCGATGCGCCGCCGCCCGAGGCGCCCGACATGTTCGGCAGCCATATCGACGGCTTCACCGGCGAGGACGATTTCGAAGGCGGCGAGACGGCCGTTCTGGTCCGCCAGGAGACCAACGCCATCGTCGCCCCCGAAGATCGCGACCCGAAGAACCCGGCGACCTGGGGCAAGGTCGGCCGCAACGAGGCTTGCCCCTGTGGGTCGGGCAAGAAATACAAGCATTGCCATGGGGCGTTTGCGTAAGGCACTGCTTTCCTTCGCCCCGTTCACGGGGAGAAGGTGCCCGAAGGGCGGAGCCAGCGTTTGCGATTAGCCAATCTCCCCACCTGAGGGGGAGATGGCCGGCAGGCCAGAGGGGGGCGCGAAGGATCGCCGGCCTTTGATTTATTCGCTTCTCAAATCAACCCCGAATCGCGCGCCGCGGCGGTGGCTTCGCCGCGCGAAACCGCGTCCAGCTTGCCCAGAACCGCCGAGACGTGGTGATCGACCGTCTTCGGCGAGATGGTCAGGTGCTCGGCAATCCGCTTGTTGGAAAAGCCGCGCTCGATCAGTTGCAGCACCTCCATCTGGCGCTGGGTCAGGCCGGCGCGATTGGCGCGCGTGGTTCGGCGCGGCCCCCTTGCGATGCCGTTGACACCGTTGCGGCGCATGATATCGCGCAGGTGAACGGCGACCGGTCTGGCGCCGAGGCTTTCGAAAATCTCCAGCGCCAGGCGCTGCGCGGTCTCGTCGCCCTCTGCCAACGCCAGCCCGCGTTCGTAGGGCGCGTTCATCTCGGCCCATAGTTCTGCCGCCGCCCGCCAGTCGCCGGCGAGCAACAGCCGGTAAGGCGCAGCCATGCCGACGGTATCGCCTGGATCCATGTCCGGCGCCAGCTTCTGCCGCCACGTCGCCAGCTCGCCGAAAACCGCCCGCGTCGTCGACAAGCTCTCAGCCAGTGCGATCAGGCCGAGCGCCTCATCCTTGTCAGCCTGGCCGAGCCACGCCCGTTCGGCCATCAGCGCCGCATAGGGCGCCAGCCGCTGCAATTCCAATCCCTTGTCCAGGAACTTCGTCATTTCGGCAAAAAGCGGCTCGGCGGACGGGTCGCCGCGCCGTATCCGCAGCTTTGCCAGGGCGACCACGGCGGGATAGCGGACCAGCATCGTCGCCTGGTCGTTGGCGATCACCTCGAGCGCCTCGCCGGCAGCCTCTTCCCATTGCCCCTGGCGCAGCAGCAACTGGGCCAGCACGCCGCGCATATAGTCGCGCCAGGTGACGAGATCGTTTTCGACGCAATAGTTGATGCCGCGATCGAGGAACGACCGCGCCTCAGCGAAGCCGAGCTGGTTCATCTCGCTGCAGGCGCTGTTGGTGAAGGCGCGCGCCGCATGTTCCTGAAAATTCTGCTCCAGCGCGATCTCCAGGCTTCGGGCAAGGTGCAGCCGTCCGTTTGCCAGATCCAGCCACTGCTCGGCGCTGCCGACATTGTTGAGCGCGTGGCAGACGATGTCGGGCCGGTTCAGTTGTTCGGCGAGCGCAATCGCCTTGTTGCCGAGCCGCAGCGTGTCGTCGAGCCTTTCGGCCAGCATCGCCAGTTGCGAGAGGTTGGAATAGGCCATGGCGAGCTCCGGCCCGGCCGGCGCGGTCTCCAGCAGCTGAACCGCCTGCTCGCCAAGGGCATCGGCAGCCATGCGGTCGCCAAGCAGGTAGGCAAAGCGCGACAGCCATCTGAGGCAATCCCCTTCCTTCGCCGTATTCCCCTGGGCCTGATGCAGCCGGCGCGCCTGGTCCTGCGCGGCGATGGCCTCGTCGATCTTGCCGATGAGGTGGCACTCGAAGGCATATTTCTCATGGAGCGCCGTGCGCTCCTCCACCGGCAGGCTGACGGCCTGCCGCAACACGGCTTCGTAGAAGCCGGCCGCATCGCGATGGGCGCCGACGCGGGAGGCCTCGCGCGCCGCAACCGGGGCCAGTTCGCGCACTGCCTGCAGATTGTGCGCCTCCACCGCGTGATGCACGAGGCGGCCGGTGGAGACCTCACTGTTTTCGAGCAGGGCGGCCAGGGCGCGCTGGTTGAACTGCCGCCGGTGGCTCGTCGTCAGCATCGCTTCGATGGCGCGGCGGGCGATCTCGTGCCGGAACGCATAGCCGTCTCCCAGATCCTCCAGCAAGCCGTTGGCGACGCATTCGGCAAGCTGGCCGGCGCTGGCGACGCCGCACAGGCCCTGCAACGCCCAGGCATCGGCCCGCCGTGGAAACACCGACACCGCGTCGAGCATCGCGCGGGCGCCGGCCGACAGGCGCTCGGCGCGCGCCAGAACCGCGTCGCTGAGCAGCGGCACGTCGAGGCGCGCGACGCTGCCTGCCGGTATCTCGCCGAGCGCGCGGCGCACCCGCATCTGTCCCTCGCTGCGATCGGTGCGCGCCGTCAGCAGCAGCAAGAGATGCCTGTTGGCGATGCGCCGACCGAGAAAGCGGACGAAATCGAGCGTCGCATCATCGGCCCAGTGCAGGTCCTCGATCACCAGCAGGGTCGGCTGCGCCTTTGTCTCGAAGATGTCGAGCGCATCCGAAAACAGCGGCAGCCTCTGTCCTTGCCGATAATCGATCGCCTGCGGCAGCGCCCATTGCGCGTCCCGCGCCAGATCGTAAAGCGGCCCGAGCGGATCGGGTACCGACAGATCCTCGCAGGCGCTGCGGAATATGCGCGTGGCTTGCGCAGTCCGGTCGATGAAGGCCTCGACAAGCGCGGTCTTGCCGGCTCCGGCCTCGCCAGCAAGCACCGCGACGCAGCCACGCCCGCGCCCGGCATCGGCCAGCAGCCCGTCGAGTCGATCCAGCTGTGTCTGCCGTTCCAGAAGCATCATTCGCTCACGCAGATCGAGTTCGCCGAAAAGGCGGACCCGCGATGGACCCGCCAACATATCCCCCGTCCATAACGCTGCCAACATAGGGAATCGTCCCGCCAAAAATGGGGAAAGGTTCCGATGTGCGCTCTTGCCGGGCGTGATCAATGTCGAGCCGCGCTCAAACCGGGCGTGACCCACTGGAGAAAGGAAGGCTTCGATGCCTCGCTATCTGATTGAACGCACATTCCCGGACGGCCTCAACGTGCCGATGAACGAAGCCGGCGCCGACGCGCTGGGCGGTGTCGTCATGCGCAATGCCGAAAAGGGCGTTACCTGGCTGCAGTCCTACGTGTCGCCGGACAAGAAGCGCAGCTTCTGCATCTACGACGCGCCCTCGCCCGAGGCGATCCGCAGCACCGCCCAGAAGAATTCGCTGCCTGTCGACAAGATCACGGAGGTGCGGGTTCTTGACCCCTACTTTTACCGTTGATGGCAGGCAAACCCCAAGTGGCGGACAAAAGGATGAGTATCAAACTGCCATTCGCGGCAATTGCGACATGCCTGATAGCATGCCGGTCGGCGAACCGGCGCCTGTCGTGGGAAACCCCGGCGGTTCCCTGCTTGGCCGTCTATGGCGGATCGCCGCGGCGCTGCCTTCGCGTCTGCTGGGCAGGCGGCGCCGGCTGCCCCCGCAAGACGATTATCTGAGGCAGGACATGGGACTGCCGGACCGTGAGCAGCGGCGCGAATACTGGGAATATTATTGGTGGGACCATTAGGCCGCCGCGCCGTTTGGACGGGCTGAAACAAGCCGTGCAACCGGCCGCATCATTGCGGCCGACATAAAAACAGGACGAGCGACCTGTTTCGCAAAATTCCAACGGACGCCGCAGCGTTGAGCAGACCCGATCGGTGCGCGTCCTCAAACAACCGGAGAGAACATGAACATCAATCTTTGCACCGGGCGCCTTGCCGCCCTGGCCATCCTGTCGATCGCCGCCACCGCGGCCCAGGCAAAGGACGGCAATCCGCTGGCCGACATGGTACGCGCGGCCAACAGCCGCTTCGAGAATGTGGCAGCGGCGACCGCCGAGGGCTATGCGCCCATCCCTTGCGCCAGCGGCATCACCGGCGGCGCCATGGGCATCCACTACGTCAATCCCGGCTACCTCAAGGATGACGCGGTCGATGTCGCCAAGCCGGAAGCGGTGATGTACGAGCCGATGGCCGACGGCACGCTAAAACTGATCGCGGTCGAATACATCACCTCGAAAGGCCCGGCCTCGCTCGATGGGCATCTGTTCAACTTCAACAGCGCGCCCAACCGCTATGGCCTCGGCCCGTTCTACGAGCTGCATGTCTGGGCCTGGAAGGGCAACCCGACCGGCGCGTTCGCGGACATGAACCCGAATGTTTCATGTGATGCGATGAAGGGGATGTAAGCGGGGCTCTTCCTTCTCCCCGTTCTACGGGGAGAAGGTGCCCGACGGGCGGATGAGGGGCAGCGGGGACGTCCGCGGTTGGCCAATCTCCCTACCCACCCGAGCGGAGTGAGAAGCGGTCCGCGCAGCGGACAAAAAGCCAATTGCTTGGCTTGTAGGGCTTCGAAGGCCAGGCCAGAGAGGGGGCGCTGTCCCGCAGGCTTGACCCGCCAAAATCCCGCGAAGGCGGCTTCGTCCACAGTCATTTCCTCAACCATCTTCACCTGCACGCCGATCTTCTGGTCCTTCAGCAGGTCGCATAGTCCGTCGCCATCGATCAGGTCGATGGCCGGGAGTTTCGTCGCGCACAGCCTCGCGCCGGGCGCTCACATCATATGATGCGCAGCGGCGCGAGAATATCGTCGCGGTCTGGTCGAACGACCGGTCCTGCCAAACCCCAAATCAATCCCTCTAGTTCGTCTGGCGGCAGATGCAGCAATGCTGCGATCTCATGTTTCGTCATGCGCTCGCTCCAAAGATGAGCGAGAATCTTTCGCCAAACCGCCGACGTTTCGCGCTCGATGCCGTTCGGCTCACCGGTTCGATAGCCACGGCGGCCTAGTTCAATGCAGGCTGATTTGTATTGCCACTCCGTGAGCAGGCTCAATGAATGAAGCCTATACGCCATCGCCATCGCAGATACGCGCCAGCGGGCTTTCGCACGGAGGATAATATCTACGGTAATGAATCGGGGCACACGTGAACGCACGTCGTGTTCCGGCATCAAGAATGCCGAAGCGAATTGGTTTGCCTCGCGTTCGGCAAGACGTGACCGTTGCGCACCAGCGTGCCTGTGCATCACCAGATGACATAGCTCATGGGCAGAATCGAAAATGCTATGCTCTGGCGTCTTGTAATTGTTCAAAAAGATATAAGGCCTCTCGTCGCGCCAGAACGAAAAGGCATCGACAGAGCTAGTTGCTTCCGACAGAGAGAAAACCCTCACGCCGTGGACCTCTAGCAGGCCAAGCATATTGCCGATTGGTTTCTCGCCGAGATTCCAATACCCGCGCAGAGCGCGGGCGGCCACTTCCGGGTCTGTTTCATAGCTTAAGTCGAGAAGGTTGGTGTCGGGCAGGCTGAATTGCTCTTCAAGCCAATCACTAAGTTCCAAACCCAGGCGTCCTGCGTTGATCGCCGCATCCCGTTCCTTCGCGCTCATTTTTGAAAGACTGCGAAAGCTAACGGCTGTCGTATCAAGCTCGTCAGGGTCATCCAGGTGGAAAAAGGTTGCCGGGTAGTCCAGCGCGGTGGCAAGCTTGCCGATGCTCATCTCGTCGGGTTCGTTTTCTCCGTTTTCGATGCGCGAAACGGTAATCGGGGACAACCCCGCAGCTTCAGCGAGTCCTTTACCTGTCATCCGCCGTCGTTTCCGAGCGAGGACGAGCCTTTTCGGATTGAATGCCATGACGATTACTTCTTGCGAGCAACCTTCGGGTCGAAATCATCGGCGACATCATCGCTATCAAACGACAGCTTCGGCTCTGCATCCAGATCACTGCCATCCGAGAGGAAAAGCCGCTCCACAAAATGCGTAAATCGACCGCCCTTCACAACGGGACAACTCAATTCGGCCGCCCCGTCCGGAGCAACCATCAAGTAGTATACAGTCCAGCCTTTCTCGTCGGCTTGATGGACCGGAGCATAGCTAGGCAGGCCACCAAACAGGTCATTGCCCGCGCAAAGGCGCTCCGCGCCAGCTCCCTTGCTGGAACGCGGCTTCGGGTCATGGTGATCGCTGCAGGCGATGTCGACGTTCGCAAAGACGATCTTGATGCGCCTTGCCTCATTCCGGATTGTTTCGACACCATTTGTCCGGTCAAGAACCCAATCGGCTCCGACAAACTCATTCCGAAGCGAGAAGGTGCCATAGTGATAAGAGAACGTCCCGGCTGCATTGGCTGGGAAAAATAGGGTCGCATCAGCCGCCGCGCCGACGGCTATGTTCCGAGCAACGAGAAGCTTGGCCCTTTCAAGCTGCAGGTACTCAAGGCGCGGTAGAACCTCCCATTCTTCCCGGAGAACGCGCGTCGGAATCATTTGGGGCATGTGGATAGCTCCGTGTTAACGAATCTTACCATACAGTATGGTTTAAATTATTAACACGCAAGCGCTATTTCTGATTGCCCAACGCTTTTCCGCAGCCTTTTTGGCGATCTCAGCGCGACGCTCTGGCGTCATATTCTCGGCCGCTTCTTTCCGCTCTGCGCCAAGGGCCTTGGCAGTGGGGTCCTTGCCGTCGTCAATCACATCGTCAGCTTTCTCGCCTGTCGCAATGCGCAGGACGCGGACGGCGTTGCCGATCACGTCGGCGGGGCGCTTCTGGCCTTAGGTCCGGTGGGCACTCCTAGTTCTCCGCATGGCTAAAAACGACAGCGCCGTTGTCCTTACGAACTTCAACGGACACGATTCCATCGTCACCCTTTCGGGTTTGGAACATGGAGGTTGCATGATCTTTCGCGGTCTTCTCGTCGTCGAAGATCACCTTGTCGACGATGCCCTGTCTTCCATACCAGATGACAGTGTAGACCATTGTTGCTGCCATGCTTTCCGCTAAGCATATAGGCGTTTTCGCATATGGGGCAAACGGGATAGGCGCTTCCGCGTATTTCAAACTGAGACACTACCGAGCGGGGTAAAGGGTTGCGCGAATGATGAATATGAGCAGCGCGCCGCCCCTCATCCGCCTGCCGGCACCTTCTCCCCGTATAGAGACGGGGCGAAGGAAAGCTCACCCAACCGTTTCTTAATGTGTCTCCGCTACACCCAACCCCTGTAAATTGGCGGAAAACGGAGTTTGATCGGGGTGCGCTTTTCCGCGGCGACGACAGCCGGGCGGTTCCTGCCGCAGCGCCTTGCGCTGCGCATCAGGCCGCTGCTTGGCCTGATCGATGCCGTCCTGTTCAGCGCCGGCGCGCGCGGCGAGGCCGGCCGCATGTCGCTGATCGCCTTTTCGGTCCGCATCGTCAGCGCCGTCATCGCCTTCGTCAGCCAGGTTTTGATGGCGCGCTGGATGGGCTCGTTCGAATACGGCATTTTCGTGCTCGTATGGGTGACGATGGTCATCGTCGGCAATCTCGCCTGCCTCGGCTTCCACACCTCGATCATCCGCTTCATTCCCGAATATCGCGAGCGCGGCATGATGGCCGAATTGCGCGGCATCGTGCGGGCCAGCCGGCTGTTCGTGCTGGTTGCCTCCACCGTGATCGCCGGCCTCGGCGCGCTCGCCGTCTGGCTACTGTCGCCCTTTATCGAGAACTATTATGTCGTGCCGTTCATTCTCGGCATCATCTGCCTGCCGATGATCGCCATGTCCGACCTGCTGCAAGGGCTGGCGCGGGCCAATTCCTGGGCGCTGTTTGCGCTGTCGCCGACATTCCTGGTGCGGCCGCTGCTGATCCTGGCGTTCATGGCGCTGATGCTGCTGGCGGGCTACGCGCCGGACGCCAGAACGGCGATCTTCGCCGCGATCGCCGCCACCTACGCCACCACGCTCGGTCAGCTCATCGGCGTGACGTCGCGCATGGACAGAAGGATCCCGGCCGGGCCGATGAAATTGCATTTCGGCCAATGGTTCATCGTGTCGCTGCCGATCTTCCTGGTCGAGAGCTTCTTCTTCCTGCTCACCAATGCCGACGTGCTGATGGTCGGCGCCTACCTCGATCCCAACGACGTCGCCGTCTATTTCGCCACCGTCAAGACGCTGGCGCTGGTGCATTTCGTCTATTTCGCCGTCAAGGCCGGCGTCGCCCAGCGCTATGCGCAGTTCACCCATGGCGAGCCGCACAAGCTCGCCGCCTTCGCCCGCGAAACCGTGTCGTGGACCTTCTGGCCGTCGCTGGCGATGGCGCTGCTCGTGCTGGCCCTGGGCGAGCCGATGCTGACCCTGTTCGGCCCGGAATTTTCCGCCGGCTATCCGCTGCTCTTCCTGCTGGTGCTCGGCGTCGTCGCGCGGGCCGCCGTCGGCCCTTGCGAAAGCCTGCTCACCATGAGCGGCAACCAGAATATCTGTGCCGCTGTCTATGCCATGACGCTGGCCTTCAACATCGCGCTTAGCGTCGTGCTGATCCCGCTCTTCGGTCTGTGGGGCGCGGCGATGGCCACCGTCTTCGCCATGATCTTCGAGGCCGGCGCGCTGTCCTTTACGGTCTGGCGCAAGCTCGGCATCGCCATGGTCATTTTCGTGCCCGCCAAAGGAGCCGCCTGATGGCTGCCGTCCCCTTGCTCGAGGAAACCAGCGGCGGCCCGGCCGGCGCCATGGTGTCCGGCCTTGCCGGGCTTGCCCGCGAAGCCGATCCCGCCCATGTCGAGATCCTCGCCAACAACCGGCCCGAGCGCAAGCTTGCCATCTATCCGGCCTCCGCCGGCTTCGACCTGGTCGAGGAGCTCGACTATCTCTGTACCCGCACGATCGAGTCCAACGTCTTCTTCAATCCGCGCTTCCTGGCGCCGGCCATGCCCAGGCTCGAGGACCGCGAGGTGCGGCTGGCCGTCATCCGCGACGGTGACCAGTATCGCAACCGGCTGCGCCTGCTGGTGCCGTTCTCGGTCGAGCGACCGGTGGTGCCGCTCGGGGTTCCCGTCATGCGCACCTGGTCGAGCCCGTTCGGCCCGATCGGCACGCCCCTGGTCGACCGCGACGATCCGATCGGCGTCATCGAGGATTTCTTCGCGATGCTGTCCAGGCCGCATCTCAAGCTGCCAAAGGTCTTCGTGCTGCCCGACATAAGGCTGGATGGCCCGGTGGCGAGCCTGCTCGCCAGCGTCGCCGAAACGCGCGGCCTGACGCTGGTCACCACCGGCAAGGCCGAGCGCCCGGTGCTCGAAAGCGAGCTCGACGGCGAGGAATATCTGAAAGCTTCGCTGCGCGCCCACCATTATCGCGAGTTCCGCCGCCTGAAGCGCCGCCTCGCCGACCTCGGCCGGCTGCAGCATGTCGTGGCGCGCGGGCCTGACGAGATCCGCCACGCCATCGAAAATTTCCTGACGCTGGAGGCTGCCGGCTGGAAAGGCCGCGAGCGCACCGCCATGGCCATCGACCGCTACCGCGCCGCCTTCGCCCGCGAAGCGGTGCACCGGCTGGCCGAGCAGGATCTCTGCCGCATCCATTCGCTGACGCTCGACGGCCGCACCGTCGCCTGCCTGATCGTCTTCGTCGAGGCCGGCGTCGCCTACACCTGGAAGACCGCCTATGACGAGACGCTCGCCGCCTATTCGCCGGGCACGCTGCTGATGATCGAGGTGACCAGGCAGCATCTCGACGACCCCAACATCATGATGACCGATTCCTGCGCAGTGCCCGACCATCCGGTGATGAGCCGGCTGTGGAGCGAACGCAAGCCGATGGGCACGCTGGTGATCGGGCTGACGCCGGACGCCGACCGCCCCGCCCGCCAGGCGGCGTCGCAGCTTCACCTCTACCGCGAAACCCGCAACATGGCGCGCCTGCTGCGCAACCGGATGAGGAGCCTGCTGCGCCGGCGCTAGTGCATGGGGTCCAAAGTGGGACCCGGCCCGGCCGTCCGTCTCCGCACCGTCGGCCCGCTCGGGCCTAGGTCGTCAGGGTTAATTCTCCCGATCAGCGGAAAGGATTAGCATCGACGCAGTCCCAACCGGGATGAGGCGATCAATTACGGCCGCGCGTCCAGCATCACTGCCGCCTCGGTCCTGCACGGCCAGAAGAAAAAAATCTGGGAGGAATGCATGATGAAAACAACTCACCTCAGGCGTGTCGGTATCCTCACCTTGGCAGGTCTCGTTGGCGCGTGTCTGAACGCCGCCACTCCTCGGGCGGCCGAACCCGACAAAGCCGAGATCGATGCCCTGCGTAAATCGCTGTCCAGGTATGAAGACTACAAGGTTGCCATTCGCGAGCTTTATCTATCGACGGTAGGATGCGTCTTCTACAGCGGCGAAAAGGTAGAGGGGGCGATGGACTACCCGAAGGGCGCGATGGGCATCCATTTCGTCAACGTCACGACTGTCGGCCCGACCGCGGATCCGACGCGCCCCAATGTGCTGATCTATGAGCCGGTCGGCGGCGAATTGCGCCTGGTCGGCGCGGAATGGCTCGTGCCCTTGACGCCGGACACAAAGGAGCCGCCGAAGCTCTTCGGCCAGACATTCCAGGGGCCGATGGAGGGGCATTACCCGCTCATCCCGAAGGAGTTCCACCACTACGACCTTCACGCCTGGCTGTTCAAGGACAACCCGCTCGGAATGTTCAGCCCGACGAACCCGGACGTGAAATGCGACAACTATCCGTTTCCGATGCCTGAGCAGCCGACCAAGATGGTGCCGGGGCCGATGTAATAGCGGCCGGGCTACGATCCGAGCCTACCAGGAAATGCAGCCGGACCTCAAAGGCGTTATCCCGGAGGACGCTCCTGGGATAACGTCCAACCAAAAGTCCGTGCTCGGACCTTCGGACTCGTTTTGCCGTTTTGGCAATCACGACACTGCCGCGAATTCACAAAGGCGTTCCAAGGAGCCGACCGCGAAACGACGGAGGACCAAGTGAGAAGTCTGATCCGGACAGGATTGTCCGCAGCCGTTTCGGGTACGATCGTCAGCTTCGCCACGACAGTTGCATTGGCCCTGCTTGCCAGGCGGGAAGGCAAAGGCGCCCTGCAGCCCGCGAATGCGACCAGCCACTGGCTCCATGGCGAGCAAGCCGCGTCGGTGCGGCGCGGCGACGTGGCGCACACGCTCGTCGGCTATGGCACGCATCACGCTTCCTCCATCTTCTGGGCATTCCTTTTCGAATTATGGCTCGCCTCGAGCCCGCCGCGTCCGTCGCTTCTGATATTTCGCGATGCGTTGGCGGCAGCGGCCATTGCCGCGGCAACAGATTATGGCTTCGTGCCGAAGCGGTTGACGCCAGGTTGGGAGACGGTGCTGCCGAAGCGATCTATCGCGGCGACTTTTGCGGTGATGGCGGTCGGTCTAGCGATGGGCGGCATGATCAACAAGGAATTGCGCCGGCAGCATTAGGGACAGGGATTTGAGACAGATGCTTCGCACGGCGCGTTCACATCATCGCGACGGGCGGATCGCCGCGCTCGTCCCATTCTGCGGCATCTCCACCTCATCGGGAACCTTTCTCAAGGGACATGGTTCCGAATGTGCGGCGAAAGCGTGCTGCTCATTCCTGCTATCGCCAAGGAGATTCGACCATGAAGCTTCGCGAGTTGTTGGATCAAGTAAAGGACCTGCCGCCGGACACCTTGGTCTGTGCCGCCGAAATCGATGAAGCCTTTGCAGTCAACGTTGTTGGCGTTGAAGCTGTCGAGAGCGCCAGAATCCAAAGCCGCAAACCGGATGGCACCGAAGCTGTCGAACTCGCCAACGGGACCGACAAAGTCATCGTGATCCGCTGGTGAAAACCGGGGAAGTTGCGTTCAACAGCATGATGTTCCGCTCCACTGTGGGGTGCTGAATTGCGAATGCTGGCAGCGTATCGATGGCGGCGGTCGCCTATGGCTCGGCGGGCATGGCTTGGACAAAAGCCGCCATTTGGCGTTCGAGCGCTTTGAACGCGCTGCCGCGCCAGCTCTCGGCCATGGATGCCGATTTTGGATCAGGGAAGATTTCCTCCTCCCCTCGCGCCATGCCGTCCAGGATACCTTTCGCGACGCTCTCCGCGGAGCTCTTCGGTATATCGGCGTCTCTGCTCATGTCGGTGTCTATGGGACCGGACAGGACTGCATGAACGCTCACGCCACGAGCGCCGGCGAGAGCACGTAGTGTCATGGAAAACGCGGCGGCCTTCGACAGTGAGTAAGACGGAATAATCGGGAAGGGAACGAGAGCCGCTTCCGACAGGATGTTGACCACGGCGCCGCGCGAATGCGTGAGCAGCGGCAGGAATGCGTGGGTTACGCCATGCACGCCGAGCAGGTTGACGGCGAGGTGTCGCTCAAGCGCAGCACGATCGCCAAGATCGTCGTAGAGCCCGATGCCGGCGTTGTTGATGAGGATATCGAGAGACCCGATCCGCTCGACAGCCGCCCCAATCTGCACCGCATCGGTCACGTCCAGGATCAGCGGCGTGACGCGCCGATCCGCGTGGGCGAGCGGTTTGCGCGCGCCGGCATAGACCCGGTTCGCACCCCGTCTCAATATTTCCTCGACCAGCGCCTTGCCGAGGCCGCGGTTGGCTCCGGTCACGAGAACGGCTTTGTTTGTGACTTCCATTGATTTCGGCACGGCGATCTCTCCTCCTCTTGCATGAATGCAAGCCATTCGTTCTTGCATCATGCAAGTAGGCTATGATTTTCTGTTCCCACGCTTGGACGCCGTCTCCCCGTTGCATTGCTCCAGGGCAGCCGGCGCCGTGACCAGGCGAACCTTGCAACTAGGACCCGACTTCCAATGTCGTGTAGGAGATCGGCGAAGGCCGCTCCAGGAAGGCGCCGGTTATGGCCGAAACGAAATTCTTCGCGTCCGCCGAGCGTAGAAAAGCGTCGCGCTCCTGCTTCGATGCCCAGCGCTCGACGCAGATGGTAACGTTGGGCTCGGCCTCCGAGCGAAAGACGCTATAGTCGATGCATCCGCTTTGCTTGCGGGCCGCCCCCGCCACGTCCCGCAGGGCATTCCGCACCTTGCTTTCGATGCCGGGCTTCGCCGCTGCCGTCGTCATGACGATCATCCCGGCGCCATCGCCTGCCGCCTTGCGCTCGACGGTGCGGGTATCCTCGCTTTGCGGCACGACCGTTGGGTTGGCGTTCTCTTCGCCCTTGTTGGGTTGCCCCTTGCCCGTCGAAATCAGCTCGCGGAGACTTGCGACATAGAAGCGCCACGAGTCATGGCAGACATCGTAGCATTCTTCGCTCGGCTTCAGCCCGACATGGGTGAAACGCAGCTCGGTCCCCTTTTCGGTCGGCGCGATTTCGAAGACCACGTCCGTGCCGGTCCACTCGGTCGCATCCCTGACGAAGTTGAAGTAGTTCAGAACGACGTGCCAGACGACCTTCTTGCCGGGCACAAGCTCCGTGACCTTGAACGTGCCGCGGTGGATATCCTTGAAATGATAGTAGAATTTCGCACCGAGCTTGTTGGTATCGCCATCGATATCTTCGGACCACCAGGCGCGCGGATTGATAACCGCCGCAAAAACCTCTTCGGGGCTTTGCTTAACGACGAATGACGTCGTGTAATCTTCTTCCTTTTTCATAACATATCTCCTGTCTGGATCTGATTGGTTGATGGACACCCGAAATCTCGGGCGATGAAGTGGAGCGACGCTCTCTCGACCTCTGTCGCTTGCATCATGCAAGCACAATGCCTACTTGCATGATGCAAGTCAATAGGGTATGTTCACACCATGCTTGGTCGTCTCTATGAAAAACAAAACTGCTCGGCCTCACGCGCCCTGGAACTGGTCGGCGAGCGCTGGAGCCTGTTGATCCTGCGCGACGCGATATTCGGCGGCTGCACGCGCTTTTCGCAATTCCAGAAGAGCCTGGGGATCGCCACCAACATCCTGGCCAAGCGCCTCGAGGATTTCGTCGAGGCCGGCCTGATGGACCGTCGCCCGGGTGCCGCCGGCGAGCAGGCCGACTACGTCCTGACCCGGAAGGGGCTGGAATTCAAAACGGTCATTATCGCGCTGACCGAGTGGGGCGACAAATGGGTGCGGCCCGGACCCATCGTCTACTGCGACCAATCCGACGGCAAGCCGGTCGAGGTGCAATTGCGTCGCGCCGGCAATGGCAAGCGGGCCGACTTCGCCGACGTCGTGGCGGCCCTACGCTAGGCACGGTCCGGCCCGCAGCACGATCCAAGACGAAGCGGTTTCGCATCGTGCCATAATGTTACCGCATATCTCACCTCCCGAGGTTGCTTGCGGCAATAGGCGAGGTGCAACCATTCAGTGGGTTGGACGATCCCACCCACGCCATTGGATTTAACAGGAAGTGGGTGGGAATTTAAAAAGTGGTGCCCCTAGCCGGGATCGAACCAGCACTCCTTGCGGAACTCGATTTTGAGAGGCCGGATATGCCCTATCCTAACTTTATCCGGCGGTAGCCAATTGTACGATAAACGGCTGTAGACACTAGCTTTTTCGGCTCGTCCAATCATCGATACCTAACCGGACATACGCCACGGTTTGATTTCTGGCTGCACCTATTCTGCACCTGAAATCAATGTCGAGGTCTCTCCATTCGTTTGCCCTTCGATCTTCGATCCAAACCTGCCGATGTCAAAGCACACTTATTACCTGGGGTGGAAGCGCATCCTCGAACGGGCGGGCGTGCCACATACCGGCAGCGCCCGGCCCCTCAGACGCGACCCGCGTTAGCTAGGACGCTCGTTGCTCTCGGTCGATTCCCGAAAGCCATGTCATTGGACCTAGCCGCAGCCTCGCTTCGATCGCCGTCGCGAAGCGACATGACATCGCTCTGGCCGACGCCGTCGGCAGGACGTCACGAAGCGGACGCGGCGATTTTGGGGCGTCCGAACTCGACGTCCCAGCTGCGCTCCTGGGGTGCGGCTTCGCCACTCAGGCCGAGTTTGGGGAAAAGCAATTCAGCGACGTTGAACGCCTCTTCCAGATGCGGATAGCCGGACGCGATGATCGTTTCGATGCCGATCTCCTGATACTCGCGAATGCGCGCGGCAACATTGTCGGGATTGCCGACCAGCGCCGTTCCTGCACCTCCGCGCACCAGCCCCGGTCCCGCCCATAGATTCGGGCCGACGACCAGCCGGTCGCGTCGACCTTGATGCAGCGCCGACATGCGCTTTTGGCCGACAGATTCCGAAATGTGGACAAATCCCTTCTGGGCTTCGGCGATCAGGTCGTCGGTGACGTGGCTGATCAGCCGGTCGGCCGCCGCCCACGCCTCATCCTCCGTTTCGCGTACGATCAGGTGAACGCGAAGCCCGAAGCGCATCATGCGGCCTTGCGCCGCTGCGGCTTCCCTGACGCGGGCGATCTTTTCGGCAAGCTGGTCCACCGGTTCACCCCAGCTCAGATAGGTATCCACGTGCTTGGCGGCGATCGCGATGCCGGCATCCGAAGAGCCTCCGAACCAGAGTGGCGGATGCGGCCGCTGAACCGGCGGGAAGGAAATGTCGGTGCCGTGGGCGGAAAGGTACTTGCCCTCGAAATCCGCCGGCTCGCCCGAAAGGATCCGCCGCCAGATCGTCAGGAACTCGTCGGTCTGTGCATAGCGCTCGTCATGACTGAGCTTGTTGCCGTCGCCGGCGAGATCGGCCGGGTCGGCTCCAGTGACGACATTGAGCAGGACACGACCGCCGGAAATGCGGTCCAGAGTGGCTGCATGACGCGCAAACAGCGCCGGTGTACCGCTGCCCGGCCGAAGTGCCACGAGGAACTTCAGCCGTTCGGTGAGCGGGATCAGCCCGGCCGCCACGATCCAGGCGTCTTCACAACGCGTTCCTGTCGGCAGGAGCACGCCCTTGAAGCCAAGCCGGTCCGCAGCCTGGGCGATCTCCCTGAGATAGCCGAAGGTTGCCGGGCGGTGCCGCTCGTCCGTGCCGAGATACGGTCCATCGCCATGCGTCGGCAGGTACCAGTAGAGATCGAGCGGCTTGCTGGTCATTGGATTGTTCCTATCGCGACGGGGAATGTGTGGGCCGGCAAGCGTGTCAGAGCTTGCCCTTCCAGGGGATGAGGCGGTGCTCCAGCCAGCGCATGCCGCTGGTGAAGGCGAAGGCAAGGACAGCGATGACGATGAGGCCAACGAAGACGACGTCGGTGGCGAGGAAATTGGCCGCCGACATGATCATGTAGCCGAGACCCGACTGTGCGGCGATCAGCTCGGCGGCGACCAGCGTGGACAATCCGGCGCCGATGGCAATCTTCAGGCCGGTCATGATTTCCGGCAACGCGGACGGCAGGATGATGCTGGTGAAAAGTTGCAGCCGGCTCGCACCGAGCGACAGCGCGGCATTGATGCGTTCGGCCGGCACCGACCGGACGCCGGCCTGTGCGGCAAAACAGATCGGGGCGAAGGTCGACAGCGACAGGAGCACGATCTTGGACGTTTCGCCGATGCCCAGCCAGATGATCAGCAGCGGCAGATAGGCCAAAGGCGGCAGACCCCAGTAGAGATCGATCGGAACGCTGAAGATGCCCTTGACCCAGCGATTGAGTCCCATCAGCAGGCCGAGCGGAATGCCCAGGAAAATGCCGACACCGAGCGCCGCGGCGATGCGGCCGAGGCTGGCGAGTGTGTGCTCGAGGAGCGTACCGTTGGCATAGCCATCGGCCCAGACGGCGCTGAACTGGGTCAGTACCTCGGCGGGCGACGGCAGGAACAGCGGCGACGCCCAGCCGAAGCGCGTGGCCAAAAACCACAAGGCGATGAGCGACGCCAAGGTGACCAGGCTGATGCCGAGCGTGCTTGTCGAAGCGGACCGGCGCGTCTTGGGAGACGGCGCGCGTTGAGCTATCGAAGACGAAAAAGAGGTTCCGGAATTGGCGGCGAGCGTCATTGCAAGGTTCCTGTGCGGGCGCCTTCCGGCTGGTGGATCAGCGAGCGGATTTCCTGCCGCAGTTCGATGAAACGCGGGTGGGACTGGATCGGCCCGATGTCGCCGCTCTCAGCGAAGTCGCGAACGAAGTCGGCGTCGAACCGGGCAACGATGCGGCCTGGTCGAGGCGACATCACAACGATGGTGGTGCCGAGCGTGAGGGCTTCCTCGATCGAATGGGTAATGAACAGGATCTGCTTGCCGGTCTTGGCCCAGACCGAGGCCAGAAGCTGCTGCATCGTCTCGCGCGTCAGGCTGTCGAGGGCGCCGAACGGCTCGTCCATCAGCAGGATCTTCGGATCGGTGGCCAGCGCCCGCGCGATGCCGACTCGCTGGCGCATGCCGCCGGACAGTTCATAGGGCGGCTTTTCGGCGAAATCGGCGAGCCCGACCAGTTCCAGCAGACGCCTCGATCGCTCATGGCGTTCGCCGCGCCGCACGCCCCGGTATTTCAGGCCGAGAGCGACATTGTCCAGCACATTGGCCCAGGGCAGCAAGGTATCTTTCTGGAAGACGACGCCACGATCGCCGCCGGGCGCGACAATTTCTTTTCCGTCCAGTGTGATCGTGCCTTCGGTGAGCGGCAGGAAGCCGGCGATCGCGTTGAGCAATGTCGACTTGCCGCATCCGGAAGCGCCAACCGCGACAACGATGGAATCTGGAGCGATATCGAGCGAGACGTGATCAAGCGCGTGTACGTCCTGGCCATCCGAGGCCGGAAAGGTCACGCTGGCATCGCGGATCCGAAGCATGGTGGGCCTCCAAGCAGTCTGGCTGGCGAGAATTCCGCCAGCCAGAACCTGAATGTCGTCAGGTGATTTCTAGTTCGAGGCCTTGGCAGCGTCTGCGTATTCCGGATCGGCGAACGCGGCGTAGCTGTCCTTGATGGCGGTGATCTTGTGCTGGTCCTTCAGGAAGCCCGCAGTGTCCTTGAGGATTTTCGCAACGGCGCTCTTGTCGCCACCGCCCAGCCATTTGTCGGACACCTGCTCGTCGAGCGGCGGAACCACAGTCGTCTTCAACTGCTCCGAATTCTCGGCCGCCGTGCCACCCTGCAGGCCGGCGATCAGCTTGGCGCTCTCTGAGTCCGGTCCCCATGCGGCCGGGTTGCTCAAGTAGGCGGTGTTGTAGCCGTCGATCAGCCGGACATACTGGCCGAGGAAGTCGGGATTGGCCTTGGCGAAATCGCCGGTCACGACCAGCGCGCTGAAGGTCGGCGCGCCACGGTCGGCGACCTGGCCGGCTGTGAGCAGAACCTTGCCGTCCTTTTTGAGTTCAGAGAGTGCCGGGTCCCAGACGAAGGCCCCGTCAATGTCGCCGCGCTTCCAGGCAGCGACGATTTCGGGCTGCGGAATGGCGATGACCTGGGTTTCCTTCTCCGAAATGCCTTCCTGCTTGAGGACGGCGAGAAGCTGGTAATGATCCGTCGATACCGGCGCGGCCGCAAGCTTCTTGCCCCGCAGGTCGGCCGGCGACTTGATATCGGGCCGCACCACCAGGGCTTCTCCGTCACGGGAGACCGAGGAGATGTAGAAGGCCTTCACGTCGATGCCCCTGCTGACGGCTGCGGCGAACGGACTCGATCCGACATCGCCGATCTGGACGTCGCCGGATGCGATGGCAGCAAAGATGTCAGCACCGGAATTGAAGCGGCGGTATTCGATGTTCCAGCCGGTTTTCTTGGCAAGATCGCCATTGGCAATGCCGAGATTGTAGGGATTGGCACCGGTCTGGTAGGCGATGACGACTTTCTTGTCGTCGGCATGCGCTGCAGCGGATGCGGCCGCTATGGCAAGCCCGACAAGGGCGGCGGAAATAAGTTTTCGCATGGAGCCTTAATCCTTTTGAACAGAGGGCAAACCCCTCGACTGCCCGCCCTATTCAAAGAGCGTTGGATTAAAGTCCACTGATATTATAGACTTAGATAGCAATGGAATTCTTAAAATCAGCTCGCGCTTAAAAAAGAATTCGGATTTAGACGGCACGCTGTCGCCCGCGGGATTATTCAGGCGCAAAATGCGGAGTGCTTACGGGCCGCGCCTTGGCAATATATCGCCCCATCAGGCACTTGCCTTGGCACTTTATCCGTCAGGCCGAAGCCGCCCGGACCGGTTGGCTCTTCGGCTGGCGCGGTGAAAGCAGGGCAACGAATTGATCCACGGCCTGCCCGGCCCGCGCCAGAACCAGCGAATCTACGAGCTTGCCGTCGGCAAAGTCGCTGTCACTGCCATAGACGGCGCTCGGCACCGTCAGGGCGGAGTAAAAGCCAAACAGCGGGCGAAGCTGATGTTCGACTACCAGCGCGTGGCGCTGGCCACCACCCGTCGCGCCGATCAGGACCGGCCGGTCGACGAGCGCCAGTGGATCGATGAGGTCGAACAGATGCTTGAACAGGCCAGCATAGGAGCCGTTGTAGACCGGCGTCGTGACGATCAGCGCGTCGGCCTGTTCGACCGCGTTTACCACATTCAGCGCCTCCGGCGTCAATTCCTTTCGAGTAAACGCAGCACCCAGACCACGGCCGGCATCGACAAGATCGAGGAAATTTACTGTGACAGACAATCTTTCGCGCAGCGCCTCGCCGAGATGATGCGCCAGCGTCCGCGACTTCGACGGCCTGTGGGTGTTGCCCGAAAGCACGACGATGTTCTGGCGCAGCCGTTCGACGTGGAAATTCATGGGCTCTCTCATCTGTCCAAAGCAATTGGAAACGCGGGCGGGGCCGCCGGCCCCGCCATTTCGTCGGCGACCGTCAGGCGGCGCGCAGAGGCCGTGTCAGCGGGATCGGCGCGGCCGGCTCCGAACGCGGCACGCGGCCTTCGACCGGATGGCTCGGATCATTGAACCCATGCGTTGAGGCATGGCCGGCGGTGACGAGGCAGTCGACAAAGGCCTCGTCCTCGGCGCTCAGCCTGAAGTCCAGCGCCTTCGCATAGCTGTCCCACTGTTCCTCGGTGCGCGGGCCGGCGATCGCCGCCGTGATCAGCCGGTTGTTCAACACCCAGGCCAGCGCGAGATCGGCGGCCGAGACGCCGCGTGACTTTGCGTGCGCCGCGATCTGCCTGGCGATCTCGATCGATTCCGGGCGCCACTCGGTCTCGGCGATGCGCTTGTCGCCACGGCCGGCCCGCGTGTCGGCGGCAGGCGCCTGGTTCGGCTCGTATTTGCCGGTCAGCACGCCGCGCGCCAGCGGGCTGTAGGAGACGATGCCAAGACCGTAATAGGCGGCCGCCGGCAGCTGTTCGGCCTCGGCGGTGCGGTTGACGATGTTATAGAGCGGCTGGCTGGCCACCGGCCGGTCGATGCCGAGTTCATCGGCCAGATGCGCGACTTCGGCGATGCGCCAGCCACGAAAGTTGGAGACGCCGAAATAGCGCAGCTTGCCCTGGCGGATCAGGTCGGCGATCGCCCGCACCGGCTCTTCCAGCGGCGCATCGAAGACGGCGCGGTGGAAGTAGAACAGGTCGATATAGTCTGTTCCCAGGCGCCGCAGGCTGTTCTCGACCGTCTGGATCACCCATTTGCGCGAATGGCCGCCGAGATTAGGCCCCTTGTCATGCGAGTTGACGAATTTGGTCGCCACGACCCAATGATCGCGCGTCGCCTTGATGCCGCGACCGACGACTTCCTCGGACTTGCCGTTGTGGTAGACGTCGGCGGTGTCAATGAAGTTGATGCCTTGCTCGCGCGCCTTGTCGATGATGCGATGCGCGACCGTCTCCTCGGTCGGCCCGCCGAACATCATCGTGCCGAGGCTGAGCGGCGAAACCTTCAGGGCGCTGCGGCCAAGATAGCGGTAGTCGGACATTTTTCTGCTCCGTTGAATTTCAGTTGATGGTTGGTTCGGCGTAGTGGCAGGCGACATGGTGTCCCGGCGCGATCGCCCGGAACGCCGGTTCCTGCGAACGGCACAGATCGGTCGCCAGCGGGCAGCGGGTATGGAAACGGCAGCCGCTGGGGATGTTCTGCGGGCTTGGCAGATCGCCATGGATCGGCGCGGCCTGACGTCGGCGCGCCGGGTCCGGCACGGCATCCATCAGCGCGCGCGTGTAGGGATGCTTCGGCGAGGTCCACAGCGTCGAATTGTCGGCGCTTTCGACGATGCGGCCGAGATACATGACCAGCACCCGGTCGGCGAAATAGCGGACGACTGATAGATCGTGCGAAATGAAGAGATAGGACAGCCCGAGCTGACGTTTCATGTCGACCAACAGGTTGAGGATCTGCGCCTGGATCGAAAGGTCGAGCGCCGAGACCGGCTCGTCGCAGACGACCAGTTCCGGATTGAGGATCAGCGCCCGGGCGATGCCGATGCGCTGGCGTTGCCCGCCGGAAAATTCATGCGGGTAGCGGCCAAGCGAATCCCTCGGCAGACCGACACGCTCGATGATGTCCTCGACGATGGTGCGCCGCTCGGCCGTGTTGCCGATGCCATGGACCTTCAGTGGTGCTGTCAGGATGTCGCCGATCGTGTGGCGCGGATTAAGCGATGCGAACGGATCCTGGAAGATCATCTGGATATTACGGCGCGCCGCCTTCAGCCGGCGCGCGTCGAGAACGGTGATGTCGGTGCCGTTGAACTCGATCCTGCCGCTAGTCGGGTCGACCAGCCGCATGATGGTCTTGCCTAGCGTCGATTTTCCGCAACCGCTTTCGCCGACGAGACCAACCGTCTCGCCGCGTCCGACTTCGAGGGATACGCCATCGACGGCGCGCAGCGTGCCGCCCTGGGCGTGGAAATGAGTGGAAAGGTCAGAGACCGAGAGCAGCGCCATGCGCAACCTCCGGAATGAAGCTGTAGGGGCAGGCGACTAGACGATCCTCGCTCACCTCGACGAGGGCGGGTACGAAATGGGCACAACTGTCGCGCGCCACCGCGCAGCGCGGCCGGAACGGGCAGCCCTTTTCGCCGGCGGCCGAGACGATACTGCCGGGAATCTCCGTCAGCCTGGCGTCGCGGTAGTGGAGATTGGTCTTCAGCCGCGGCGACGCCGCCAACAGGCCGCGCGTATAGGGGTGAAGGGGTGTTCTGAACAGCACGCCGGGCAGCGCCTGTTCAACCTTGCGGCCGGCATACATGACGACGACCTTGTCGGCCCATTGTGCGACGACACCAAGATCGTGGGTGATGAGCACTACAGCCATCGATAGTTCGCGGCGCAGCGTATCGAGCAGGTCGAGCACCTGCGCCTGGATGGTCACGTCGAGCGCCGTCGTCGGTTCGTCGGCAATCAGCAGGCACGGTCGGCAGGCAACGGCGATGGCAATCATGACGCGCTGGCGCATGCCGCCGGAAAGCTGGTGCGGATAGTCGTCGATGCGCCGCTGCGGATCGGGAATGCGCACCAGATTGAGAAGCTCGATGGCACGGCTCCGCGCTGCCTTGCCGCGTATGCCTTCGTGCAGCGTCAGCACCTCGGTGATCTGCCGGCCGATGGTCAGCACCGGATTGAGCGACGTCATCGGCTCCTGGAAGATCATGGCGATCTCGCGTCCGCGCAGGTTCCGCATAGCCCTCTGGTCGAGACCGAGCAGGTCCTTGCCGGCGAATTCGATCCTGCCATTGGGGATTTTCGCCGAGCGCGGCAGAAGCTGCATCAGGGCGAGCGCGGTCAGCGACTTGCCGGAGCCTGATTCACCAACGATCGCCAGCGTCTCGCCCTCACCGACCTCGAAGCTCAGCCGGCTGACCGGCTCGGTGGTCGGGAAGCGAACCGTCAGATTGTCGATCCTGAGCAAAGGAGCCGCCATCTCTATCGCTCCTGTGAGAAACGCGGGTTGAGCGCATCGTTGAGGCCGTCACCGATCAGGTTCAGCGCCAGCACGGTAAAGACGATCGCCAGTCCCGGAAGCGCTGTCAGATACCAAGCGGTGCGGATCAATTCCCTGCCCGCTCCGATCATCGAGCCCCAGCTGACGACGTTGGGATCGCCGAGGCCCATGAAGGACAGCGCCGATTCCATCAGAATCGCGGTCGCCACCATCACCGACGAGGTCACGATCAACGGCGGCAGCGCATTGGGCAGGATCTCGCGGAAGATAATGCGGACATGGCCGTAGCCGAGGCTGCGGGCGGCCATGACGAAATCCTTCTCGCGGATGGCCCGGAACTCGGCGCGGGTCAACCGCGCCACCGTCGGCCAGGTGATGACGGCGATCGCCACTGTCACGACAGGCGCGGTCGGCTGCGCGATCGCCACCATGACGACCAGAAGCACGAAGCTCGGTATGGTCTGAAAGATCTCGATCAGGCGCACCAGCAGGTCGTCGATCCAGCCGCCGAAGTAGCCGGCGGCGGCGCCGACCAGGATGCCGAAGCTGAGGCCGAGCGCGGTCGCCACCAGGCCGACGAACAGCGAAATCCGCGCGCCATGCAGAATGCCGGAAAGCACATCGCGGCCCATGGAGTCCGTGCCCAGCGGGAAGGCTGGGTTCTGGCCCGGCCACAGGAAGGGCCGGGCCACCATCGATAGCGGATCGGCCGGATAGAGGACTGGTGCGAGCAGTGCGGCCAGCACGACCAACGACAGGAACACCACGCCGAACATGGCATTGGGATTGCGCAGGAAGACCTTCAGCGCACGCCCGCCAGCGGCTATCGGCACCGACGCTGCCGAAGCGGAGCGTGCGTCGGGCGCGTGGAGATTGCTCCAGCTCTTTGCCTCGGGCTCAGGCGGTGCCGCAGGCCCGCGAGCATCGGCATGGAGACGGCGGGAACGGGCATCGCCCGCGGCGAAATCGGTGGAAGCCATCAGCGTACTCCGATACGGGGATCGAGCCAGGCGTGCAGAAGATCGACGGTCGCGTTGGCGATGATGACCAGCAGCGACGACAACAGAAGGATGCCGAGCAGCACGGTGAAATCGCGGCCCATGACCGCTTCGAAGGCGAGACGCCCGAGGCCGGGCCAGGAATAGACGGTCTCGACAACCACGGCGCCGCCGAGCATGCCGCCAACATGCATGCCGGCCATGGTGGTAATGGGGATCAGCGCGTTGCGCAGGACATGGCGAATGGTGATGATGGCCGGCGGCAGGCCCTTGGCTGCGGCGGTGCGCACGTAGTCCTGCGACTGGACCTCCAGCATCGCCGCTCGTGTCAGCCGCGCATAGATCGCCACGTAGAACAGCGCCAGCGACAGTGCCGGCAGGATCATGTAGCGCGCCCTGTCCCAGAGCCCGGCAAGGCCGGTCAGGTTGCTGCCGACGGTTCCCGAGCCGCCGCTCGGCAGCCAGCCGAGCTTGACCGAAAACAGCACGATCAGCATCAAGCCGATCCAGAAACCCGGGATTGAATAGAACAGCAGCGAAATAACGGAGAGCACACGATCCGGCAGGCGCCCGGCAAACACCGCCATCACCGATCCAAGGGCGAGGCCGAGCACAATGGCGACGGCCAGAGCCACCGCCATCAGCACCAGCGTGCCGGGCAGCCGCTGGCCGATCAGGTCGGCGACCGGCATGCCGTAGCGCGGCGAAAAGCCGAGGCTGAAATGCGCCAGATTGTAGAGATAGTTGAACAGCTGGACGAGAAGCGGATTGTCGAGCCCGAAGCGCTGGCGAAGCGCCGCCATCGTTTCGACAGTGGCCGAGCCAGCCTCGCCGGCCATGACATCGGCGGCGTCGCCGGGCGCGAGCTGCAGCAGGAAGAAATTCAGGATGACGATGCCCAGAACGGTCGGCACCGCCTGGATGGCGGTGCGCCGGAAGGTTCTGCCAATGCGCGTCAGGGTCGACATCGTTTTCGCTATCCCGGCTGTGGCTGACGATGCGGGTTTGCTGTTTCCCGGAAAGTTCCGCGCTTTTTAGTTGACAAGATTTATAGACATTGTCAAACCTGATTTAAGAAATTTTATCCTGCAATTGGCTTCATTGCAGAATAGAATTTTATTTCATACTACAAACTTAGCTGTTTGAAGCATGAAATCTTAAGCGCGGGAGCAGGTCGGCCAAATCTTTTCGCAAACGGACCCGCTCTTGGAACAACGGATTTTTAACCTGGTGGCCGACGATCGGTCGATCGGGTCCGGCAGCAAAAAAGGACCAGGACGCGATGTCTCATTTCCTCAGTCCGAACCGCCGCAGGTTCCTCGGCATCTCGGCAGCCGCGCTCGGAGCGACCCTGTTGCCTGCATCGCGCAGCGCCTACGCCGCCGAGCCGAAACAGGGTGGAACGGCGACGCTGGTGCTCTCGGCTGAGCCGCCTGTGCTGACGACCATCGCCCACACGGCATTCAATTCGGTCTACGTCTCGGCAAAGACCACCGAAGGCCTGCTGACCTATGATTTCGATCTCACGCCGCGCCCATCCCTGGCCAGACAATGGTCAGTCAGTGACGATGGGCTGCAATACACCTTCAAGCTGCGCGAAGGCGTGAAGTGGCATGATGGCCAGCCGTTCACCGCCGCCGACGTCGCCTATTCGATCACCACGATCAGAGAGGTTCATCCGCGCGGCCGCAACACCTTCCTCAACCTTGTAGACATCCAGACGCCGGATCCGCTGACCGTGACGCTGGTCCTGTCGAGGCCGGCGCCTTACCTGATCACGGCCTTGGCCGCGGCCGAAACGCCGATCGTGCCGAAGCACCTCTATGACGGCACAAAGGCAGCCGAAAATCCGGTCAACGTCGCTCCGGTCGGCACCGGCCCGTTCGTCTTCAAGGAATGGGTGCGCGGCAGCCACATCGTTTACGAACGCAATCCTGACTACTGGGACGCACCGCGCCCCTATCTCGACCGGTTGATCGTGCGCTTCATCGCGGACGCTTCGGCGCGCGCGCTGGCGCTGGAGACAGGCGAGATCGATCTGGCGCCGGCAACGCCGATTCCGTACAGCGATTTGCAGCGTTTTGAGACGCTGCCGCATATCGGCTTCGAGGAACAGGGCTACCAATATTCAAATGGCATCAGCCGGGTCGAGTTCAACCTGGAGAAATCCTATTTCCAGGATGTTCGCGTCCGCCGTGCCTTCGCCCATGTCATCGACCGCAACGTCATCCGCGAGACGATCAACTATGGCTATGGCGAAACCATTCCAGGCCCGATCAACCCCAATCTGAAGAAGTGGTTCATCGCCGACCTGAAGACCTATCCGGTCGACACGGCCGCCGCCGATAAACTGCTCGATGAAGCAGGCTTGCCGCGCGACGCCAACGGTACCCGGCTCAAGCTTGTCCACGACTATGTCCCGAGCGGCGAAACCTACAAGCGCGGCGCCGACTACATCAAGCAGGCATTGGCCGCGGTCGGGATCGAGGTCACCGTGCGCAGCCAGGATTTCGCCACCTACACCAAGCGCATCTACACCGACCGCGACTTCGACTTCACCTTCAACGGCATGAGCAATCTGTTCGACCCGACGGTAGGCGTACAGCGCCTCTACTGGTCTAAGAATTTCAAACCCGGCGTGCCGTTCTCCAACGGTTCGAAATACAGCAATGCCAAGGTCGACGAACTTCTTGAAGCGGCCGCCGTCGAGGTCGACCACGAAAAGCGCTTCGAGCAATGGGCCGCGATCCAGCAGATTGTGGTCGAGGACCTGCCCGATATCGGCATCGTCAGCCAACCGGAAATCACCCTCTACAACAGGCGCATAGCCGGTCACACGGTGGGCGCCGAGGGCAATGCCGGCTCCCTCGCAACCGCCCATATCGTCGCCTGAGCCCTGACCCGTGCGCGGTCCTTCGCGCGGGTTCCCTTCCTCCACCCGAGAAAGTTCGCCATGACGCTCGCCCACAAGCCTGGTTCCATCGTCGGCACGCCCTTCTTCAAGGCGCCGACCGACTATCCGGACAGCCCGCTGTCGAAAGCGCTTCAGCAGCCGGTGCTAATCGGGCTGTTCCTGCCGATCCAGGCAGGTGGCTGGACCAACTCGACGCTGCCGCGCTCGACCGACTGGCGCTTCGACTACAATCGCGATCTGACGTTGAAGGCCGAGGAGCTTGGCTTCGACCTCGTCTTCGCGCTCAGCCAGTGGCTGCCCAAGGGCGGTTATGGCGGTGTCTTCAACGGCCAGGCGCTGGACAGTTTCGTGTCCGTGGCGGCGATGGCCGCGATTACCAAGAAGATCATGCTGATTTCGACCATGCATGTTCTCTACGGTCCCTGGCATCCGCTGCATCTGGCGAAATTCGGCGCCACGCTCGACCACATCTCCGGCGGCCGCTGGGGCATCAACGTGGTCACCGGCCATCGCGCCGTCGAACATGAAATGTTCGGCTGGAACCGTATCGAGCACGACCGCCGCTATGAACTCGCCGCCGAGTTCGTCGAAGTGCTGCAGCGACTGTGGCAGGACGACGAGAATTTCTCATTCTCCGGAGAATCGAGCTGGAAGCTCAATGGCGGCTTCGTCACACCGAAGCCGAATTACGGCCGGCCGATCCTGGTCAACGCCACTGGCTCCGATGCCGGCATTTCCTTTGCCGGCCGCTATTCCGACATCGTCTTCGTCACCAGCCCGGCCGGCTCCGACATCGCCAGCGCGCTGGAAGCGCTGCCGGCGCATACGAAGAAGGTGAAGGACGCAGCCCTCGGCGTCGGCCGCAAGGTGCGCACGCTGCTCAACCCGCTGGTCATCAGCAGGCCGACCGAGAAGGAAGCCTGGGCGGTCGCCGATGAGATCGTCGCCCATGCCGACAGCCGCACGCCGAAAGGCTTCCAGACTTTCAACAGCGATGCCCAGGCCTGGAAAGGACGCGAGGGCCGCGACGATCCCTACGCCAAGGTCGGCGGCAACATCTATCTCATCGGCACGCCCGAACAGATCGTCGACCAGTTCGTCAAGCTCAAGGACGCCGGCATTGACGGCCTGCAACTGTCCTTCTTCGATTTCAAGCCTGACCTCGAATTCTTCGGCGAGAACATCCTGCCGCTGATGAAGCAGGCTGGCCTGCGCAACGCCTAAGGAGCAATCATGACCGCGACTGCGATCTCCGAAATCTGGTACACACGCTGCCCGGTGCCGACGCCTGTCGGGCTCGCCGCACAGCTCGGGCTTCTCGACGAGACCTTTCGCAAGGAGGGGATCGAATTGAAGTCGATCATCGATTCGCCCAATCGCGACATCCGCCAGAGCCATTTCAACCACACGCTCGACTGGTCGTTCCGCCACGGCGGCAACGTGCCGCCGATCCGCGCGCGGTCCGAAGCGCGCAAGACGCGTCTCGTCGGCATCACCTGGACCGACGAATTCCAGGCAATCATCGCCCTGCCCGGTTCCGGCATCAGGACACCCAGGACCTGAAAGGCCGCCGCTTCGGCATCGCCCGGCGCCCCGAGGGAATCGTCGACTTCATGCGAGCGACGGCGTTGAAGGGACTGGTCTCGGCGCTCTCGCTCGAGGGCCTTGGCTATGGCGACGTCGAGATCGTCGACATAGCGCTGGCCGACAGCGTGCTCGACAGCCAGGAAGGACCGTCGCTGTTCGGCCTCAAGCGCAAGCAGGCCTATGGCGAGGAAGCCGCAGCCCTGATCCGGGGCGAGGTCGACGCCATCTATGTCAAAGGCACGGCCGGCATCAATGTCGCCAATCTGATCGGCGCCATCCAGGTCGTGGAATTCGGCTTCCACCCCGACCCGAACATCCGCATCAATTCCGGTTCGCCGCGCGTGCTGACCGTCGATGAACTGCTGGCGGAACAACGCCCCGATCTGGTCGCGCGACTGATCGAGACCATCCTGCGCGCCAGTGCCTGGGCCGAGGCGCATCCGGAAGAGACGCAGCGCTTTGTTGCCCGCGAAGCCGGGGCCACCGAGGAACAGGTGCTGGCCGCCAATGGTCCGGATGTCCATAAGCATCTCGGCCTCGGACTGCAGCCTGAGCTCGTCGCAGCGGTTTCCCACTACAAGAATTTCCTGCGCGACTGGGGCTTCCTCGCCGGCGATTTCGACGTCGAGCACTGGGTCGATCGCCGGCCGCTCGATCTGGTGAACATTCGCGCCGCCGCCTGAGAGAAAGCCAACGTCATGATGTCGACAATTGCCGAGTTTCCGCAACTCCTCGAGAAAGTGGCCGGCCTTGCCGACGAGTTCGCGCTGACCGCCGCGCATCACGACGCGACCGGGGAATTCCCATTCGCCAATTTCGACCGGCTTCGCCAGGCGGGGCTGCTTGGCCTGGTCACGGCGCGCGAACATGGCGGCTTCGGTGGCGGGCTGACGGAAGCACAGGCGGTGATCGCCGAGATTGGCCGTGGCGAGCCGTCGACGGCGCTGGTGCTGGCCACGCATTATAATAGCCAGTATGCGATGCGGAAATCCGGAAAATGGCCGAGCCATCTGGTTCAGCGGATTGTCGAGGCCGGCCGTCTTGGCCCTGCTCTGATCAACGCCGCGCAAGCCGAGCCGCGGATTGGCTCGCCCGCCCACGGCAAGCCGCCCGAAACCATTGCCCGGCGCGTCGGCAATGTCTGGCGGATATCCGGCCACAAGAACTACGTCACTGGCATTCCTATTCTGAAATGGGTGAACTTGCTGGCGCTGACCGACGAGCCGCAGCCGCGTCTCGCTTCATTCCTGGTGCCGACCGACGCGCCCGGATTGCGCGTCGAAAAGACATGGAACGCCGCCGGCATGCAGGCGACGGCCAGCGACGACATCATTCTGGATAATGTTGCGGTTCCTGCCGAAGACACACCGACGGAATGACGGTCAGGCATGTCGTCATCGACAATGCCGTTGCCGTCACCTCGCTGGCGCTGGAGCTTGCCGGCAATCCAGGCCTTAACAGAGATTTCCAGCTTGAGCGCCACCACCGTGATGCGCTGACCGCCCGTTCCCACGCACCGCAGAACCACATGATCCGCACGATCGCCGCCAAGGCGACGCTCAGCCGCCATATCGCCTGGCAGTTGGCCGAGACACCGGCTATTGCCGCGGGCAAGCCCAAGCTCGCGGCGGTCGGTTGAGCGCTATGACAACAGAACATGTCGAAGTCGCCATCATCGGCGGAGGCCCCGGCGGCCTGACACTGGCGCAAGGCCTGAAGAAGAACGGCATCAGTGTCGCGGTCTTCGAGAAGGACCGCGCCCGCACCGACTATGTCCAGGGTTTTCGTCTGCGCATCCGCCAGCGCGGCATCGATTCCCTGATCGCCAATTTGCCGCCGGAACTCTACGACGCTTTTGTCGCCACGCTCGGCCAGGCGCCGGATCGCAACATCCTGCTCGACGAGAATTTCAACATCCTGGGCGAGGATGCCTGGGGCGGCGGCAACGCGCCGGGCGAGGCCGACGACACGCATATCGAAAAATCGGTAAGCCGTATCACGCTGCGCCAGGTGCTGTTGTCCGGCCTCGACGGCATCATGCGCTATGGCAAGGTCTTTTCACGCTACGACGAGCAGCCGGATGGTTCGGTCGTCGCGCATTTCGAGGACGGTTCGGCAATCCATGCCGACGTGCTGGTCGGAGCCGACGGCGCCCGCTCGCGCGTGCGCCAGCAACTGGTGCCGCATGCGCGAAGCTTCGACACCGGCGTCAGGCGCCTGGCCGGCAAGATGACGCTTCATGCCGCAGCCCTTCACCAGATCTCGCCGCTGCTACTCGACTACAATGCCGGCGTCAGGCCAACCGAAGGTCATGGGCTTATGGTCACCAGCCACAGGGTCAATGTCGACGCATTCCGAAAGCATGGACTGATCGGGCTGGACGACGCCACCCACAAGGATTTTTCCGGTTTCCATTTCAACAACACCACCAGCTATGTCTGGTGGAACACCGCCTATGAAAAGAACGAACTTGCCACGGACGACGCGCTGGCAAAGCTCTCCGGTTCAGAACTGATTGACCTGCTGATCTCGAAGATCGCCCACTGGCACCCGGAAATCCTCAACCTCATCCGCTACACCGACCCATCTACGGTGGCGCTGCTTCATGTCCACAGCTCCGAGCCTGTCGATCCCTGGCCGACGAAACCGGTGACGTTGCTTGGCGATGCCATCCTCGCCATGACCTATTTTCGCGCGCTTGGCGGCAACACCGCGATCTACGACGCCGGGCTGCTGGTGCCGGAGTTGGTGGCCGCCAAACGCGGCGACAAGCCGCTTCTCCAGGCGCTGTCGGAGTATGAGGCCAAGATGCTGGAGCACGGCGCCAAAGCCGTGCGGTCTTCGCTGACGGCGATGCAGAAGAACGTGCTGGCGGGCCGTCGCCGCCAATCGGAAGCCGCCGAATAGTGGCCCCGAAAAAAATCGCCTGACAGTGCGCCTGCCCTACGCCGCTTCCACCAGGCTGGCCGACTGGAAGTCATACAAGAGGATCGCGATCTCGAAGCCGCGCCGCTGCAGCCAATGCGCCGTCGTCGCCGCGCGGACACCGAGCAGATCGTCGATCAGCACGACGCGGGCGCCGCGCACGGCGATGGTGCGATAGGCGACACCGAGCAACTGCCCGCCCTCAGACGCGATCGACCCCGGAATATGCGCTTCGGCGAACTCGTCGGGCGTGCGCACGTCAAGCAGGTAGGTCGTCCGCTTTTCGTCCTTCGCCCAGTTCGCGGCCGTGGCCGCATTGATGCGGGGAAAGCTGTCGCCTTCGGCAAGCTTTGCGATGTGCTCCCCGGCGAAACGCTTGGCATCCTCGCTTGCCGGACCATAGATTGCGGTCTTGCCGGTTTCGAGTGCAAGACCGGCCTCGCGCCATGCCTTGGTGCCGTCGTGCAGATAGGCGACCCGGTTGGGCACGCCGGCATCGATCAGTGTCTGCGCCCCGATGATGGCGCGCGGCAGGCCGGCGCAGGAGACGACAACCTGCGTCTCCGGTGACGGCACCAGGTCGGCGAAGCGCAGCACCAGCTCGGCGCCCGGCACGCTGATGGCGCCCGGCACATGGTCCTTTTCGAACTCCGCCACCGTGCGGCTGTCGAGCACCACCACCTCGGCGCCTGGGCCTGTGAGCACCGCGAGCTCTTCAACGCTGACGACCGGGGTCCCCTTCTCGTCGCGGATCGCCAGCGAAAAATCGACGCCCGGCGTATCGAAGGTCGGCAGGTCTTCAACGCCGCTTTGCGTCCATTCCGGAATTCCACCGTTCAGCGAAAACAGCTGGGTACGGCCATACCCCACCAGTCGTTCGACAAGTTGCTCGGCAACGCCGCTGCCGTCGTCCGCCAGCACGGTGCGCACCGATTTGCGCGGGATGAAGCGGTCGATCTCGGCCTCGACCTGAGCCGCGGGCAGGTTGGTGGCGAACAGCGGCGATGCGTATCCGACAGTCGCGCTGTCGCGAATGTCTAGCACCGCCAGTTCTTCGCCATCCGCCAGCCATTGGCGAAACATTTTCGAATCGATCGTCCTGTCGCTCATGATGCTTTCCTCTCTTGCTGTTCAGCGGCGCCACGGATCGGACGCGCAAGGCCGAGGTTCTCGCGCAACGTCCCGCCTTCGTAAGCAGTCCGGAACAGACGCCGCCGCTGCAGCTCCGGAATGACGAGGTCGACAAAATCGGTGAGGCCCGTCGGCAGGATCGGCGGCATGACGTTGAAGCCGTCCGCCGCGCCACCGGCGAACCACTCCTCCATCATGTCGGCCACATCCTTTGGCGTGCCGACGATCTGGAAATGGCCGCGCGCGCCGGCAACGGCGAGATACAATTGCCGGATGGTCAGGTTCCGGTTCGCAGCTAATTCGGAAACGACTTTCAGGCGGCTCTTCACAGAATCGGAACTGCCGAGTTCGGGCAACGGCCCATCGAGTGGGTGGCTGGAAAGATCGATGCCGCCGAGCAGTCCGGAAACCAGGGCGACGCCGACCACCGGATCGACCAGCCGCTGGATCGCATCGAACTTGTCCTCGGCTTCCGCGCGCGTCGGCGCGACGACCGGGAAGACGCCGGGCATGATCTTCAAAGAATCGGCAGAGCGACCAAAGGAGCCCAACCGGCCTTTCAGCTCGCTGTAAAAACCTCGGGCCGATTCGATGGTCGGATGGGCGGTGAAAACCACCTCCGCCGTCCGCGCCGCCAGCTGCTGGCCGGCATCGGAAGAGCCGGCCTGAACGATGACGGGATGGCCCTGCGGCGGGCGGGCGACGTTGAGCGGCCCTTTGACGCGGAAATGCCGGCCGGCATGGTCCGGGGCGTGGATGCCGCGCCGGTCGATGGCGATCCCCGAAGCCTTGTCGGCGACGAAGGCATCGTCGTCCCAGCTGTCCCAAAGCTTCTGCGCGACAGCGACGAATTCCTCGGCGCGGGCGTAACGGTCGGCATGAACGGGATGCTGGTCGAGGCTGAAATTCGCCGCCGCCGGCGCGTCGGCCGAGGTGACGATGTTCCAGCCTGTCCTGCCGCCGCTGAGATGATCGATCGAAGCGAACAGCCGCGCCAAGTGGAACGGCTCCCAATAGGTGGTCGAGGCGGTCGCAACGAGCCCGATCCTCTGCGTGATGGTCGAGAGCGCCGACAACAGCGTCAGCGGCTCGAAATGCACGACATGGCCGGTGCGCTCGAAGGTCTCGATCGGCTGCTCGCCATTGCGCGCGCTCAGGCTGTCGGCCAGAAACACCATGTCGAACAGGCCACGCTCGGCAGTGCGCGCGGCGTCCGCATAGTGCCGAAAGCTCAGGCCCGGATTGGCAGGCACATCGGGATGGCGCCAGGCAGCGACATGATGGCCCGGCCCGCGAACAAAGGCTCCAAGCCTTATCTTTCGATCTTTAGTCATCGGCGGTTCTCGGGCTGGTCGCGAAGGGCGTTCCTATCTAACGCCTGCCAAACCCGCTGAGTGAAAGAATGCCTTTCGCCAGCCGGCAATTATTGTTTTTTGACATCGGGTTACGGGAAAGCACGATGGTCGTTGCCGGGGCGATGGGCTAGAGCCATGACCACCGGCATCGCAAAGGTTCTTGATGCTTCATACCCCTTCCTCCCCGCGTTCGGCCCCGCGTTCAATCATCATCATTGGCGGCGGCTTTGCCGGCGCGGTTACCGCGATCAAGCTGTTCGACCGTTCAACTGAGCCGCTGGCAATCACCATCATCGAGCGCCGGGCCCAGCTTGGTCGCGGCGTTGCCTATAGCACCGTCGATCCACAACACCTCGTCAACGGCGCGGCGCGCATCTTCTCGCTGCATCCGGACGATCCCGATCACCTCGTTCGCTGGCTTATGGCGAATGGGCCGGAGCACGGCTGGACACCGCCCGAGGATGTCCCGGACTCAAGCCCGCCGCGCTGGCTGTTCGGCAGCTATGTCCAGTCGGAACTGACGAGAGCGATCAGAGAAGCAGATCCGCGTTCTTCGCTGCGCCACATCAAGGCATCCGCCGTCGACATGCTGACCGGTCCGTCCGGAGTCTGCGTCGGCACCAGCGACGGCCAGCAATTGCTGGCGGACAAGGCCGTGCTGGCGACAGGGGTTTTTCAGAGCCAGCCGTCCACCACGGAAGCAGCCGTCGTCAGCAATCCCCGTTATGTCGCCAATCCCTGGGATTCGGCGGCGCTCGATCGGCTCGCCGGCAGCAAGGAACTGCTGCTGATCGGCTCCAGCCTCAGCATGGTCGACGTCGTCGCCAGCATGGAGGCGCGCGGCTTCAAGGGCGGTTATCGCGTCGTGTCGCGGCGCGGACAGATCGTCGAACCTCGGCGCAACACCGAGGCTTGGCGCGACTTCCTCGCCGGGCGGCCGCTGCCGAAAACCACCAGGGCGCTTCTCGCACTGGTCAAGGCCGAACGCCGGGCAATCGAAACCACCGGCCTGGACTGGCAAGGGCTGCCGCTGACGATCCGGCCGTGGATCCTGGCCTTGTGGCAAGGCGCCACCGACAGGGAGCGCTTGAAGTTCGCACGCCATCTGCGCGCCTTCTGGGATGTCACCGCGCACCGCGCGGCGCCACCGAGCTTTGAGCGCGTGGCACGGGCGCGAAGCGAACGCCGTTGGACGGGTGGAGCGGGACGAGTGCTGGCACTCCATCCGCAGGCAAATGGCATCGTCGCTGAAATCCGCTGGCGTGATACCGGCGCGGTCGAACGGCTGCGTTTCGACGGCGTCGTCAACTGCCGCGGCCATCAGGAGCATGATTGGCGGCGGATCTCCGATCCATTCGTCCAGAACCTGCTCGAGAACGGCATCGTCAGGCCGCATGCGACCGCCTTCGGCATCGACGCCACACATGACGGCCAGGTGATTTCCCGTGATGGCGAGACCCATGGCAATCTGTTCGCCATCGGCCATCCGCTGCGCGGCGTCGCCTGGGAATCGAGCTCAATCGGCGAACAACTGGCGCAGGCCATAGCCCTTGCCGGCCTTCTGGTCGGCGCCAGCCCAAGGCTGCGTGCTTTGGCCTGAACTTACCAGCTTTGCGAAAATGGAAGAAACGAAAAGGGCCGCAACTCTATGCGGCCCTTCTCTCATGATTGCCCGGCAGATTCAGGCGTTCGGGTCGAGATAGGCGTCGGCGAAATTCGCTGACAGGCCTTCGGCGCCAGGCGCATAGTTCTTGACGGTCTTGCGGGCGATGATGATGGTCGGTGGCGCGATCAGATTGATGATCGGCAACTCGTCGGCGATGATCTCCTGGAACTTGAAGAACAGCTGCTTGCGCTTGGCCTCGTCGAGCTCGACCGATGCGGCTTCCAGCAACCGGTCAACCTCCGGGTTCTCATAGTGCGCGCCGTTGGAGAACGGCAGCCCTTTCTTGATGTTCTTCGACCAGTAGAGCCGCTGCGCGCCGGCGCTCGGATCGAAGATGTTGCCGCAGGACTCCGTCGACAGATCCCAGGCGCGGTCGGTGTAGATGGTTTTGACATAGGTTCCGAAGTCGAACTTTTCGATCTCGGCATCGATGCCTATCTTGGCCAACGCCTGCTTGAGGAAGTCGGCATAGCCCCACGGGTTGTAGGGATTGTTGGTGAGCCTGAGCTTGAAGCGTACGCCGTCAGCCCCACGCTTGAAGCCGGCCTCGTCGAGCAGTTTTTCCGACAATGCCGTATCGACGGTCGCGGCCTTTACGTCGGGATCGAAATACTTCTTATTGACGACGCTGATCGGCGTCGGCGACACCTGGCCATAACCGTAAAACACGATTGCATTGATTGCGTCGAGGTCGATCGCGTGCGCGATTGCCTGACGGACCTTCTTCTCCTTCAGGATCGGGTTTTCGAGGTTGATGATCAGTTGGTGCAGCGGGCCGCTATAGGCGAAGACCGTGCTGTCGACGACGAATTGCGGCAGCGACTTGAAACGCTCCAGGTCGGCGAAGGCCACCGGGTTCGGTCCGATGTCGACCTCGCCCGTTTCGAGCGCCGCGGCGCGCGCGCCCGGATCGGTGATGAAGCGGAAAATGATCCGATCGAGATAGGGTTTGGGCGCATCCCAATAGGTCGGATTCTTTTCAACGATGATGTGGCTGCCCTTCACCCATTCCTTGAGCACGAACGGTCCACTGCCGATGATCTGCTCGAAGGACGGATCGTCGGCCGGCTTCAGCTTCTCGTAGATGTGCTTGGGCACGACAGGTGATTCCGTCGCGGCCAGCCCCGAGATCAGCGCGGCGGACGGTTTCGACAATTTGATCTTCACGACATGCGGGTCCGACGTGTCGATGTCGGTGACGTTCTGGAAGGTGATGCGCCCGCGCGGATGGGCTTCGCGCAGCCGCGAGATCGAAAAGGCCACGTCCTGCGATGTCAGGTCGTGGCCATCGCTGAACTTCACCCCCTCGCGCAGCTTGAAGACATATTCGAGCCCGTTATCGCTGATCGACCATTCGGTGGCCAGTTGCGGCTTTGCATTGAGGTCGTAGTCGTAGGCGAGCAGGCCGTCGAAAATCTTCGGGCCGATGGTGGCCGGTCCGCCGGCGCTGGTGTTGATGGAAACGATCTGGTTGGGCTCCGGATAGTAGACGAAGTTGAGCGTGCCGCCGGCCACCGGCTTTGCGTCTTGCGCGAAGGCCCCGGCGGGAAGCGCGGTACTCGCGCCGGCCAGCAGCAAGAACTGATTGAACAGGCGTCGGTTGATGGTCATGGTCGGTACTCCGCGTTTGCGCGATTTGTCTTCATGGAGAAAAGTCGGGATCGGCCGTTCACGCGCCGATCCCAGCCAAGGCGATCCGAACGCCTATGCGTTTGGCGCGAGCCAGATCTGCGCGAAGCTGTTGTTGATGCCTTGGGCGCCGGGCGCGAAATCCCGGACCTTCTTGTTGGCGACGATCTGAGCGCCGGCCGCGACGAGATCGACCGACACCACGTCGTCATGGATGATGTGCTGGAATTTGTACCAGAGCTCGCGCCGCCTGGTCTCGTCGGGCTCGACCGCCGCGGCTTCGAGGATCCGGTCGACCTCGGGATTTGCATAGTGGCTGGCGTTGGAGAAGACGAGGCCGATCTTGAAGTTCTTCGACCAGTAGGCGCGCTGGACGCCAAGCGTCGGATCGAAGGTGTTCGACAGCGATTCGACGACCAGATCCCAGGCACGGTCGGTGTAGACGGTCTTCAGGAAGGTCGACAGATCGAGCTTCAGGATCTCTGCATCGATGCCGACGGCTGCCAGCGACTGCTTGATGAAGTCGGCATAGGACGCCGGCAGGAATGCGTTGTAGGCGAGCCGGAGCTTGAAGCGCTTGCCGTCGGCGCCGCGCTTGTAGCCGGCATCGTCGAGCAGTTTCTCCGCCAGTTTGGGGTCGGGCTCGCGCGCCTTGATGCTCGGGTCGTACCATTTGGGCAGTGCGGTGCTGATCGGGCTCGGCGACACCTGGGCGTAACCGTAGAGCGCGATGTCGACCAGTTTCTGCAGGTCGATCGCATGGGCGATGGCCAGGCGCACGTCCCGCTTGGTCAGGATTTCGTTCTCGTAATTGAAGAACAATTGCTGCTGTGGGCCGGAATAGGCGTAGGTGTTGGTGTCGACGACCAGAGCGGGGTTTGCCTTCAGCCGTTCGATGTCGGCCAGCGGCACGGGATTGGCGCCGATATCGATCTCGCCGGTTTCAAGCGCCGCCGAGCGTGCGGCCGGGTCGAGGATGACATGCAGCACGACACGGTCGAGATAAGGCCTGGGCGCGTCCCAATAGTCCGGGTTGCGGTCGAAGATCAGATGGCTGCCGGGCACCCATTCCTTGAGCACGAAGGGACCGGTGCCGATCGTCTGCTCCAGCTTGGGCTGCTCCGCCGGCTTGAACGTTTCGTAGACATGCTTCGGCACGATCGGCGATTCCGAACTGCTCAGCGCCGTGATCAGATAGGGCGCCGGCTTCGACAGCACGATGATGGCGGTGTGCGGATCGGGCGTCTCGACCGCCGTCACGTTTTGGTAGGTGATGCGGCCGCGCGGATGCGCCTCCTTCAGCCGGAAGATGGTGAAGGCAACGTCTTCCGACGTGAAGTCCTTGCCGTCATGCCATTTGACGCCCTCGCGCAGCTTGAAGGTATAGCGCAGGCCGTCATCGCTGATCGACCACTCCGTCGCCAGTAGCGGTTTCGGGCTGAGGTCATAGGCGAAATCAAGCAAACCTTCATTCACCTTGGGACCGATCGCCTGGCCGGTGCCCGACGAGGTGTTGATGGCAATCAGCGACGTGGGGTCGGGATAGTAGGCCCAGTTGAGCGTGCCACCCTGGACCGGCGTTCCTTCGGCAGCGAAGGAAACCCCGGGCAATGCGAAGCTCGCACCGCCAAGCAACAGCAGCTGGTTGAAATGACGACGATTGACAGACATGGCCTTGAGCTCCGGAAAACGGCTTCGATGGCATCCGGCGGCCGAACACACTCCGGCGCCTCGACGCGATGATCCCTGCCACGCCGCAAAACCGGAAGAATGATTTTCTATCGTCTGCCGAAAGCACCGCTTCGCACGACCGTTTCATTCCAGGATCTGGCAAAGCTGCTCGACGCCCAAATCAGCGCTCCGATCTTATCTCTACAAGAATTGTAGACATTACGATTTTTTAGATTTCCGTTCCCGCTGCCGCGACGCTGCGGCAAACGAAATTTTCCACCGGGCACTTTGGCGCAAAGCCCGGCCTCGTCGCGCCGGGCCTGAACGTGTTGAATGCGCTCCATGGTCGATCTCATTCGCGCAAAATCAAGGAGGCTGCGGCCGACGCTGGCGAGGCTTCCGCCGCTGACGTCGCTTCGCGCTTTTGTCGCAACCGCCCGCCACCTGAGCTTTACGCGGGCGGCCGAAGAACTCCATGTGACGCCTGCCGCCATCGGCCAGCAGATCCGCCTGCTCGAGGATCACCTCGGTCAACCGCTGTTCCATCGCAACCGCGGCGAGCTTCTGCTGACGTCGGCCGGCCAGGCGCTGATGCCCGGCCTCACCGAGGCTTTCGACGTCGTTGTCGAGTCGGTCGCGCGGATTTCCGGCGACGAGGAGGATGCGCCGATCAAAGTGTCGGTCGCGCCCTCCTTCGCCAGCAAATGGCTGATCCCGCGCCTCGACGCACTGCGCGACGCGGTACCCGGCCTAGAAGTGCTGGTCGACGCATCAACCAGGCTTGCCGACTTTGCCAGCGAAGACGTCGACTGTGTCATCCGCTACGGGTCGGGCGCCTATAGCGGCCTCGTCACGGAACGGCTGTTTTCAGAAGCGGTGCTGCCCGTCTGCAGCCCGGAATTTGCTCGCATGCACGGTCTCTATCGCGGGCCGGAGGGGCTGCGTGACGCACCGATCCTGCATGAGGACGGTCCGGAACGCGATCCAAGCTGCCCTGACTGGAAGGGCTGGCTGAGATCCAACGACCTGTCCGGCCGGCTTGTCGAGGGCGGCATACGGCTTAGCCAGTCCTCGCTGGTTCTCGACGCCGCTGCTGCCGGCAAGGGCATCGGTCTTGGCAAATTTCGGCTGGCCGAACCCGACCTTGCCGCGGGGCGTCTGGTCAGCCCATTCGGCTCGCCGCAGCCGGTCGAGTTTTCCTATTATTTCGCGACGACGCCGCACAAGGCGAAGCTGGCGACGGTCGAGCGCTTTCATGCCTGGCTGAAGGCCGAGGCGCGCCAGCTCGGCGCTCTCGACTTCCCACCGCCGGCGGCGCTTCCGGCGCGCATCGCCATTATCGCGGCCGAATAGCCGCACCGCGGTCTCGCGAGGGCGCGCGCCTATTTGAGCTTGAAGCCCAGCGCTTTGAGCACTTCGCCCAGGTGATTACGGCCTTTCAGCGCCGCTTTGCTGCCGATGCGGTTCGAAACCAACTCTGTCCAGTCCACCACAGGCATCGCCTGCTCCTGCTGGAATGAACGAAGCCTCTGGTTGTAGGCTGCAAGATCGTCCGGATCGGGCTCTGATCGATAGCGCTCGCGGTGCAGCACCACAGCCTGCGGCAGTCTGGGTTTGATGTCAGTCGCAGCCAGGAGATCGGGATAGCCGACGGTCAGGCCGAACACCGCCACGGTTTCCGGCGGCAGACCGAGTTCGCGTGCCACCTCCTGCGGATGATTGCGCATGGCGCCGATGTAGCAGGAGCCGAGCCCGAGCGCATCGATCGCCACCACGGCATTCTGCGCGGCAAGTGCGGCGTCGATCACGGCCAGCAGAAAACTCTCCTGATAGTCGAGCCCCTCGCCCTCCCGGCCGTTTGCCTCGGCAATGGCGCGCAGCCGCGACAGGTCGGCCAGCCAGACCAGCAGCAGCGGCGCCTGCTCGATATGGCGATTGATCGCCGCCAGTCCGGCAAGCCGCGCCTTGCGCGCCGGATCCTCGACTGCGATGACGCTCCACGCCTGGAGATTGGAAGAAGTCGGCGCCGACTGGGCGGCGGCGACGATCAGTTCCAGCGTCCCTTCGGGCAAAGGCTTGGCGAGATAATTGCGGACCGAGCGATGCGAAAGGATCGCCTCGAGGGCTTCGTTCCAGTTTCCGGTGTGCGTATGTTGCGGCGCCCGGTAACGCCGCCGCAGCGCCGCTTCACCACGCAGGTCGGCGTCGGAAGGGCGGATGCTGAAGGCGGCCGGCTGTGACATCGTCTTCCCTGCTTGGTAATCTGGCTTATTCGGTGTTCTGACGACCCCAGGTCATTGATCCCAGGCAGATCGAACTCACATGCGGGCCTTGCGGACCCAAAATCGTTCTCTTCATCCAAACCCTTCCTCGCGCGCTGCTTCACTCGCCGGCTTTTGCCGGTTCAAGAAGCGCGGCTTCGGCCCCATTGCGCAATAGCGGAAGCAACTGATCGCCCTGCCGCTTGATCTCGGAAAAATACGGCGTGTCCGAGAGCACGAAATGCTTAATGCCCAGATCCCGGTATCTGCCGAGCGAGCGGGCGACGTCGGCGGCCGAGCCGACCAGCCAGGTGGTGCCAGCGCCGCCGCCGCCATATTTGCCCGGCGCAGTATAGAGATTGTCGTCCAGCACCTCGCCGCGCGCGTGCAGATCGAGCAGACGCTGCTGGCCCACCGCTACCGCCCGACCGTGATCGTTCCAGCCGGCTCCCTGGCCCTTGGCCATCTCGTCGACCTTCGCTTCTGCGTCCGCCCAGGCCTGCCCAGCGGTGTCGCGGACCAGCGTGGTGACCCGCAACCCGAACTCCAGAGGCGGGAGGTCTCGGTCGAGTTCCCTGCTCAAGGCTTTGAGCCGTTCGATCCGCTCCCTGACGCCGTCGAGCGGCTCGCCCCAGAAGAGCTGGACATCCGCCTCGCTGGCCGACACCCGCTCTGCCGCCTCCGACGCGCCGCCGAAGTAGAGCTTGGGATGGCGACGATCGCCACGGACATGGATGCGGGGCATCACGGTAGAGCCAGTGACCTGGAAGTGCTCGCCCGCAAAGGTCACGTTCTCTTCAGTCCAAAGTCTGCGAACCAGGCGCATGAACTCTCTGGTACGGGCATAGCGATGTATCTGGTCACCTTCGCTGTCGCCATACGCAGCGAGGTTGTCCTTGCCTGACACTATGTTGATACGCACGCGACCGGCGGTCAGCTGGTCGAGCGTGGCTACGGCGGATGCGAAGTGCGCCGGCCGCCAGTAACCCGGGCGGATCGCGATGAGCGGCTCGAAGGAGGTGGTCCGCGCGGCGAGGGAGGCCGCGACAGTAAAAGTGTCGGGCCGACCCCAGCCGGTACCGATCAGCGCGCCCTTCCAGCCATGCTCCTCAAGCGCCTTCGCGTGGCTGGTCAGCGTCTCCAGGCTGTTGTGGTCCTCGACGGCCGGCTCGCCGCGGTGACCGGGATCGACCTGGTTCGGGATGTACCAAAGAAATTCGGTATCAGCGCTCATTGTCGGGCCTGTATTTTGGCCGGGCATGGAGGTCAGTGGCAGGACCTTCCGCTCCGTTGTATTTTGATGATCATTCAAAGGGCTGCCCCTAGCAGCCCTGGCGCCTTGCTCGGCTGCGGTGCAAAGCGGCTTTCGGGCCGGGCAAGGCCGAGATGGTCGCGCAGCGTGCCCCCTTCATATTCCGTTCGGAACAGCCCTCGCCGGCGCAGGATCGGCACCACCGTATCGACAAAGACCTCCAGTCCGGTCGGCAGCACGTCCGGCATCAGGTTGAGGCCGTCGGCGGCGCCGGCGACAAACCATCTTTCGATATCATCGGCGATCTGCTCCGGCGTGCCGACGATGGTGCGGTGGCCGGTGCTGCCGTTCAGCGCCCGGATCAATTCCCGCACGGTGAAATCATTGCTGCGCGCGAGCGCGAGCGTGGCCTTGAAGAAGGTGTGGCCGCCATTGGGGGGCAGTTGAATCCCTTCTGGCAGCTTCTCGTCGAGCTTCAGCCGCTCGCGATCGATGCCGAGCACGCCGGACAGCCGCCCAAGGCTGTAGTCGAGCGGAATGCGATCCCACAGCTCTTCTTGCCGCCGCTCCGCTTCCGCCTCTGTGCTGCCGATGATGGTGGCTAGGCCGGCGAGGTTGAGCGGCACGCCGCCGGTGCGGCCATAGGCGACGGCACGCGCCTTAAGTTCCCGCGCATAGCCGTGCGCTTCCTCGAAAGATTGCGATGCGGAAAACACGGCTTCGGCGTGGCGGGCGGCGAGGTCCTTGCCGTCATCGGACCCGCCGGCCTGGACGACTACCGGATGCCCTTGCGGAGAGCGCGGCACATTGTGCGGCCCATACACCGAAAAATGCGCGCCCTTGTGCTCGATGGCATGAACCTTGGCGGCATCGACGAAGCGCCCGCTGGCGACGTCGCCGATAAAGGCATCGTCCTCCCAGCTGTCCCACAATGCCTTGACGATGTCAGCGAATTCCGCCGCCCGCTCGTAACGCCGGCCATGATCGATCGCACCCGTCAGGCCGAAATTGCGGGCCGAGGCCGGGTCGGCCGTGGTCACGATGTTCCAGCCGATACGCCCGCCGCTGACATGGTCGAGCGTCGCGAAACGACGGGCGATGTTGTAGGGTTCGTTGAAGCTGGTCGATACCGTGGCGATCAGGCCGATGCGCTCGGTCGCGGCGGCTACCGTTGCCAGCACAATCGTCGGCTCCAGAGATGTGATCGGCCGATAGTCAATGCGGTCCGAGATTGCTGCCTGGTCGGCAAGGAATACGGCGTCGAGCGTTGCGCGCTCTGCGATCTTCGCCACCTGCACATAGTGGTCGACGGTGAAGGCGGCATAGGGGTCGACGCCGTCCATCCGCCATGCCGCCGGCGAGAAGCCGGCATGCAGGATGTTGACGTTGAGATGGAGCTGCCGGCCGCTCATCGAAAGACGCCGGGCTCGGGATAAGCGCCGGTCAGATACCAGGTGCCGACGGTGCGGGTCTTATATTCGGCAGGGTTGTGCAAGGTGTGAATGCGTGCGTTGCGCCAGAAGCGGTCGAAGCCGTATTTGCGCACTGCGGAGCGGGCACCCATCACCTCGAATATCTCGGTCGTGACTTCGAGCGCGACATCGCCTGCCAGCACATTGGCCGCGGCGACGGCAACCGCCGCCTCACCCCGTTCTTGCTCGGTCAGCGCCTTGCCGCGCGCGATCGCATGATCGATCGCCGTCGCCGCGCGATCGGCCAGCGCCGTCGCCGCCCGCGTCTTGACCCAGAGCTCGCCATACTGCCGCTTGATCCATGGATCGTCGATATGGCGCTCGACGCCGGAATACATCCACGGCCGCGAACTGTTGAGCGTATAATCTCGCGCCGCCAGCAGCGCGCCCTGGGCCGTGCCGACAAAGACATTGAGCAACACGCTCTGCTGCTGCAGCGGGCCGATGGTGCGGATTGGCAACGACGCGTCGACCCAACCGCGCACCAACTCGCTGTCGTGGATCCTGACGTCCTTGTAGGCGACCTTGCCGCTGCCGGTCTGCGTCTGGCCGATGCCGTCCCAGTCGTCGAGAGCGGTGATGCCTTCGCGGTTCGCGGGGATCGCCGCGAATTTCCTCTCGCCGCTGACCTCGTCTTCCCACGAGGTCGAAAGATAGTCGGCGACATGAGAGCCGGAGGCGAAGGGTTTGAAGCCGTTGACGATCGTCCACTCGCCATCTTTGCGGCCGAACAGCGTTTTGGAAAAACTGTTGCGGGTGTTGCCCCAGAACCAGTCGCCGGCAGCCGAACGCCGTAGCAGATCGGCTGAGCGCGGTTCGTCCGAATTGAGCCTGGCGGCGATCAGTGCGCTGAAATGGTAACCGTAAATATGGCCGATCGAGCCGTCGACCTTGGCGAACTCGCGGCCGATCTTCAGCGCTGTCGAATAGGGTTCGCCGGCGCCGCCGAACTCCTTGGGAATAAGGATGGTGAGCAGGCCGCTTTGCTTGAGCAGACGGATCTGTTCGACGGGCCTGCCGCCAAGCTGGTCGCGCTCGACCGCATCGCGGGCAAAGATGTCGCGCAGCTCGACCGCCCTGGCGATCCATGGATTGGAGATGTCGGGATCGAAGGTCATCGTCTCACTCATGCAGATGCGGGAAGCCGTGGCGCTCGGCAAGCAGTGCAAGAATGCGCCTGGTGTCATCGGCGAAGATCTTGCCCTTGGCCGTCGGCAAGTCGACGAGCGGATCGCTGCCGATGATCAGCACAGGCAGCGACTGGTGCCGTTCGCCGAGCGCGTCGATCACCTTGCCTCTCGGCCTCGAAAACGGCACGCGCTCAACGTCGAGTCTGGCGGCGAGATCGGGAAAGGCTGCGAGCAATCCCTCAACCTGGTTGCAATAGGGGCAGACGAACGTCTGGCCCGGCTGCTTTGGGTCGGCGAAACCCGGCTGGATGAGAAAGAGCGTGTCGCGCGCCATTGCCGGCCTACTCCGCAGCCGCCGCGGCATGCCGCGAAAAGCGGTTTGCCGGCCGCTTCAGGCCGAGATTGTCGCGCAAGGTGCTGCCCTCATACTCATCGCGGAACAGGCCACGGCGGCGCAGTTCCGGCACCACCAGTTCGATGAAATCCTTCAGGCCGCCAGGCATGATCGGCGCCATGATGTTGAAGCCGTCGGCGCCGTAATTCTCGAACCGCTCTTCCATGGTGTCAGCGATCTGTTGCGGCGTGCCGACCACCTGCCAGTGGCCGCGGGCGCCTGCGATGCGCAGATAGAGCTGCCGGATCGTCAGGTTCTCGCGCCGCGCCAGATCGATCACCAGCGCTTGCCGGCTCTTGCCGGCATTGGTCTCCGGCAATTCAGGCACCGGCCCGTCGAGCGGATAGGCGCTGAGGTCGAAGCCGCCGGCCAGCGCCGAGACCAGACCGAGGCCGACTTCCGGCTGGATGAGATCCTGCAGCTGTTCGAACTTCTCCCGCGCCTCGGCTTCGGTGCGGCCGACGACCGGGAAGATGCCAGGCAGGACCTTCAGATCATCCTCCGAGCGGCCGTATTTGCCGAGCCTGCCCTTGACGTCTGCGTAGAAGGCGGTTGCTTCGTCGAGCGTGATCTGCGCGGCGAAGATCGCTTCCGCCGTGCGCGCCGCCAGCTCTTTGCCCGGATCCGACACGCCCCGGCCTGGACCACGACCGGATGACCTTGCGGCGTTCGCGGCGTGTTCAGCGGACCACGCACCTTGAAGTGCTGGCCCTTGTGGTTCAGCACGTGAAGCTTGTCCTTGTCGAAATAGCGCCCGATTGCTCTGTCGCGCGGGAAGGCGTCATCTTCCCAGCTGTCCCACAGACCGAGCACGACATCGGCGAATTCCTCGGCGCGGTCGTAGCGCTCGCCATGCTGGATATGCGTCTCGTGACCGAAATTGAACGCTGCCTCCGGATCGGACGAAGTGACCAGATTCCAGCCGGCCCGCCCGCCGCTCAGATGGTCGAGCGACGCGAACTGGCGGGCCAGATTGTAGGGATCGGAAAAACTGGTCGACGCCGTGGCGATGAGGCCGATGTTCCTGGTCACAGCCGACAGTGCCGACAGCAGCGTGATCGGCTCGAACGGATAGACGCCGCTATGCGCCTTGCGGCTGGCGGCCTCCATATCCTTCAGCCGCGCCGCGACGCCGTCGGCGAAGAAGATCGTGTCGAACTTGGCTGCTTCCGCCAGCCGGGCCAGCTCGACATAGTCGTTGAGGCTGGCCCCTTCTCCTGCCTCCGGGTGGCGCCAGGCTGCGACATGGTGGCCGGTGAAGAGAAGAAAGGCTCCAAGCTTGAGCTTGTCCTTGCGCCTGGCCATGTTCCGTGCCTCCTCAGCGATACAATCCGCCGACCGGCAATTCCCCGGTGAGCAACCAGGTGCCGATCGTGCGCTTCTTGTATTCGGCCGGATTGTGCAGCGTGTGCGTGCGCACGTTGCGCCAGAACCTGTCGTAGCCGTTGGCCTTGGTGGCTGAGCGGGCGCCCATCACCTCGAAAACCTCGCTCGACGCATCGAGGCCGATTTGTCCGGCGTAGACATTGGCGGTGGCGAGATCGATCGCCGTCTGCCCGCGCTGCTCCAGGGTCAACGCCTCGCCCTGGCCATAGGCGGCATCGAGGCTGCATGCTGCTATATCGGCCAGTTCGGCCGCGGCGAGCGTGCGGATATAGAGGTCGCCATATTTGCGTTGCACGAACGGATCGTCGGTATGTTTCTCATAGCCGGAATAGACCCAGGGGCGCGATTGCGAGACCGTATAGTCGCGGCCTTCGCTCAGCGCTCCTTGCGCGCTGCCGACGAACAGGTTGAGCAGGACCGCCTGCTGGAACAGTGACGTCAGCGTCTGGAACGGCGTCAGCGGCACCGCTGGCGAGCCGATCAGTTCGTCGTCGCCGACATGCACGTCCTTGAATGTCACCTTGCCGCTGCCGGTCTGCCGCTGGCCGACACCATCCCAGTCATCCTCGACGACGATGCCCTCACGATCGGCCGGGATCGCTGCCACCAGCCGGTCCTGACCGTCTTCCCAGGCGACCTGGATGTAGTCGGCAATGTGCGACCCGGAAGAGAACGGCCGAAAGCCACTCAGAATCCAGCCCCTGCCGTTGCGCCTGGCCGTCGACGTCTTCGACATGGCGTTGCCGGAATTGCCCCAGACCCAGTTCTCGCGGGCCGAGCACGTCAGCAGCCGGTCCTTCTGCGCGTCCGTGCCACGAAACAGCACGCCGTTGAGCGGCAGATGATGATAGCCGTAGAGATGGGCGAGCGAGCCGTCGGTGCGGGCGAATTCGCGCACGACGCGAAGCACCGACAGCCACGACGCGCCCTTGCCGCCATAGTGCTTGGGAATCTGCGCCGACGGCAGGCCGCTTTCCTTCAAAAGGCGGATTTGCTCGAGCGGCCGCCCGCCGGCCTTGTCGCGCGCCACGGCATCCCGATCGAAGATATCGCGCAGTTCGACCGCCGTGGCGACGAACGGGTCGGAAAGGTCAGGGCTGAAGGTCATCGGCGTTTGTCCATGGAAACGCGTCTATTCCGCCGCGATGGTCTGCGCCGGCCGCCAGACGGAAGCGGCATAGGTGTCTTCGCCGAACTCGGCCGGATGGCTCCCGGTTATGCGGCTCTCATGGCTGTCGAGATCGGCGAGGAAGAGATCGCGGCTAATGCGCGCCACCACGGCCGGTACATCGCGCCTGATCGACGGAACATCGCCGATCGGCAGGCCGAAACTGACGAAGCCGCCGGGATTGAAGACATGGATATTCTTCAGGAACGGTGCTTCGCCCGGCGCCTTCTCGAGGAATTCATGGCCGAGGCCGAGATAGGGATGGGCGCCGAAAAATTCATCCAGCTCTGCTTCCGGCGGCGCGTACTGGTCGCGCCATAGCCGGATGGTGGCGGCGAAATCGGCGAACTCAGGCTTGCGCGTCGGGTCGGCGAAATAGCCGGTGCCGGCGACGACGAAGTCGAACGCAAACGTCTCGCCTGCGATATCGGTGACGACCTTGCCGTCTTCGACATCCGCATTTGTCCAGGGGGCACCGAGATGGAGATGAAAATTCTGGTGCCGCACCGCCCGCTCCACCGCATCGAGCGGCGGCGTTGAACCGGCCTCGCGGAAGCGCAATGCCTGGCGCCAGCGCACCGCATCGGGCAGCCGAGGATAATTGTCATAGGCGCCGGGATAGCCGCGCACGCGGTTGATCGGCACACTGGCAATGCTGTTGCGGCGGGCAAAGAGACGCACCGATTTCGCGCCGGCCTCAAGGGCAGCTCCGGCCGCATCGAATGCCGAAGCCGCCGACCCGACGACAGCCATTGCCTTGCCCTTGAGCGAGGCAAAATCGATTGCCGCCGAACTGTGTGCGACAAGGCCCCGCGGCAAGGCGGCAAGTACCGCCGGTATCACTGGACCGCCGCTGCCGCCAAAGCCATTGGCCAGAATGATCTTGCGCGCCGTTTCGACCGATGGCGTGCCGTCGGCTTCGAGGTGGAGGCGAAAATGCCCGCCGGCCGGCTCGATGCGAATGAGACGCGTGCCGTAACGGATGCCGATACCGAGGAACGCGCGATACCATTTCAGGTAGTTCGCCCAATCCGTCCGTGCGATGCGGTCGAATCCGGCATAGGCTTCCGCACCGTGGCGGGCTTCGTACCAGGACTGAAAGCTCAAGCCCGGCAAGCCGAGTTCCGGCCCCGGCAAGCCCTTTGGCGTTCGCAGCCGGTTCATCCGTGCATGAGTGAACCAGATGCCGGCCTTGCTTTCATCCGGTGCCGCGTCGACGACAGTAACCTTGCCGATGCCGGCACGCCTCAACGCGAAGGCAAAGGTCGCCCCCGTCTGCCCACCGCCAACGATGAAGACATTGTGGTCGATGCCTTCCCGGTCCGGCACCCAGTTCTGCGGATCGGGGCCGATCAGCCGGAGCGTTTCCCGGGCGTGGTGATCTGGATCGGTCGGTAAGGCCATTTCGGTCCCGGCTGAAGTTGAGCCTCATCAGACTCCGCCTCGGCCGGCAAACAGTCCAGTAATGTTCGCTTTGAGTGGCCGGTAGTTTTTTTCACTTGCATTGCAACGACGCGCTTTCACAGCCGACGAATGGGCGGTGCGTGTGGCCTCCCTGAAGCCGGAGCATCTTTTTTGATATTGCAGCGGGCGCAAGCGCACTGGTCATTTTTATTTCTTACGGCTCACGCGCAATACGCCGATGCAGTCGGGCATTGGTGTCGAGCACATCGGCGGCGTCGCGTGGTCAGCGGGATCAAGCTTGATCTTGGTCGCCCGACATGTGTGGCGTCCGCCATCTGACAGACGGCAGATCGCGGATACATCAGCAACGGTCCTCGCAGGATAGGACAGCGCAGCTATTCAACAGGCGTCCCAAGAGGCCCGTCGGCTACTCCATCGCAGGAATGAAAACAGAAGAGTAGCGGAACCTTCCTGTGCAGTTTTTGCACACGATCTCTCATAACATATTGGTTTTATTTATTGATCTGTCCCATCCATCACCGGACATTGCGGAGTATCTTGGTACAGGTGGGGCGGCAGACACGATTCGAACTATGGTGCGACAGTGAAATGATCGCCGTTCTCAAAGTTCGTTGGCCGATAGTTGGTGCGGGTGGTCGGGCTCGAACCGACACTCCTTTCGGAACTGGATTTTGAATCCAGCGCGTCTACCAGTTTCACCACACCCGCAAGGCGCTAACTCATTTACCTCTCAACGCTCTCATGCTGCACCTAGGTAGCGGGTGGCAGTTCGAGAATTAAGCGGCCCTTAACTCCTAACCTATTGACCTCCAATCCTATTACCCTGCGGGCTGACGGTAGACGCATCCTGATTTTGAGTCGAGCGCGTCTACCAATTCCGCCATAGGGGCTCAGGCCGGGCGGCCTGGATGGGCGCGGACTATACGGCTGGAGGCCTGTTCGTCAACTGGCCAAATCCTGAGAAGCGGTCTCGCTCGACGCGAGCCTTTCGATTTCGTGAAGCAGCTGCCATTGTGCAGCGCGGAAAATCTTTCTAGACAGGCGGCGCATGTCATTGAAGCGCACCTTGTCCGACGAGGTTGATGCGGGGCGCTTCCAAGTCTTGTTTGTACATGTCGTGATCCCAAGACCGCTTCTGGTTTGGGCGTGCATTAGGAGTGCCGATGCTTCGCGGACTTTACGACTGGACCTTGTCGCTGGCGGCGAGCAAATCCGCCGAATGGTGGCTGGCCTTCATCGCCTTCGTCGAGAGCTCGGTGTTCCTGGTGCCGGCCGACGTCCTCTATCTGCCGATGGCGCTGTCGCGGCCGGATCGCGCCTATCGTTACGCGCTGGTCGCCACCGTCGCCTCGGTGCTGGGCGGCATCGCCGGCTGGTTCATCGGCCATTATGCCTATGATGCGGTGGCGCGGCCGATCCTCGAATTTTATGGCAAATATGACGAGTTCGAAGCGATGCGCGTCTCATCGGGTGTCGGCTTCATCATCCTGATGCTGGTCACCTCCGGCCTCGCCCATCTGCCGCCGATCAAGGTTGTGACGATCCTGTCGGGCGTCATCGGTGTTCCTTTGCTGCTGTTCATCGTGCTGGCAATCGTGGCGCGCGGTGCTCGCTTCCTGTTTCTCGCGTGGCTGTTGCGCCGCTATGGCGAGCCGATCCGCCACTTCATCGAAAAGCGCCTTGGCCAGATTGCAGGCGCCGCCGCCGCTGCCCTGATTTTGCTCTATATTGTCGTCAAATACGCCGTCTGAACGGCATCGAACCGAATGGACTGAGTCCGATGACAGCGACCGTGAATGCCGATACCGGACGCCAGCGGCTGCGCACCGCCCTGTTTCTCGCTGTCGCCATGGCCGCCACGGTCGGCTCGGCGCTGGCCTTCCAGTATCTCGGCGGCTACATCCCCTGCAAGCTCTGCCTCGAGCAGCGCACGCCTTACTACGTCGGCGTGCCCTTGATGCTGCTGGCGGTGCTTGCGTCGGCTCTTCACGCGCCAGCCTGGGTAAGCCGTGGCCTGCTGGCTATTGGCGGCCTGCTGATGCTCTACGGCGTCTATCTCGGCGTTTATCACTCCGGCGTCGAATGGGCGTGGTGGCCAGGCCCGACCGATTGCACCGCAGCCGCCGGGCCGGTGGACACCGGCGGCAAGGGCGTGCTCGATGCGCTCGACAAATTCGTCCCGCCCTCCTGCGACAAGGCGGCGCTCCGCATTCTCGGCCTGTCGCTGGCCGGCTGGAACGCCATCGCCAGCTTTGTCCTGACGGTCGTAGCCTTCCGCAGCGCCTTCGCCCGCGACTGAGCGGCACAACGCAGAGTTCGTCCAGAAATTCGTCAGGCCGGAGTGCATGACGTGGCTTTCGAGAACCGGAGCGGAGCGTACTAAAGTACGTGAGCACCGGAAGCGCAGAAAGCTGCGTCAGGCGACCGGCATGGCGGATTTCTGCCGAACTCTATGGTTCGAGTTCGACATCCCAGTACAGATAATCCATCCAGCTTTCGTGTAGATGGTTGGGCGGGAACAGCCGGCCGTTATTATGCAAATCATGCACCGTCGGCTGGTAGGGCTTCTGCAGCGGCCACATCTTGGCGTGGGCCGGCATCATGCCGCCCTTCCTCAGATTGCAGGGCGAGCAGGCAGCGACGACATTCTCCCAGGTCGTGGCGCCGCCGCGATGGCGAGGAATGACATGGTCGAACGTCAGATCGTCCGGCGTGCCGCAATATTGGCATTGGAAACGGTCACGCAGGAAGACGTTGAAACGGGTAAACGCCGGATGCCTCGACGGCTTCACGTAAGCCTTCAGGCTGACGACGCTCGGCAGCTTCATCGAAAAGGTCGGTGAAGAGACGGCGTGTTCGTATTCGGCGACGATGTTCACCCTCTCGAGGAACACCGCCTTGATGGCATCCTGCCAGGACCAGAGCGACAGGGGGTAATAGCTGAGCGGACGGTAATCCGCATTCAGCACCAGCGCTGGAAGCCCATCCGGAGATACGGCAACCGTCACGTCGTTGACCTCCTTCACCCTAGAACCGGTCGACGCGGATACTGTAAGCCCGACATGACAGGGATGTGAAGCGGATTGTCGATCATGCCGGGTCTCAAAAACGCATGATTTCAATGCTTTTTTGCGGATTCAGGCCGGAGGCGCGGCATCCCTGCCCTTCAATTCGCGATAATAAGCCCAGAAAAGCCGCGATGCGACACCGCGCCACGGGCTCCATGATTCGGCAAGCCGGATCAGCATTTTCTCCGGCGGACGCGGGTCGATGCCGAGTGCATGGCCGACCGCGCTCTGCAATGCAACGTCGCGCGCCGGAAAGATATCTGGGTGTCCGGCGGCAAACAAAAGGTAGACTTCAGCCGTCCACGAGCCGATGCCCGGCACCTTGGTCATGGCCGCGATCGCCTCGCTTGCATCGAGCCGGCACAGGTGATCGAGGTCGAGTCCCTCGGCCACCGCCCGGGCGACGGCAACCAGGCCGCGCTGCTTGGGCCGCGACAGCCCGGCCTCGCGGAAGATCGCCTCGTCGGCGGCAAGTATCGCCTGCGGCGTCAGCGGATCGAGCAGTCTCGTCAGCCGGCCGAAGATGGCGTCGGCGCTCGCGCGGGACACTTGTTGCGAAACGACGATGGAAGCAAGGCTCCTGAACCCCGGCTCCGACAGCCTGAGCGGCACCTCGCCGGCCATGCCGCGCACTTTTTCCAGGCGTGGGTCGAGCAAGCATAGCCTATCCAGCCCTTGCGCAATGTCGTCGAGATTGGCGATGCGTTGCATGTCTGCTTGTTCCAAAATCAAAAGTGCCGCACGCTTCGTCACGTGTCCCTCTGGACGCACGACGCCACCGGCGCAAAGTAGCAATTGGCGATAGCGCCACACAACCCGATTGCCGCCGGACAATGACACTGCTGACATTCCGCTTCGCGCCGAGCCCGAACGGCGAACTGCATCTCGGCCATGCCTATTCGGCGCTGCTCAATCAGAAATTGGCAAAGGCGGCGGGCGGACGCCTGCTGCTGCGCATCGAGGATATCGACACGACGCGCTGCACGCCGGAATTCGAGGCAGGCATTTTTCGCGACCTGAAATGGCTGGGGCTTGGCTGGGAGGAACCGGTGCGCCGCCAGTCCGAGCATTTTGCCGAATATCGGGCGATGCTCGAGCGGCTGATCAAGGAAGAACTTGTCTACCCGGCCTTCATGAGCAGAAGTGAGATCCGCGCCTTTATCGCCGACAGCGAGAAGCGTGGCCGCGACTGGCCGCGCGACCCGGACGGCGTGCCGCTCTATCCCGCCGCCGACAAGGCGTTGACGGCGAGCGAACGCAAGCGGCGCGCCGCCGAAAATGTGCCATTTGCCTGGCGGCTGGACGTCGATGCTGCAATAGCGCGCGCCGGCAAGGACCTGTCATGGGCCGAATACACGGACGAGACGCTCTCCGCGACGTGTCGTGTCGAAGCCCATCCGCAGGATTGGGGCGACGTGGTCGTGGCGCGCCGCGAAATCCCGACCAGTTATCACCTCGCCGTCACCATGGACGACGCGCTGCAGGGCGTCAGCCATGTCGTGCGCGGCCAGGACCTTTATTCCGCGACCAGCGTGCAGCGGCTGCTTCAGCAACTGCTTGGCCTGCCGCAGCCGGCCTATTTTCACCATCGCCTGATCCTCGGCCCGGACGGACGAAAACTGTCGAAGAGCCTTGGCGATACCGGCCTTGCCGCCCAGCGTAAGGCGGGCGCATCGCCCGCCGATCTCAAGCGGCTGGTCGGTCTCTAGACTAGACCGGTGAGCTCGCGGCCATCAACGGCGCTCCTTCAATTCAAATGACTCTATGGATCAACCGTTTGGTTTTGCTTGCCGGCCCGAACGGCATTAAGCAGTCGCCGCAGTCGATCCCTCACCCGAATTCATCGCGGCCTCCGGAAATGCACAGCCTCAAGCGGTTTATCCCCGCCTCTTTCGTCGTCCTGTGGGCGACCGGCTTCATCGGCGCGCGCTATGCCATGCCGTGGGCGGAGCCCTTTACGTTCCTGGCCGCGCGCTTTGTCCTGGCAGCAATCCTGCTTGTCGCTTTGATGGCCGCACTTGGTTCGAGCCGCGCCACCCGCGATGAGGCGCTGCACGCAACCGGTGCCGGCATCCTGATGCATGGCATCTATCTCGGCGGCGTGTTCTGGGCAATCCACCGGGGCATGCCCGCCGGACTTTCAGCCCTGATCGTCGGCCTGCAGCCGCTGATCACGGCAGTGCTCGCCGGCCGGCTTCTCGGCGAGGCCATCCTGCCGCGCCACTGGGCCGGTCTCGGCCTCGGGTTGATCGGCGTGGTGATTGTGCTCTGGCCGAAGCTCGGCGCGCTCGGCGGCGGCGTGACGGCCGAGACACTGGGCGCCTCGCTGGTCTCGGTACTCGGCATGAGCGCCGGCACCATCTGGCAGAAGCGCTTTGCTTCCGGCGGCGATCTGGTGGCTGCCACGTTCTGGCAATATGTCGGCGGCGCATCGGTGATGGCTCTGGCCTCGCTCGCCTTCGAGACCCGAACGGTCATCGTCAACGGCGAACTGATCTTCGCCATGACCTGGCTCGTGCTGGTGCTGTCGATCGGCGCCATCTTCCTGTTGATGGTGATGATCCGCGACGGCGAAATGTCAAAGGTCGCCTCGCTGTTTTACCTCGTGCCGGCTGTCACCGCGGTCATCGCCTGGGCATTGTTCGGTGAGCACTTGAGCCCGCTCCAGATCGCCGGCATGGCGATCGCGACGCTCGGCGTCGGGCTGGCGACGGCTCAGCCGCCGACGCGGGCACGCGCCTCTAAATAGCGGCTGATCGCGGCGTTGAGCTCGCCACCGAGGATGAAGATCGCTGAGACGATATAGAGGAACACGACGGCGATCATGATCGAGGCGAGGCCGGCATAGGTCGTCACATAGGACGAGAAATGATCGAGATAGGCGGCGAAGATGGTCGACCCGATGAGCCAGCCGACCAGCGTGAAGATGATGCCAGGCACGATCGAAACGAGGCGGCGCTTGCCGGCCGGCAACCAGAAATGCACGGCGAACAGGCCGCCGACGATGACTACAGAGGCGATGACGTAACGCCACAGCGTGATCGTGCCCATATAGGGTTTTATCCATTCGAAATGCGACTCGGCCAGCCGTGCCAGCAATGGCGCGAAGACCAGCAGCACGCTGATGGCCAAAAACCCGGCCGTCGCGATCAGCACGAAGATGATGCTCTGCACCCGCCGATAGATGATGCCGCGCGTTTCCGAGACACGATAGGCCCGGTTGAGCGAGGTGCGCAGCGCCTCGATGCCGTTCGAGGCGAAATATCCGGCAAGCACGATACCGTAGGTCAACAGGTCACTGCGCCGGACGGTAAGCACGTTGAGCACCTCGCGCGCGATCGGTTTGGCGATCTGCTCGGGCCATGTGTCGAACACAAGGTGCACGGCGGTGTCGGCGAAAGCCTGCGCGCCGAAAAAACTCGCCAGCGTCGTGGCGAAGATCAGGAAAGGAAAAAGCGCCATCAGCGCGGTGATCGCCAGATGGCTGGCCATTGCCCAGCCGTCGTCGGTGTTGAAATGGCCGAGCGCGTCGTAGAGGACGCGTTTGAGGGCTACGATCTTCCGCAACAAGAACCGCGTTCCCTTCGATTGTCCCGACGCCGCGAATATGGGAAGGGTTTGCGGTAAATGACAACCCTAGGCCAAACCACCATTCCTCCCGGAGAAGAGTTGCGCACCATCATTGTCACAGGTGCCTCTTCCGGTATAGGCGCCTATTGCGCCCATGCTCTTAAGAAGGAAGGCTGGCGGGTGTTCGCAACGGCCCGAAAGCCCGAAGATATCGCTGCGCTCGAGGCCGACGGCATCGAGGCCTTTTATCTGGACTACACCGAGTCCGGATCGATCGAGGCGCTGGTGGCGTCGGTGCTGGAACGGACCGACGGCCGGCTCGATGCGCTCTTCAACAATGGCGCCTACGGACAGCCCGGCGCCGTCGAGGACCTGCCGGTCGAGGCTTTACGGCAGCAGTTCGAGGCCAATGTCTTTGGCTGGCATGACCTCACTCGCCGTGTCGTACCGGTGATGCGCCGCCAAGGCCATGGTCGTCTCGTTCATTGCTCGTCGATCCTCGGCCTGGCGCCGGTGCCTTTTCGCGGCGCCTACTCGGCATCGAAGCACGCTATCGAAGGGCTGATGCTGTCCCTCTACCAAGAACTCCTCGGCAGCGGCATCCATGTTTCGCTGATCGAGCCGGGGCCGGTGAAATCGAAGATCGCCAGCAACAGCCTTGCGTGGTTCCTGGCAAATATCGATCACGAGAAGTCCGTTCATCGCCTCGCCTATGCGGCGCAACTCAAACGGCTGCGGGCCGGCGGCAGCACATCGCGGCTGAAGCCCGGGCCGGAGGTGGTTTATGCCGCCTTGCACCATGCGCTTCTGTCGCGGCGCCCGCGCCCGCATTATGTGGTAACTGTGCCGGCCAGGATCGGCGCGATCCTTAAGCGCATCCTGCCGTCATCGGTACTCTACCGTCTGCTCGCCAAACGCGCCTGAACGCAATCCAACTGGAACACACCATGGCAACCGTCTTCAACATCCTCGCCGTTCTCGTTATGGTCGCCGTGGTGATCGTACTGATCCGCGGCCTCATCAACATGATGCGCGGCGGCTCCAGCATGACCTCCAACAAACTGATGCAGACGCGCGTGCTCTTGCAGTTCGTGGCCTTGGTGCTGATCATGCTGGCGGTGTATTTCACCCGTAAGTGACGCAGCAGCCACCAGCCGGGAGGTAACCCGTGGTCAAGCTCAACAAGATCTACACCCGCACTGGCGACGATGGCACCACAGGCCTCGGCTCTGGCGAGCGGCGGCTGAAATCCGACCTTCGCATCGACGCCTACGGCACGGTCGACGAGGCCAATGCCTGCATCGGCATGGCCCGCATTCATACCGCGGCAGTAAATCCGGCGATCGATGCGATGCTCGGCCGCATCCAGAACGACCTTTTCGACCTCGGCGCCGATCTGGCAGTCCCCGATAATGGCAAGCCGCTCGACTACGAGCCGTTGCGCATCATCGCCTCGCAGACCGACCGCATCGAACAGGATATCGATCTCCTCAACAAGGACCTTGAGCCGCTCAAATCCTTCGTGCTCAACGGCGGTACGCCGGCAGCGGCTGCCCTTCACCTCGCCCGCACGGTGGCCCGCCGCGCCGAGCGCATCATGGTGGCGCTGTCGCAAGACCCGGACGAGCACGTCAACCGCGAGGCGATAAGATACATCAACCGTGTCTCGGACTTTCTGTTCGTCGCCGCACGCGCGGTCAATGACAACGGAAATGCCGACGTGCTATGGGTTCCCGGCAAGAACCGCTGAATCTGCCGGGTCATCCACGATCTTCAGGTTTTGGAAGCGGGAGAGGCCTGATGTTTATCCCGCTTTACGACACCAACCGGCTGCGGCACATCAAGCTGCAATATGTGACGATCAGCCTGATCGCGCTCAACGTGCTGATCTACTTTGTCACCACACTGGGCGGCGAGGATTTCGCCAACGCCGCGGTGCTGGGCCTCGGTTTCATCCCGTCGGTTGTGCATGACAGCGTCGAGCTCGCTCCGCAATTTGTCGTCATTCCGGAGAGCCTGAGCTATCTGACCTATTCCTTCCTGCACGCGGATATCTTCCACCTCGGCGGCAACATGCTGTTCCTGTGGGTGTTCGGCGATAATGTCGAGGATGCACTCGGCCATGTCCGCTACCTCGTCTTCTACCTGCTTTGCGCCATCGCCGGCGCTTTCTTCCAGGGTCTGGTTGCCTGGGATTCGCCGGTGCCGCTGATTGGCGCGTCGGGCGCCATCGCCGGTGTGGTCGCCGCCTATCTGATCCTTTATCCGCGGGTGAAGGTATGGGTGCTGGCCTTCGCGCGCATCCCGTTGCGCATCCCGGCCTTCATCCCGCTGATCCTGTGGATCCTGTTCCAGATCTTCATGTTCGCGCAGGGGGGCGAGGATCAGGTTTCCTGGGCCTGCCATATCGGCGGCATCATCGCTGGAGCCGTGCTGGTGCTTGTCTTGCGCAGCCGCGGCGTACCGCTACTCGCCGGCGCAGACGAGGAGCCGGCCGTGGTCGCCGGTCCGGTGCCCGTAGCCGTGGAGCCGGCGCCAAGCGACCCACAACCTGCGCAGCCGGCGCCGCGCTGGGGCCGGGGGACAGTTTCCGGTCCGGACTGAACCGATTTGAGTGCTTCGCCGAGCATCCGAGTGCGCCCCGGATATTGACGCGCGGGGTCGCCGCAACTACGGAAGCGCCACCCTACTGGCGTGGCGAAGACCAGAATTCCGTCCGGAATGTCGGCTTTCGACAACTCTGAAGAGGTGCACGCTGCTATAGCGCGCCCGACGAGCGTGAAGAGACTATCGTGAAAGAGGTGACAGGCAAATGAAGATCCTTGTGCCCGTGAAGCGGGTTGTGGATGCGAACGTCAAGGTCCGGGTGAAGGCGGACGGTTCGGCGGTGGAACTCGCCAACGTCAAGATGGCGATGAACCCGTTCGACGAGATCGCGGTCGAAGAGGCGATCCGGCTGAAGGAAGCTGGCAAGGCCGAAGAGATCATCGTCGTGTCGATCGGGCCGCAGCAGGCGCAGGAAACGCTGCGCACTGCTCTCGCCATGGGCGCCGACCGCGCCATCCTGGTCAAGACCGACGAGCAGACTGAGCCGCTGGGCGTCGCCAAGGTGCTGAAGGGCGTCGTCGAGGCAGAACAGCCCGGCCTTGTCATTCTCGGCAAGCAGGCGATCGACGACGATTCCAACCAGACCGGCCAGATGCTGGCCGCGCTTCTCGGCTGGGCGCAGGGCACCTTCGCCTCCAAGATCGTGCTCGACGGTGACAAGGCCAGGGTGACGCGCGAGGTCGATGGCGGCCTGCAGACGCTGGAACTGAAGATGCCGGCGATCGTCACGGCCGATTTGCGGCTGAACCAGCCACGCTACGCGTCTCTGCCCAACATCATGAAGGCCAAGAAGAAGCCGCTCGACGAGAAGAGCCCTGCCGATTACGGCGCCGACGTCAAGCCGCGGCTTAAAGTGATCAAGACCGAGGAGCCGGGCGGCCGCAAGGCGGGCGTCAAGGTCAAGAGCGTCGCCGAACTGGTAGACAAGCTGAAAAACGAAGCCGGCGTGCTGTAAGGCCAGGAAGGGATAAAAAATGACAATTCTTCTGATTGCCGAACACGACAACGCTGCGCTTTCCGACCAGACCGCCAAGGCGCTTTCGGCGGCGCTGCAGATCGGTTCGGACGTGCATGTGCTGGTTGCCGGCAAAGGTGCCAAGCCGGCAGCGGACGCCGCCGCCAAGCTCCAGGGCGTCACCAAGGTGCTGCTCGCCGACGCCGACGAACTGACCGAGCGTCTCGCCGAACCGCTGGCGGCACTCGTCGTTTCGCTTGCTGAGCCATACGAGACGATCATCGCGCCGGCGACCTCGTCGGGCAAGAACGTCGCGCCCCGCGTGGCGGCGCTGCTCGATGTCGCCCAGATATCTGAAATCATCGAAGTCGTGTCGCCCGACACCTTCAAGCGGCCGATCTATGCCGGCAACGCCATCCAGACGGTGCAGTCCAGTGACGCCAAGAAGGTCATCACGGTGCGTACCGCTTCCTTCCAGGCAGCGCCCGAGGGCGGTTCCGCGCCGGTCGAGACGGTCCAGGCGGCGGCCAATCCCGGCCTGTCGAGCTTTGTCGAGAACAAGCTCTCCGAGACCGACCGTCCAGAGCTGACCTCGGCCAAGATCATCATCTCGGGCGGCCGTGCGCTGGGCTCCTCCGAGAAGTTCCAGGAGGTCATCCTGCCGGTCGCCGACAAGCTCGGTGCGGCGGTTGGCGCATCTCGCGCCGCCGTCGATGCCGGCTATGCGCCGAACGACTGGCAGGTCGGCCAGACCGGCAAGGTGGTAGCGCCCGACCTTTATATTGCCGTCGGCATCTCCGGTGCCATCCAGCACCTTGCCGGCATGAAGGATTCGAAGGTGATCGTTGCCATCAACAAGGACGAGGAAGCGCCGATCTTCCAGGTCGCCGACTACGGTCTCGTCGGCGATCTCTTCGTCATTCTGCCGGAACTGCAAAAGGCGCTTTGACGCCTTCTGCCAAAGCGTATTAAATTCTGAGGGGTGGGGTAGACGAAGTCGCCCCGCCCTTTTAGTTTGCACTGCACAAAAAACGGGCCGCAAAGGCCTCGACGGGATCGGGTAATGAGCAAGATCGAGACGATCGGCATCATCGGAGCGGGCCAGATGGGTGGCGGCATCGCCCATGTGTCGGCGCTGGCGGGCTATAAGGTGCTGGTTTACGATATTTCGCCCGACCGCATCGAAAAGGGCATCGCTACGATCAGCGGCAACATGGCCCGTCAGGTCGGCTCCGGCAAACTCGAGGAAAAGCTGCGCAATGAGGCGATGGCGCGCATTTCGGCGGCACCGGCCATGGCCGACCTTGCGGGCGCCGATCTGGTGATCGAAGCAGCGACCGAGGACGAGACGGTCAAGCGCAAGATCTATGCCCAGCTCTGCCCGCAGCTCAACCCCGAGGCCATCCTGGCGACGAACACGTCATCGATCTCGATCACACGGCTGGCTTCGCAGACCGACCGGCCGGAACGCTTCATCGGCATACATTTCATGAATCCGGTTCCGGTGATGAAGCTGGTCGAACTGGTGCGCGGCATCGCCACCGAGGACCAGACCTTCGAGGCGGCAAAAACCTATGTGAAGCAGCTCGACAAGACGATCACCGTCTCGGAGGATTTCCCGGCCTTCATCGTCAACCGCATCCTGCTGCCGATGATCAACGAGGCGATCTACACGCTCTATGAAGGTGTCGGCTCGGTCGACGCCATCGATACCGCCATGAAGCTCGGCGCCAACCATCCGATGGGGCCGCTGCAGCTTGCCGATTTCATCGGGCTCGATACCTGCCTGTCGATCATGCAGGTGCTGCATGACGGGCTGTCGGATTCGAAATACCGCCCCTGCCCGCTGCTGGTCAAATATGTCGAGGCCGGCTGGCTCGGCCGCAAGACCGGGCGCGGCTTCTACGACTATCGCGGCGAGCATCCCGTTCCGACACGCTGATCGCCTCGCTACCAGCGCACAAAAAGTCGTCCGCCGAGCGCCCCGAGCACGGCAAGGATGGCGACCGCGATCGTATACCAGGTGCCGACGAAAAGCGGCGAATCGTCGAAGCAATGCGCCGCATAGAAGGTCGCCGCCAGCCCGCCGGCAAGCAGGCCCGCGGCCGCACCGGCAAGCACCGGCCTTGTCGGCGCGCCATGGCGCAGCACCGCGAGAAAGACGGCAAGCGGGCCGATCCCGATCAACGGAATGAAGGTCAGGCAGATGACCATGTTCGTGCCGACCAGCCGCGTGCCCCAGTCCGACGCAGGCACGGCGAAGAGTTCGAGAATCACAGCCACAATCACCAGCAGCGGCGCGGCGACCATCCAGCTCACCGCCCGGCTGGTCGATGAACCGGGCGTCGACAGCCCACGGACCAGGACAAAGGCGCTGGCGGCAAGAGCAATCGTGAAGACGAATTTGGACAGGAACCGCATCGTGTGCATGGCGATCGCAATGTCGGGGCGCGGGCCGATCGTCAGCCAGAAAACCGCGGCCGCGATCACGATGGCCGCGCCGGCGGCAAGCCACCAGGCGGTGCCTAGCGGCAGCGCCTTGCTGCGGGCATCGGCGTCGAGCGCCTTGATGAAATCTTCGGTCCTCATGTTATTCCCGCCCCGCCCTGAACCGTTTGGCAATGGCGGCAAGCCCGCGGTGCAGTGACACCCGCACAGCCGTCTCGCTGATGCCGAATTTGGCCGCGGTCTCACCGATTGACCGGCCTTCGACCGATACGGCCGAGACGACGGAACGCTGTGCCGGCGGCAGGCTGTCGAGCGCCCGGTTGACGTCGCGCTCGCTCACCGTCTCCGATTCCGGCTCGGCAAAGGTCTCGGCGATTTCGTCGATCTCGATCTCGATCCGCCGACCGCGCCGCCGGAACGCATCGATCAGCTTGAAGCGGGCTATTGCATAGACCCAAGGCAGCACCGGCGCATCATGGCGCCAGGTGTGTCGTTTCACATGAATGGCCAGCAAGGCTTCCTGCACGACATCCTCGGGATCCACCCCGCCCTGCACGATCTTGCGCCGGGCAAAGCCACGAACGAGCGCGGCGATCCGGTGCAGAAAGTCGGCATAGGCCCTTTCGTCTCCGGCGATCGCGGCCCGCAGCAGCCGTGAAAGCTCGGCTTCGTCCTTGCCGCTCACAAGAGTTCACTCCCCGATATTCGCGTCTCGGCGCTGATTTGTTACGGGGCCGGCGAAATAATGTCCAAGGCAAATTAGCTGAGCATCACGAAAGTTTGCTCCTTTTGAGCGATTGAGTGGGCCAGCAATGTTGACTGCACCAGTCAGGTATTGGTAGGTGCAGCGTGCCAAGCCAAAGACCATCGAAATCGAGGACGACGCCATGAAATATGCTCTTTCCGCCCTTGCCGGTGCGACAGCACTTGCAATCAGCCTGATCGCCGGCCCGGCAATAGCAGAGGACGAGGGCATCGTCGTCTACAACGCCCAGCACGAAAACCTGACCAAGGCCTGGGCGGAGGGATTCACCAAGGAAACCGGCATCAAGGTTACCGTCCGCAATGGCGGCGACAGCGATTTCTCCAATCAGATCGTTGCAGAAGGCACCGCTTCGCCCGCCGATGTATTCCTGACGGAGAATTCGCCGGCCATGGCATTAGTCGAGGCGGCCGGCCTGTTCGCACCGGTCGACACCGAGACGCTGGCCCAGGTTCCGCAGGAGTACCAGCCGGCGAGCGGCAAATGGGTCGGCGTCGCCGCGCGCAGCACCGTCTTTGCCTACAACAAGACCAAGCTGAGCGCCGACCAGCTGCCCAAATCGCTGCTCGATCTCGCCGATCCGAGCTGGAAGGGCCGCTGGGCCGCTTCGCCCTCCGGCGCCGATTTCCAGGCGATCGTCAGCGCGCTTCTGCAGCTCAAGGGTGAGGCGGCGACGGCCGAATGGCTGAAGGCGATGAAGGAGAATTTTACCGCCTATAAGGGCAACAGCACGGTGATGAAGGCGGTCAATGCCGGCGAGGTCGAAGGCGGCGTGATCTATCACTATTACTACTACGGCGATCAGGCCAAGACCGGCGAGAACAGCAAGAACGTCGAGTTGCACTATTTCAAGCATCAGGATCCCGGTGCTTTCGTCTCGATTTCCGGCGGCGGCGTGCTGGCCTCGAGCAAGCACCCGAAGGAAGCGCAGGCTTTCCTGAAATGGGTCACCGGCAATGGCGGCCAGGACGTGCTGAAAACAGGCGATTCGTTCGAATACGCAGTCGGCAAGGGCGCCGAGTCCAATCCGAAGCTGGTGCCGCTGGCCGATCTGCAGGCGCCGAAAGTCGACCCGACGACGCTGAACTCGAAAAAGGTGACCGACCTGATGACGGCGGCCGGCTTGCTTTAGCCGGCGTTCGTCCTAAAAGGGCAACCGACTGCGCTCCTGTGGGAATTCGCTTTCCACAGGAGCGCTCTGTTTTCAAGATGGCATTTGCCTATGACCACAAGCTACCCGCGAGATTATCCGCCGCCGATCGTTTCCGCCTCCGGGCGGAGCTGGCGCAACGTCTGATCTGATGCAATCCGCGATCGATCTCGCACGCCCAGGCTTGCCGGCCGACGCCACGGCCGTGCGGGCACGTCGTTGGTCGGTCTCATGGATTGCGTTGGCTGCCGTCTTTGTCTCGCTTTTCGCGCTGCTGCCGCTTGCCTTCATCGTCTGGGTGGCGGTGCAGACCGGCTGGGAAACGGTGGCGGCGCTGGTGTTCAGGCCGCGCGTCGGCGAACTTCTGGTCAACACCAGCCTGCTGGTGGTGTTGGCGGTGCCGATCTCGATCGTGCTGTCGGTCATGCTGGCCTGGCTGACCGAGCGCAGCGATCTGCCGGGTGCCCGCCTATGGGCCTGGCTGTCGGTGGCGCCGCTCGCCATTCCGGCCTTCGTCCACAGTTACGCCTGGGTCACCATGGTGCCCAGACTGCACGGCCTGTGGGCCGGCGTGCTTGTGTCGGTCATCGCCTATTTCCCCTTCCTTTATCTGCCGGTGGCGGCGGCATTGCGCCGGCTCGATCCCGCTCTCGAGGATGCAGCGGCAGCCCTTGGTCTCGGCCCGTGGCGTGTGTTCAGGCGCGTCGTGCTGCCGCAGCTCCGGCTCGCCATTTGCGGCGGCTCCCTGCTGGTCGGCCTGCATCTCCTGGCCGAATATGGGCTCTATGTCTTCATCCGCTTCGACACCTTCACCACCGCGATCGTCGACCAGTTCCAGTCGACCTTCAACGGTCCCGCCGCCAACATGCTGGCCGGCGTGCTGGTGACCTGCTGCCTTGTGCTGCTCGGGCTGGAGGTGCTGGTGCGCGGCGAGGAGCGCTATGCCCGCGTCGGTTCGGGTGCTGCGCGCCAGCAGCAGCGCACGGGCCTTGGGCGCGCCACCATTCCTTGCCTGCTGCTGCCTGCCATTACCACGCTGCTGGCGCTCGGCGTGCCGTTCGCCACTATCGGCCGCTGGCTCATGGCCGGCGGCGCCGATGTCTGGCGGCTCGACGAGATCGGCCTGGCGCTTGGCCAAACGCTGTTCCTAGCAATTGCCGGCGCGCTGCTCGCCACCGTCGCGGCAATGCCGATGGCGTGGATTTCGATCCGCGCGCCGGGGCGGCTGCAACGCGTCCTGGAGGGCTGCAACTATATCGTCGGCGCGTTGCCCGGCGTTGTCATCGCCCTGGCGCTGGTCACCATCGCCGTGCGTATCGCCATGCCGCTCTACCAGACCCTGTTCACCATCCTGGTCGCCTATGCGCTGATGTTCCTGCCGCGCGCTCTGATTAGCCTCAGGGCGTCGATCGCACAGGCGCCGGTCGAGCTCGAACGCGCCGCCTCCAGCCTCGGCCGGTCGCCGCTCAAGGCGCTGTGGTCGACGACCATCCGCCTGTCGGCGCCGGGCGCCGCAGCCGGCATGGCGTTGGTCGCGCTGGGTATCATGAACGAATTGACCGCAACCCAGATGCTGGCGCCCAACGGCACCCGCACGCTGGCCATGGCGTTCTGGTCCTATAGCGGCGAGATCGACTATGCGTCGGCGGCGCCTTATGCCCTGATCATGGTGGCGATGTCGCTGCCTTTGACCTGGTTGCTCTACGTCCAGTCGAAGCGGATGGCCGGGCGATGAGCTTTCTCGAGCTGAGCGGCATCCACAAGCACTACGGGCCCGTCGCAGCACTTGCCGGCGTCGACCTCAGCGTGGCCAGCGGCAGCCGTACGGCAATCGTCGGGCCGTCCGGTTGTGGCAAGACCACCTTGCTGCGGCTGATCGCCGGCTTCGAGGCGCCGGACCAGGGCCGCATCGTGCTCGATGGCGAGGTGCTGGCCGATGGCGACACGGCCGTGCCGGCGCATCGCCGCGGCATCGGGCTGGTGGCGCAGGACGGCGCTCTATTCCCGCATCTGAGCATCGCCGCCAATATCGGCTTCGGCATGGGGCGTCACGAGGAAAAGCGCAGTGAGCGCATCGCCGAGCTCGCCTATGTCGTCGGGCTGGACAAAGGTATCCTGAAGCGCCGTCCGCACGAACTCTCCGGTGGCCAGCAGCAGCGCGTCGCGCTCGCCCGCGCCATGGCCATGAAGCCGCGGCTGATGCTGCTCGACGAGCCGTTCTCGGCGCTCGACACCGGCCTGCGCGCCTCGATGCGCAAGGCCGTGGCCGAGCTCCTTGAAACCGCCGGCATCACCACCATCCTGGTCACCCACGACCAGGCCGAGGCGCTGTCATTCGCCAGCCAGGTCGCGGTGATGCGCGACGGCAAATTCTCGCAGGTCGGCACGCCGCGCGAGCTCTATTTCAAGCCGAAGGACAGGATGGTCGCCGAGTTCCTTGGCGACGCCATCGTCCTGCCGGCAAGGATCGCCGATGGCTTCGCCATCTCGCCGCTCGGCCGCATCGCTGTCGACAGCTCGGAGCGGCGCGACGTCGCCCGCATCATGCTGCGGCCGGAGCAGGTGTTGCTGAAACGCACATCGCGTGAAGGCATGTCCGGCACGCCGGACATGCTGTTCGGCGAGGTGACGGATTCGGAGTTCGCCGGCTCGATGTGCACCATCGCGGTGCGTCTGTTGAACAGCCCCGATCCGCCCGACGCCGCCGCCATCGGCAATACGCCGTTGATCCTGCGCAAGCCGGGCATGGACGCGCCGGCGATCGGCGAGATCGTCCGGCTGACCGTGTCGGGCAAGGCGCATGTGTTTGCATGAACGGTTTTGCGCAAGGCCGACTTCAATCGACCCGTTTGCCCGCCTGATCGAACCAATGCAGCTTTTCGGACCTGGCCACGACGCGCAATTGGTCGCCTGGCTTGGCGCTGGCGCGGCCTGAGACGCGCACCACGATGCGGCTGCCGGCTGCCACGCAATGGAGAAAGCTTTCGGCACCGACCGGTTCGACCGCTTCCACTGTTGCCGGCAGCGCGAGCGCGCCGGCCGGCGCCTCTGCCGCGAAGGTGATGTCGGCGTCCTCCGGACGAAAGCCTAGTGTCACTGCCTTGCCCTGTCGAGGCGCCAAGCCAATCACAGTACCGTCCGCCAATACCGAGCTTGGGGAGGCCCCTGTGAGCGCCAGCAGATTCATCGGCGGTGCGCCTATGAACGAAGCGACGAAGGTCGAGGCCGGTTTCTCGTACACATCAAGCGGCGCGCCGGTCTGCTCGACCAGGCCGGCGTTCATGACGACGAGGATGTCGGCCAGCGTCATCGCCTCAAGTTGGTCGTGCGTGACATAAACCGAGGTGACGCCAAGCGAGCGCTGCAAATTCTTGATCTCGACGCGCATCTGCCCGCGCAATTTCGCATCGAGGTTGGACAAGGGCTCGTCGAACAGGAAGACTTTCGGGTCGCGCACGATGGCACGGCCCATGGCGACACGCTGGCGCTGGCCGCCGGAAAGCTCGCGCGGGCGCCGGTCGAGAAGCGCCGAAAGCTCCAGCACCTTGGCGGTCGAACGCACCCTGCTGTCGATCTCGTCCTTCGGCGTGCCGCGGTTGCGCAGGCCATAGGCCATGTTGTCATAGACCTTCATATGTGGGTAGAGCGCGTAATTCTGGAACACCATGGCGATGTCGCGCTCGGTCGGGCCAATGGCGTTGACCACCTTGCCGTCGATGGCGACTATCCCGGCCGAAATGGTCTCCAACCCGGCGATCATCCTCAGCAGCGTGGACTTGCCGCAGCCAGAGGGGCCGACCAGCACGCAAAGCTCCTTGTCGGGAATGGCGATGGAAACGCCCTTCACGGCTTCGATGCCGCCGGGATAGACCTTCTTCACATCCTTCAGATCCACGGTCGCCATCAGCTTCTCACTTTTCGGATTCGACCAGACCGCGCACGAACCAGCGTTGCATCAGCACGACCACCAGGATCGGCGGCACGATGGCCAGCATTGCCGTGACCATCACGAGGTGCCATTGGGTGTCGGCATCGGCGAAGGAAACCATCTTTCTCAGCGCGATGACGATGGTGTTCATGTCGTTGCTGTTGGTGACGAGCAGCGGCCAAAGATACTGCGTCCAGCCATAGATGAAGAGGATCACGAACAGCGCGGCGATGTTTGTCCGCGACAGCGGCACCAGAATATCGAAAAAGAAGCGCCATGGCCCGGCACCGTCGACACGCGCCGCCTCGACCAATTCGCCCGGTATGGTCATGAAGAACTGGCGAAACAGCAGCGTTGCGGTGGCCGAGGCGATCAGCGGGACGATCAGGCCGGCATAGGTGTCGATCATGCCGAGATCGACCATCACCTTGTAGGTCGGCAGGATGCGCACCTCGACTGGAAGCATCAAGGTGATGAAGATCAGCCAGAAGAAGGTCATGCGCAGCGGAAAGCGAAAGAACACGATCGCGTAGGCCGACAGGATCGAGATGAAGATCTTTCCCACCGCAACGCCGAGCGCCATGATCGTGGTGTTGAGGAGCAGCCTGCCGACGCTGACCCCGCCGATACGACCGATGCCGCCGAACAGCGCCTCGCTGTAATTGTTCCATAGCTGGCCGCCGGGCAAGAGCGGCAGGGGCGGCCTGAGGATCGTTTGCAGCGTGTGCGTCGAGGCAACGAAGGTGTAGTAGATCGGAAAAGCCACGATCAATATGCCGAGGATGAGCACGGCATGGGCGATGAAGGTGCGGAGCGGGGACTGGCCGATCATCGCTGCCCTCAGCCGTAATGGACTTTGCGTTCCACATAGCGGAACTGGATCGCTGTGAGCGCAATGACGATGGCCATCAGGATGACCGACTGCGCCGCCGAATCGCCCAGGATCAGATTGACGAAGCCGTCATTGTAGACCTTGTAGACCAGCGTCTCGGTCGTCTTGCCCGGCCCGCCGCCGGTGACGGCATGAACGATGCCGAACGTGTCGAACAGGGCATAGACGGTGTTGACGACCAGCAGGAAAAAGGTTGTCGGCGCAAGCAGCGGGAAGACGATGGTCCAGAAGCGCTTGGTTTCGCCGGCGCCGTCCATGGCCGCCGCTTCGATCAGCGTTTTCGGCACCGCCTGCAGGCCGGCGACGAAGAACAGGAAGTTGTAGCTGATCTGCTTCCAGGCAGCAGCCGACACCAGCAGGATCATGGCGTGGGTGCCGTTGAGCAGCGGGTCCCATACGATGCCGAGGCTTCTCAGCAAATAGGCCAACGAGCCGATCGAGGGATTGAACAGGAAAAGCCAAAGCATGCCGGCAATCGCCGGCGCCACGGCGTAAGGCCATATCAACAGTGTGCGGTAGAGGCCTTTGCCGCGCACGGCCTTCTCGGCCATGACCGCGAGCACCAGGGCCACAACCATGGCAACGATCGCGGTCGCAAGAGAGAACACTACTGTGACCTTGATCGAGTTGAGGTAGGCCGGATCGGCCAGCACCTTCCGGAAATTGGCAAACCAGACAAACCGGCTCCTCAGCCCGAACGCGTCTTGCCTGAGCATCGACTGGTAAAGCGCCTGACCGGCCGGCCAGTAAAAGAAAACCAGGGTGATGGCGAGTTGTGGCGCCACCAGCAGGTAGGGCAGGATCTTGTTGGGAAAGACGACGCGTGGAGACAGGCTGATTTCCCTCGCTATCCAGGTATCGCCCACGCGAGCTCGCGCGGGCGATATTCCAACCGACTAACCGAGATAATCCCGTCAGTTCTCCAGCGCTTCCTTGATCGCGGCGTTGCCGCGCGTGACCGCATTGTCGAGCGCCTGCTGAGCGGTTTGTTGGCCGGCCAGCATCTTCTCCAGCTCCTCGTTCTGGATATCGCGCACCTGCGGCAGATTCGGCAGGCGCACGCCCTTCGAGTTGTCGGTCGGCGCCTTGCCCGTCATCTGCAGGATGGGTGTCTCGCGGCCGGGGTTTTTGTCATAGAAGCCTGATTTCTTAGTCGCCTCGTATGCCGCAAGCGTCACTGGCAGGTATCCCGACTTCTGGTGCAGATATTCCTGCACATCGGTCTTGGACAGATAGGCAAAGAAGGCCGCGACGCCCTTGTATTCCTCGTCCGACTTGTTGCCGAACACCCACAGGCTGGCACCACCCGGCGTCGTGTTCTGTGGTGCGCCCTTGGCGTCGGTATCATACGGAAGCTGGCCGATGCCATAGTTCATGCCGGACTTGACGATATCGCCGAGGCCGCCCGACGATTCGGTGAAGATGCCGCATTCGCCGGCGAGGAATATCTGCTTGGCTTCGGAGGTGCGTCCGCCATATTTGAACGTGCCGTCCTTGGCCAGGTCAGCTAGCGCCTGGAAGTGGTTGACGAAAATCGGCGCATTGATCTTGAGTTCGACATCACCGCCGGCCAGTCCATTCTGCTGGGTGGCCCAAGGCACGTCATTCCACGCCGCGAAATTCTCCAGGTGGATCCAGGTCAGCCAGGTCGAGGTATAGCCGCAAGGGGCGGCGCCGCTCGTCTTGATCTTCTTGGCAGCTTCCCACACCTCGTTCCACGTCTTGGGCGGATTGTTCACGTCGAGGCCTGCCTTCTGGAAGATGTCCTTGTTGTAATAGAGGATGGGCGAGGAAGAGTTGTAGGGGAACGATAGCATGGTGCCGTCCGGCTTCGAATAATAGCCTACGATGCCGGGCAGATACTGGCTCTTGTCGAAAGTCATCCCGGCGCCGGTCATCACATCGGCCACCGGCTTTATCGCACCCTCGGCCGCCATCATCACGCCGGTGCCGACGTCGAACACCTGGAGGATATCGGGCGCCTGGCCGGCGCGGAAAGCGGCGATGCCGGCATTCAGCGTCTCCGGATAGGTGCCCTTGAACACCGGAACGAGCTCATAGTCGCTCTGGCTGGCGTTGAAATCCTTGGAGATCTTGGCGACGACCTCGGCGTTGGCGCCGGTCATGGCGTGCCACCAGCTGATCTGCGTGACGGCGAAGGCGGAGGTGGTGGAAAGCAGGGTCAAGGTGGCGGCGATACCGGCCGCAAAGCCGAAGAACTTCATGTTTCATCTCCCGTTTGTCATTGGCGAAAGGGGGCACCTCCGCAAAGCCAATATGTGGCGCTGATGACAATCGGACAACGGTTTTGTTGCGGATCAATGAACACCATTTCTTCCTAAAGTGCACTCGCTACCGAAAGCGCGGCGTCAGAAACGACATCACCGCCTTGTCGGCGCAGCGGCATCGGTTTTCCCCCGAAAAGACCCGCCTCATGGCCCGCGGGTTAACCATTCGTTAAAATCTCCAAGAGCTAATCCGTCACATCTCTCCTGTTAGTTTTGGCAGACCGAGTGAACCAGGATGCTGACGGTCTATAATTGTATCGTAAATCAGCACGACCTGAGACTGGTTGCGCTCGCCGCGCTCGTCTGTGGAATTTCTTGTTTCTCAGCAGTTAATCTCCTTAGGCATGTCGGCCGATCGACCGAGCGAAACCGGCTTGTCTGGCTGATGATCGCCGCGGCCTCGACCGGGTTCGGCATATGGGCGACGCATTTCATCGCCATGACCGCGTTTACGCCGGGAATACCGAACGCATACAATCCGGGATTATCCGCCTTTTCGCTTGCCGCCGCCGTTATCATGACCGCGCTTGGGATGTGGGTCGCCACCTTGCGCCGCGGCATCGACCATTTCCTCGTCGGTGGCGCCATTCTGGGCGGCGCCATCGCGACGATGCACTACATCGGCATGGCAGCTTTCGAGGTCGAAGGCCGGGTCGTATGGAACCTGCTCCTTGTCGCGATATCGCTTCTGGCCGGCGTGACCCTCGCGGCACTGGCGCTCCTTGTCGTCTTGCGCCGTCCGTCAGCGCTCGCGACTTTCGGCGGCGCCGCGCTTTTGACGCTGGCGATTTGCAGCTTGCATTTCATCGCGATGGCCGCGGTGTCGATCATTCCGGATTCCTCGATTGAAATATCCGAACATTCCATCGAGCCCATTTCCCAGGCCTTTGCCGCAGCGGTCGCCAGCCTGATAATCCTTGTGCTATCGGGTGCCGCGCTGTGGATCGACCTGCGCTTTCGCCGCCAGAAGCTCGAGGCCGATCGCATGCACGATCTCGCCAATGCGGCGGTGGAAGGTCTGATCGTTTGCGATGGCACCCGCATCGTCAGCGCCAATGACAGTATGGCGAAGCTGACCGGAACAGCGACAGCCACCCTGAACACGATGCAATTCGGCGAGCTTTTCGACGGACAGAGCGCAGCCGATATGTCCGGCTTCGGCGAACAGGCGCAGGAAGCGAAGTTAAGGGGCAGCGACGGGGCGAGAATTCCTGTCGAGCTGATCGCCAGGAAAATCACCTACTGCGGCAGGCCTCATACGGTGCTTGCCGTTCGCGACATCCGTGAGCGCAAGAAGGCAGAACAAGAGATCCTCCGCCTCGCGCATTTCGATCCGCTTACCGGGCTTGCCAATCGGCGGAGCTTTTCTTCCCGGCTGGAAGCAGAATTCGCCTCGATGGATCGTGGCGGCAAGGATGGACATCTGGCGCTCCTGCTGCTTGACCTTGACCGGTTCAAGCAAGTCAACGACCTCTATGGCCACGGGGCCGGCGATGCTATGCTGCAGAAGCTGGCGCACTGCATTTCCGGCATCCCGCGCCACGGACAGATGCTCGCGCGTCTCGGCGGCGATGAATTTGCCATCATAGCTCCGAACCTCCCCGACCCCCTGGCCGCAGGCCGGATAGCCGAGGACTTGCTGGCGGCGATCCGGGAGGAAAACAGGGTTTCGGTCGGCTCCGGCCTCGTCTCGGCCAGCATCGGCATCGCCTTCTTTCCGCTGGATGCCGAAGACCAGGCCGGCCTGATCAGCCATGCCGACACGGCACTCCATCGCGCCAAAACCGAAGGCAGGGACACTTATCGGTTTTTCGAGATGGCCATGGGCACCGCGGCCCGCGACAAGCGCGTGATGGAGCATGAATTGCGCCAGGCGATCGCCCGCAAGGAGTTCCACCTCGTCTATCAGCCGCAGAAGGAGATCCGCGGCGGCAGGATGATCGGCTTCGAAGCCCTGGTCCGTTGGCAGCACCCTGAGCGGGGTGACATTTCTCCGGCCGTTTTCATCCCCGTGGCCGAGGACAGTGGCGCTATCGCGCAGATCGGCGACTGGGTGCTGACGACGGCTTGTAACGATGCTGTTCGCTGGACAAACCCGCTGATGGTCGCCGTCAACGTCTCCGCCGTGCAACTTCACAATCCGAACTTCAGCCGCAAGGTGCACGACGCATTGACGAGATCCGGCCTGGCCCCCGGCAGGCTCGAACTGGAGATCACCGAAACGGCCCTGGTGAAGGACATGCCGCGCGCGCTGGCAACCTTGAGGCAGGTCAAGGCGCTTGGCGTGCATGTGGCGATGGACGATTTTGGCACCGGCTATTCTTCGCTGTCCAACCTCAGCGCCTTTCCCTTCGACAAGATCAAGATCGACGGGTCGTTCATCAAATCGGTCGACAAGAACGCCCAGTTCGCGGCGATCGTTCGCGCCGTGCTGGGGCTTGGACGCGGTCTCGGCTTACCGGTTCTGGCAGAAGGCATCGAGACGCCGGGTGAATTGCAGTTCCTGGACGCCGAGGCTTGCGAGATCGGGCAAGGCTACTACCTCGGCAAACCGGCTCCGATCGAGACATTCGGGGAACTGACGGGCGTGGCCGCTCCGGCAATCCGCACCGCCAGCCGACGCGGCGCAAGCATTGCCGTGCTCAAGCCGCGCCTGCGCACGGTCTGAGCCTATCCCGGCTGAAGCGCCGCCTCGACCAGACGCTTGGCATCCGGCCCCGACCATTCGGCCGGGCCATTCATATGGGCGATCAGGCAGCCTTGCCCATCGATCAGCATGGTGACCGGCAGACCGAGCGCCAGGCCGCGCGTCTTGACGTCGTTGAACAGCGCCATCGTGGCATCGCGATAGTAGCCGAGCGACTTGACGCCGGTGTCCTCCAGGAACTTCTTCGGTTTGGCATCGTCGCCGGCATCGACGTTGACGGCAACAACCTGAAACGCATCGCTGCCCATCTCCTTCTGCAGCGCATCGAGCGCCGGCATTTCGGCGCGGCAAGGTGCGCACCATGTCGCCCACAGATTGAGCAGCACCGTCTTGCCGGCATGATCGGCGATCGTCGTCGGCTTGCCGTCGGGGCCGTTGAAGGCAAGGCTTTTCAGCGATTGCGGCGGATCCGCCGGCAAAAGCGCGGCAACCTGGCCGGTGGCAGCGGCGGCGATCTTCTTGGCACGGTCGGTCTTGGCGGCGCAGGCGACGTCGTCCTTGCCGCCGCCGGCGGCCACTTGCGCGGGCGCCTTGTTGCCAGAACTGCTTTCCCTGACATATACCGCGACCGCGCCGGCCAGCACGCCCGCAACCAAAGCGGCGAGGATGAGACGCAAAGCCGGGAAAAATCTATTGCCGTCTGCCATTTTTGAAAAACTGCTCCGGAGCACGGGTTATAGCGATGAACGACAAGAAGGCCAGCAACCAGATGTGGGGCGGACGTTTTGCCTCGGGTCCGGCCGCAATCATGGAAGCGATCAACGCGTCGATCTCGTTCGACCGCAAACTCTATGCGCAGGATATTCGCGGCTCGATCGCCCATAGCCAGATGCTGGCGCAAACGGGCATTATTTCGGCGGCCGATCAAGAAAAAATCGCTCACGGGCTGAACACGATCCTCGCAGAGATCGAGGCCGGCACCTTCGAGTTCTCGACCAGGCTGGAAGACATCCACATGAATGTCGAGGCCCGTCTGGCCGATTTGATCGGCCCCGCCGCCGGCCGCCTGCATACCGCCCGCTCGCGCAACGACCAGGTGGCGGTCGACCTCAGGCTGTGGGTCAAGGACGAATGCTTTCGTGTCGCCGAGGCGCTGAAGGGCCTGATCACGGCGTTCCTGGATCGGGCCGAGGAGCATGCGGCAACGGTGATGCCGGGCTTCACCCACATGCAGGCGGCGCAGCCGGTGACCTTCGGCCACCACTGCATGGCTTATGTCGAGATGTTTGCACGCGACCTGTCGCGCGTCCGCGATGCGATTGAGCGGATGGATGAAAGCCCGCTCGGCGCCGCCGCCCTTGCCGGCACCAGCTTTTCCATCGACCGGCACCAGACGGCGAAGGCGCTTGGCTTCCGCGAGCCGATGCGCAATTCGCTCGACAGTGTTTCGGACCGCGATTTCGCGCTCGAGTTCCTGGGCTTGGCGGCGATCTGCGCGACGCATCTGTCGCGGCTGGCCGAAGAGATCATCATCTGGTCGACGCCGCAATTCGGCTTCGTCAGGCTATCGGATAGTTTCTCGACGGGTTCGTCGATCATGCCGCAGAAGAAGAACCCGGACGCTGCCGAACTGGTGCGCGGCAAGACCGGCCGCGTCACCGGCCATCTCGTCGGCCTGCTGACGGTGATGAAGGGCATGCCGCTGACCTATGGCAAGGACATGCAGGAAGACAAGGAATCCGTCTTCGACGCGGCCGAGACGCTCGACCTGATGCTGGCGGCAATGACCGGCATGGTGCGCGACATGACGGTGAACACTGCTGCGATGAAAAAGGCGGCCGGCGCCGGCTATTCGACTGCGACCGACCTCGCCGACTGGCTGGTGCGCACGCTCGGCCTGCCGTTCCGCGAGGCGCACCATATCACTGGCCGGGCGGTGGCGCTGGCCGAGGACAGGAAGATCGGGCTCGACAGGCTTTCGCTGGAGGATCTGCAGTCCATTCACCCCGGTATCAGCGCCGACGTGTTTTCGGTTCTTGCCGTGCAGAATTCTGTAAAGAGCCGCACGAGCTTCGGCGGCACCGCGCCGTCCGAGGTGCGCAAGCAGATCCGCTACTGGAAAAAGCGGCTCGCCAAGGCGTAAGACGCGGGGTGCAATGGCCGCAAAACTCGGCTAGAAGCGGCTGCGGGCAACAGTTTCGGACGGATGGCACGATGACCGGAAGCAGGATTTTGGTGACGCTGACGCTGCTGGCGGCAATGGCCACCGTTGCGGCCTGCGGCAGGAAGGCTGCGCTCGACACGCCGTACGCGGCAGCCGTGCAGGCCCGCAAGGACGCCGAGAAGGCCAAGCAACCTTTGCCGCCGGAGCCGGAAAAACCTGTCGAGGACAAGAAATTCATCCTCGACCCGCTGCTCTGATTTCGGACCAATCTCGTGAACCATTTCGACTACCGCGACGGCGCGCTGCATGCCGAGGACGTGGCGATATCAGACATCGCCGCCAGCGTCGGCACGCCGTTCTACTGTTATTCAACGGCGACGCTGACCAGGCATTTTCGCGTCTTCACCGAGGCCTTTGCCGGGCTCGATGCTCTCGTCTGCTATGCCATGAAGGCGAATTCCAACCAGGCCGTGCTGAGGGTGCTGGCAAGGCTCGGCGCCGGCGCCGACGTGGTCTCGGAGGGCGAATTGCGCCGCGCTTTGACGGCCGGCATCCCGGCAAGCAAGATCCTGTTTTCGGGCGTCGGCAAGACCGCTCGCGAAATGGATTTTGCGCTCTCGGCCGGCATTCTCTGTTTCAACGTCGAATCCGAACCGGAGCTGGAGCTGCTGTCGGCCCGCGCCACCGCGCTGGGCAAGATCGCGCCGATCTCGCTGCGCATCAATCCGGATGTCGACGCCAGGACGCACAAGAAGATTTCGACTGGGAAGGCCGAGAACAAGTTCGGCATTCCGTGGCAGCATGCGCGGAAGGTCTATGCGCGCGCGGCTGAGCTGCCGGGCATCAAGGTCACCGGCATAGACACCCATATCGGCAGCCAGATCACCGAATTGCAGCCCTTCGACGACGCCTTTGCGCTGCTGGTGGAGCTGGTCGGCGCCTTGCGCTCCGACGGTCATGCCATCGAGCACATCGATGTCGGCGGCGGCCTTGGCATTCCCTACCGCGTCGACAACAACCCGCCGCCTTTGCCCGATGCCTATGCCCAGATCGTCAGGAAGCATGTTGCCAAACTTGGGCTGAAAGTGACGTTCGAGCCAGGCCGGCTGATCGTCGGCAATGCCGGCATCCTGGTCTCGCAGGTGATCTTCGTGAAGGAGGGCGACGCCAAGAACTTCCTCGTCGTAGACGCCGCGATGAACGACCTGATCCGGCCGACGCTTTACGACGCTTTCCACGACATCAGGCCGGTGGCGCAGCAGCCGGCCGCTGCACCACGCATGAAGGTCGACGTCGTTGGCCCGGTTTGTGAGACCGGCGACTATCTCGGGCTCGACCGTGACCTGCCCCGGCTGAAATCCGGCGACCTGATCGCTGTCTCCACCGCCGGCGCCTATGGCGCCGTTCAGGCCGGCACCTACAATACCAGGCTGCTGGTACCGGAAGTGCTGGTCGACGGCGACCGCTTCCACGTTGTGCGCCCGCGCCAGACCTATGACGAGCTGATCGGACTGGACTCGGTGCCGGACTGGTTGGAGTAGAACTCTGCAGCTACAGCCGGTGCTGAATGAGCGCCCTGGTCTCGGCGATTCTGTCCTCATTCCGGCGATAGAATATCCACTGCTTGATGCGCTTGCTGCGCAAAAGCCCTGCCTGGGTGAGCACGCGCATATGCTCGCTGAGCGTTGCCTGGGTGATCCCCAGCTTTTCCGCGATCAGCAGCGCGCAGACGCCGTCCTCGACCAGATCGCCGTCCGTCTGCGACGGAAAATGCGCTCGCGGGTCCTTCAGCCAATCGAGGATCTGCAGCCTGCGCTCGTTGGCGATTGCTTTGAAGACATCGATCTCTTGCATTTAGGCACTTTGCCAAGTTACTAAGTTATGTCAACTCTGAATGTCAACTCTGGGAGTGAAAGCATGCTGCACGGCCACACGATCACACGCGAGCGCATTGCGGCGATAGAACCCCGCATCCGGCCCTTCGTGCGCCACACGCCGGTGCTGCGCGTCGACATGGCAGATTTCGGCCGCCCGCCTCTGCCTGTCGACCTGAAGCTTGAGTGCTTGCAGCATTCCGGCTCGTTCAAGGTACGTGGTGCGTTCACCAACCTCCTCGAACGGCCGGTTCCTGCGGCCGGCGTCGTCGCCGCATCGGGCGGCAACCACGGTGCGGCCGTCGCCTATGCCGCCATGCGGCTCGGCCACAAGGCGACCATCTTTGTTCCCGAAGTGAGCCCGCAGGCCAAGCTGGACCGCATCCGCGGCTACGGCGCCGAGCTGATCGTCGGCGGCGCCCGTTATGCCGAGGCGCTGGGTGCCAGCGAGAGCTTCGCCGAAAAATCCGGCGCGCTGCAGATCCACGCCTTCAACCAGGAGGAGACGCTGGTCGGGCAAGGCACGCTCGGCCTCGAGATCGAGGCCGACCTGCCGAAGCTCGACACCCTGCTGGTCGCCGTCGGCGGCGGCGGGCTGATCGGCGGCATCGCTGCCTGGTTTTCCGGCCGCATCAGGATCATCGCGGTCGAGCCGGAGGGTGCGCCGACGCTTCATCGCGCCTTCGAGGCGGGCCGACCCGTCGACGCGCCGGCTGAGGGCATCGCCGCCGATTCGCTCGCGCCAAAGCGTGTCGGCGAAATGATGTTTCCTATCGCCGAGGCATTCGTCGAGCGCTCGATCCTGGTCGGCGACGACGACATTATCGCCGCCCAGGCGGCGCTGTGGGACCGCGTGCGAATCATCTCCGAGCCGGGCGGTGCGGCCGCCTTCGCGGCGCTCCTGTCCGGCCGCTACGCACCGGCTGCAGGCGAGCGCGTTGCCGTACTGGTCTGCGGCGCAAACGCCAATCCGGCGAAATTCTGACAATATCCGGGGCATTATTGTTCACGTTTTGGGGAACCGCCTCGCCTTCGCCGTGTTTGTTGGTATCCTTAGGGCGATGTGCATCCGCTTGGACGCACGAAGTACGCGCTAAGATTTTAGGTCTTCGCATCGTGCTTCCCGAAAATCGACTTTTCGGGCCCATGCGATAGACTCGTGAGGCCTGGGCTATCCCGCCCGGCCAGGAAGGGCCGATGACACAACGACCCATTTTCACCAGCGATCGCAGTCTGGCCAGGCGCCTTGCCTTGAGCCGGCTGGGGACGCAGGTCTCGATAATCGTCGAACGCGGCTGGCCATTGCTGCTGCCACTGATCATCGTCGCCAGCCTGTTCCTCAGCATTTCGTGGCTCGGCCTGTTCCCATTTTTGCCCGATCTGGCGCGGATCGGTCTTATCACGGCATTCGGCGTCGCAGCGCTTGCCGCACTCTATCCACTGCGTTTCTTCCGCACGCCATCCAGTGCCGAGGTCGACCGCCGCATCGAGGCGGCCAACCGATTGCTGCACAGCCCGGTGCAGGTCCAGACCGATCGCCCGAGCGGCAAGGAAAGCATTTTTTCGCAAGCCCTGTGGCGCGAGCATCAGCGGCGCATGGCGGACCGGCTGGGCGAGCTTGGCGGCGACGTGCCGCGCACACGCGTGCCGGAACGCGACCCGTGGGCGCTGCGCGCCGTTGCCGCGCTTTTGTTGGTCACTGCCTTTGCCTTCTCCTTCGGGCCATCGGGCGGCAGGCTGAGCGACGGTTTTGTTGCCCGTGCCGCCCGCGACGTCGTGCCGCCGCGCATTGATGCCTGGGTGACGCCGCCGGCCTATACCGGCAGGCCGCCGGTATTCCTGAACGCCCCGGTCCTGGCCAACAACGCCACTCAAGCGCCGCCGGCCTTCACGGTTCCGGAGGGCAGCGATGTGTCGCTGCGCGTCACCGGCGGTTCGGGCGAGGAAACGCTGAGCTACGCCGACACCGACGGCAACACCCGCGCCATCGATCCGACCGGGCCGCAAGCCGCCAAGACTGAGGCAAGTCCGACAACGCCTTCCACCGTGCGCCAGTTCAGCGGCAAGTTAACGGCCGACGGCACGCTGACGCTGCAGTCCAGCGACGGCGAGCTCGGCCGCTGGGCCTTCGCCATAATTCCCGACAAGCCGCCGCAGATCCGCTTTGTCGGCGAGCCGAAGCGCGCCGTCAACGGCGCCTTCGAACTCAACTACCAGATCGACGACGACTATGGCGCGGCCTCCGCCAAGGCGGTTTTCGCATTGGCCGATCCGCAAGTGCCCAACGCGCATCCGCTCTATGGCCCGCCGGAAATGCCGCTGACGTTGCCGCGCCGCGGCGGCAAGGCCAATGCCGCTAAGACGACGAAGGATCTGACCGACCATGTCTGGGCAGGTGGCAACGTCAAGCTGTCGCTTGTCGCCACCGACGGTGCCGGACACACGGCGACCAGCGAAACCAAGACGCTGGTGATGCCGGAGCGGCCATTCTCCAACCCGTTGGCGCGGGCTGTGGTCGAGCAGCGCCGCATACTGGCGCTCGACGCCTATGCCAAGGACCGCGTGCTCGACCTGATGGATGCAATCACGCTCAGGCCGGAAGACACGTTCGACAACATGGCGCACTACCTCGCCATCATGAGCGCCCGCACCCGGCTGAAGATGGCAGACAGCGACGACCAGTTGCGCGACGAGGTCGCTTACCTCTGGGAGATCGCGCTCGGCATCGAGGAAGGCAATCTGTCGGCGGCCGAGAAGCGGCTGCGCCAGGCGCAGCAGGCGCTGCAGGACGCGATCAAGAACGGCGCCAGCGACCAAGAGATCGAGAAGGCGATGAAGGAACTGCGCGAGGCGATGAATCAGTTCCTGCAGGAATTCGCGGCGCGGGCGCAGCAGAATCCGAATGCGCCACAGATGCAGCAGAACGGCCAGGAACTGCGCCAGAGCGACATCGACCGCATGATGGACCAGATCGAGAACCTGGCGAAATCCGGCAATCGCGACCAGGCGCAGCAATTGCTGTCCGAGTTGCAGGACATGATGAACAATCTGCAGGCAGGCCGCCAGCAGCAAGGCGGCCAGCAAGACAGCGAGATGCGCCAGCAGATGGACAAGCTGGGCGAGATCATGCGGCGCCAGCAGGAGATGATGAACGACACTTTCCGTATGGACCAGATGCAGCGCGGCCAGCAACAGCGCGGGCAGAACCGCGACGAGCAGCTCGGCGAGAACGGTGAGCCAGGCCCGATGGGCGAAGAGGGCAAGCCCGGCCCGGGTGACGACCGCGATCCGCTCGGCCGGCCGAACCCGATGACGCCGCAGGAATTTGCTGACGCGCTGAAGCAATTGCAGGAAGGCCAGGGCAAGCTGCAGAGCGAGCTCGATCAATTGAGGAAGAGCCTCGAAGGCATGGGCCTCGACCCCAATGAGGGGTTTGGCGAGGCCGGCAAATCCATGGGCAATGCCGAACAGGCGCTCGGCGAGGGCGAAGGCGACCAGGCCGTCGGTCACCAGGGCCGCGCATTGGAGGCCTTGCGCAGGGGCGCCAAGGACATGATGAAGCAACTGCAGGCGATGCAAGGCGACCAGGGCGGCAACGGCCAGGGCGGACGCCAGCAGAATGCCGACCGTGACCCGCTCGGGCGGCCCCGCACCAGCGAGGGTCCCGACGACGGAAGTTCGGTGAGAGTGCCCGACGAGATCGACATGCAGCGTGCCCGCCAGATCCTCGAAGCGATCCGCAAGCGGCTCGGCAACGCGCTCAGCCCCGATATCGAGCGCAGCTATCTGGAGCGGTTGCTGGAGCTGAAGTAAGGCTGCCCCCCAATATTCGGAAGATCGCCGTGCGGTCCGTGGAGGCCGCCACCGCCGGACTGAGCGGCACGTTTTAACGGTTGGTGAACGCCTCGCGGATCGCCTCTTCCATGCCGTCGATGGCCTCGCCGGAAGCGTTCGGATTGCGCCGCAGCACCACGTTCGAGGAATCGATGTCGCCGAACCCGTCGGCGGCCGTAAGCTCGCGGCAGCCGGCCGGGATGTTGCTGCGCGAGATCGGCGCAATCGCCAACCCGGAGGTGACGGCGAGCCGCAGGCCGCCATTGGTATCGCTGGTGTAGGCGACACGATAGGCGAGACCGCGCTGTTCCAGCGACTTTATAGCGAAATCCTTGCACCAACCGGCACGGTTGTAGAGCGCGATCGGCACCGGCCGCTCCTCATGCATGTGATGCAGCTCCGACGTCACCCATACGGTCGGGTCATGCATCAGCACCTCACCGCCTGACAGATCCTGCCATTCGAACACCACCGCCAGATCGAGCTCGCCGGCGGCGAGCGCCGCGATCTGCGCACCGGAATGCGCGTAGCGGACGGTGATGTCGACCTGAGGATGGCGCTTGGCAAAGGCGCCGAGTGCCCGCGACAGGATCGCGTGGCCATATTCCTCCGGGATACCGATGCGCACCGGCCCGCCAAGCGGCGCCGCGACCATCGATGCCGCCGTCTCGTCGAGCAGTGAAACGATGCGCCTGGCGTTGGCGATGAGTTCGCCGCCGCGCTGCGTCAACGCTACACCGCGCGACCCGCGCTCGAACAGGCTGTCGCCGATCATGCCTTCGAGCCTCTTCATCTGCATCGAGACCGCCGACTGGGTGCGGCCGGCCCGCTCCGCCGCTTTGGTGAAATTGCCGGTGTCGGCGACCGCCACGAAGGTGCGCAACAGGTCGCTGTCGAGATTGGGTCGCATGTGCCCGCCATAAGAAAATCTGATTGCTGGCATCATTCCAATTCGTTTGCAACATGTCAAACGGCGGACGATAGTCGCCTTACCCATTGGATATGCGGCCGCGAAATCGGCTGCGGACCAATCAAAAGTCCTCACTCGTACCCGCTGCCCGAAACGGTGGCGGGTTCTTTTTACCCGGATGCAGGCCTGCTTTCGGCCGCGCACGCGGGAGACAGGAGCGCCTATGCAGAATCGGCTTGTGCTCGGCATCCTCAGCCTCTGTCTCGGCGTGCTGGTCTTTTCGCTGCAGGACCCGCTGGTCAAGGCGGTGTCGAGCCACTATCCGGTCACCGAGGTGATGGCGATCCGCTCGATCGTCGCCCTGCCGATCCTGGTTTTCCTTGTCCACGCCGATGTCGGATTGCAGGCAATCCTGTCGAAGCGGTTCGGCATGCTGACGATGCGCGCCTTCATCCAGTTCACCTCCTATACGGCCTACTACCTGGCAATCGCCGCCCTGCCGCTGGCTGACGCGGTGGCGCTCTATTTCATGGCGCCGCTGTTCATCATGGCGTTGGCCGGCCCCTATCTCGGCGAACGCGTGTCCTGGCAGGCGCTCGCCACCGTCCTGGTCGGCATGCTCGGCGTGCTGGTGATGGTGCGCCCGGGCGCCGGCTTGTTCGACTGGGCAGCGCTGCTGTCGCTAGGTTCGGCTCTGCTCTACGGTTTCTCGCAGCTGATGGCACGCAAGATCGGCGACACCGAATCCTCGACTGTCATGGCTTTCTATCAGAACGGCGCTTATCTGGTCGGCGCCGCATTTGTGGCGGCATTGTTTTGGCTGGCAGGCATTGACCACGCCGTGCATCCGAGTCTCGAATTCCTCGTCCGGCCATGGGTCTGGCCGGCGACGCCGGATCTCCTCAAGATGGGGGCATGCGGCTTCGTTGCCTCGGCCGGCATGATCCTGTTGTCGCAGGCCTACCGGCTGGCGCCCGCCAACAGCGTCGCCACCTTCGAATACACCGGTATCATCTGGTCGCCGCTATGGGGTTTTCTGTTCTTTGCCGAAGTGCCGCGACCAGCGACGGCGGCGGGCGCAGCCCTCATCATCGGCGCCGGCCTGTTTGCCCTCAATGCCAGCCGGCGCCTGAGCGGCGCGCCAGCCATTACGGCGACCTGCGACCCTGCCTGAAGGCGGTCGGCCTTGGGCTTTAGGCGAAGCAGGCGAGCGCCTGTTCGACGCGGGCGCGGATTTCAGCCAGCGTGAACGGCTTTTGCACGACGTCGAGAATAATGCCGTCCAATTCCTCGGCGCGCTCGCGCTGGTCGGCATAGCCGGTCATCAGCATGATCTTCATCGCCGGGAACAGCGCCGCTGCCGCCTTGGCCATCTTGATGCCGTCCATCTCCGGCATGCGGATGTCGGACAGCACAAGGTCATAGCTCCCTTGCGCCGCCCGGATCAGAGAAAGGCCATATGCGCCGTCGGCGGCAACAGTGACATTATGCCCGGCACGTTCGAGCGCACGAGCGGCGAGAGTGCGGACGGATTCATCGTCCTCGACGATCAGGAGCTTTGCCATGGGCAGCATATTTGGCGGGGAAAAGTTGATGTTTCCTGAAGGCGCCAAGGATCGATGAGGCCTTTTCAGAATTCGCTCCGCCGAGTCAGATGGCGTGGTTTTCGAGAACCGGAGCGGAGCGGACGTTCGAGTCCGCGAGCACCGACAGGTGGCCGCCGGAGTAGAACTATCAAAAGGCCTCAGGCGTCGCCCTTGACGATGCCGACGAACGGCAATTCGCGAAACGCGTGGGCGACGTCCATGCCATAACCGACGACGAAATAATCGGGGCAGTCAAAGCCGACATAGTCGGCGTTGAGCGTGGTCTGGCGGCGCATGCGCTTGTCGAGCAGCACGGCGATGGCACAGCTCCTCGCGCCGCGCGACAGCATGAGGTCGCGGGTGAAACTCAGTGTCTTGCCGGATTCCAGAATGTCGTCGATCAAAAGCACATCGCGGCCGGCGACCTCGTTGTCGATGTCGCGCAGCACCCTCACCTCACCGCTGGTCATGCCGGCGCCATAGCTGGAGATGAAGATGAACTCGACCTCCGGCGACAGGCCGACATCGTGCATGGCACGGATAAGATCGGCGGCGAAGATGAACGATCCCTTCAGCACCGAGATTACCAGAAGGTCGTGGTAGTCGTGCCCGGCGATCTCCTTGGCAAGTTCCAGGTTCCGCCGCGCGATGGCGGACGCCGAAAACAGGACTTCGATGTCCTTGCCGCGCACAACTGGCATTGGCTGCCCTTCCAGAAATGATCGCCTTGTAGGCGAAGCCGACCGAAACGGTCTTCAACCTGTTTCTAGGCATGTCGAGCCGGCTGGCAAGGCCAAATCTTTCGCAGGACGCCCGCGAACGGTCGGGTGTCCGCAGCGCGTAGCGGATCGTTTATCTGGTGACCTGTTGATTTTCTGGCGCCGCTCTAACGAACCAGCGCATGGCCGCCCGAAATCCAGAAGGCGGCAAAGGCGGCACCGACGCCGACAATCCAGAAGATCGGCCCACCATGCACCCACAACGGCCGTTCGACGGCGGTTTCGGGCTTGCGCAACATGTCCATGCCTTCGATCGAAGGCATGGACATCATGCGCGCAGGCGGCGGCGCAAAGTCTGGACGTGTAAAATGGCGGGGCAGCACCTCATAATCGGCATCGATAACCTCGGCGGTCAGGTCGCGCATGATGCGTTCCGGCTCGGCGGCCGGATCGGTCATGATTTCGCCGGAAACCGGGCGCGCGGTTCGATCCTCAGCCATCATGGCCCAACACTACCGCACCTGTTCGCTTTTCGTTTCTTTTGGGTAAACGGAAATGGTTAACGCTTCCCCACCGGAACCCCTGTGACTCGCTCGAAAAGCCCCCAAATTAACCGTCGGTTAACCATGCCGGCCGATGGTCTTTCCACAGAAAGGGCTGGCATCTTGCCGCCGAGAATTTCAGGTCGTCGAAAGTGATCCGCTTCGAAAATGTCGGCCTCCGCTATGGCATGGGTCCGGAGATTCTCCGCGACATCTCCTTGCACATTCCGGAGCGCTCCTTTCAGTTCCTGAGCGGACCTTCAGGCGCCGGCAAGACGACGTTGCTGCGGCTTTTGTTCATGTCGCTGAAGCCGACGCGCGGCCTGATCACCATTTTCGGCAAGGACCGCTCGCGCATCTCGCGTACCGAATTGCCGCATCTGAGACGTCGCATCGGCGTGGTGTTCCAGGATTTTCGCCTGCTCGACCATATGACTACCTACGAGAACGTGGCCTTGCCGCTGCGCGTGCGCGGCCGCGAGGAGGCGACCTATCGCACTGACGTCACCGAGCTGCTGAAATGGGTCGGCCTCGGCGAGCGCATGCATGTGCTGCCGCCGGTGCTGTCTGGCGGCGAGAAGCAGCGCGCCGCCATCGCCCGGGCGTTGATCGAGCAGCCCGAGATCCTCCTCGCCGACGAGCCGACCGGCAATGTCGACCCGCCGCTGGCACGACGCTTGCTGCGGTTGTTCATCGAGCTCAACCGGCTGGGCACCGCCGTGGTGATCGCCACACACGACCTCGGCCTGATGGAACAGGTCGACGCACGGCGAATGATCCTGGCCGGCGGAAGGCTGGACATCTATGACTGAGCTCTCCGTCGAACATTTCGAGGGTCAGGACGCCGCGGCGGCAAAGCCCCGCGTCCAGCGCAAAATGGCGCCGATCGTGCCGGCGCAGAACATCGCCGGCCGGGCGCTGGTGCTGGTCATCGCCATCATGACGTTTCTGTCCTGCCTGACGTTTGGCGCCGTCACGCTGGTGCGTGACACCGCCTCCGTCTGGGAGAACCAGATCTCGCGCGAAGCGACAATCCAGATCAAGCCGGTCGACGGCCTCGACATGGAGGCCGCACTTGCGCTGGCCTCGCAGATCGCCGGCGAATTCCCTGGCGTGAAAAGCGCCCGGATCGTCGACCACGAAGCGACGGCCCGGCTGCTCGAGCCTTGGCTGGGCTCGGGCCTGAACATCGATGAGCTGCCGGTGCCGCGCTTGATCATCATCACCATCGACGAGAATAGTCCGCCCGATTTCGCCGCACTGCGCGCGGCGATCACGCCGAAGCTGCCGAGTGCCTCGCTCGACGATCATCGCACCTGGGTCGACCGGCTGGTTGCCATGGCCCGCACCACGGTAACGATCGGTGTCGCAGTGCTGGCGCTGATGCTGTCGGCGACGGTGCTGACCGTTGTGTTCGCAACGCGCGGCGCCATGGCCGGCAATGGCCACATCATCGAGGTGCTGCATTTTGTCGGCGCCGAGGCGCGCTTCATCGCGCGCGAATTCCGCCGGCATTTTCTGGTCACCGGCATGAAGGGCGCCGCGGCAGGCGGCGCCGCGGCGATCCTGGTCTTCATCGTCTTCTCCTGGTGGTCGTCACGCAACATGGCAACGCCGCAGGCCGACCAGGCGACCGCCCTGTTCGGCAATTTCGCCATCGGCTCGGCGGGTTATCTCGGGGTCGCTGTCATGGTGCTGGTGATCGGCGCGCTGACGGCGGCAACCTCCCATTTCACCGTGGTTACCTATCTCAGCGACATCGACATTCGCCAGCCGGACGCCGGCTAAAGGAAAGATCGATCACGGATGGAAACGCATCGTCACGAAAATTGCATTTTTTTCCTACCAAAGGCCGTATTTCGGGATTAACCATTTCATGATGGACGTTCGGGACTCGACCGATACCGCTGGATGCATGCCAGTGCTGGTTGCGCGCCCGCCTGTATTCGCCGAGCCTGATGAATTTGCCAAGCCGGATCAGTTCGCCAAACATGGGCGGCTGCTGGCAGCCCGCTCCTTGCGCATCTCGGCTCTCCTTCTGCTCGCCTTTATGGCGCTGTTTGTCGCCGGCTTCGGCTGGTTCGCCAATACCGTCAGCCGCCTGACTACGCCCGCCAATCCGGCAAGGGCCGACGCTATCATCGTGCTGACCGGCGGCCAGTCGCGCCTCGACGCTGCGATGGGCCTGCTTGCGTTAGGCAAGGGCGAGCGGCTGCTGATCAGCGGCGTCCATCCCTCCGCCAGCCGCCGCCAGCTTCAGGCCGCGACCGGCGGCGACAAGAGGCTGTTTTCCTGCTGCGTCGACATCGACCGCGCCGCGCTCGACACGATCGGCAATGCCGAGGAAAGTGCCAAATGGGTCGAGGACCATGCCTACGGCACGGTCATTCTCGTCACCAATAATTATCATATGCCGCGTAGCTTGCTGGAAATGGGCCGGCTGCTGCACGGCGCCAGGCTCGAGCCCTATCCGGTGGTCAACACCAACCTCGAGAATGGCGGCTGGCTGACCAAGCCGGAAGCGCTGCGCGTGCTGTTCACCGAATACAACAAATACCTGCTGGCGCTGGCGCGCGGCATCATGCCGGTGAAGCAATCGCCCAACGGCGTCACGCTGGCCGACGCCGCGGGCGGAAACTGAACGGCACCGGCACTTTTATTCCCTAGCTCTTATTCCCTGGCTGCTGCATCTGATCGCAAGCGTGCGATCTCCTGTTCGAGCCGTTCGATGCGCTTGTCGCGTTCGCCCAGCGCCGCCGCCACGCCGGCAGCTTCGAAACGCTGCGGGATGTGCTGCGAGCAATTTGAATCCCAAGCCGAAACCGTAAACAGGATAACCTGCTCGGGTCGCGCCTTATAGTCTTGCGGCATCAGCTTTGCCGTCAGCTCGGCATCGCCCTCGACGACGCGCGCCCTGCCCCAGATCTTGATGCGCTGCCGGTGCGCATAATCGATCAGGAATAGGAAAGCCTGTGGGTTGTCGCTGAGGTTGCCCTGGGTGATGAACTGCCTGTTGCCGGAAAAATCGGCAAAGCCGATCGTCCGTTCGTCGAGCACCTTGAGGAAACCGGCAGGCCCGCCGCGATGCTGGATGTAAGGCTGCCCGTCCGCATTGGCGGTCGACAGAAAGACGCTGGTCTGCGCCTCGATGAAGGCGGCGAGATCGGGCGTGATTACCGCCTGCCAGCCGCCACGCTCCTCGACACGGGCATAGGCCTGGCGCGAGCCCTTGCGCGCCTGAATCGCCTTCACCGTCGGGGTGAAAGCAACATCGCTGGTGTGAGCGTTCATGGAAGCCTCCTCAAGCGCCGAGCTGCGCTGCATTGCTAGTAAGGAAATAGGTCCTTCCATCTTCGAGATGCAGATGCCATATCTGCAATCTATCCTTCCGTTTTTCGGGAGGGCAAATTTTCGGGAGAGCTATGGATCGCCTCCAGTCCATGTCGCTTTTCGTTGCCGCGGCGGAGACAGGCAGCCTCTCGGCTGCCGGGCGCCGCTTCGGCATTCCGCTGACGACGGTCAGCCGCAAGGTTTCGGACCTGGAGCGGCATCTGAAGACACGGCTGTTGAACCGCACGGCGCGGCAGCTGTCGCTGACCGATGCGGGCCATGCCTATCTCGCCGCGTGTCGTCGCATTCTCGACGAGGTCGGCGAGGCCGAGCGAATAGCCGCCGGCGAATACAGCGCCCCGACCGGCGAACTGATCGTCACTGCGCCGATCGTCTTCGGCCGCCTGCATGTGCTGCCGGTCATCACCAGCTTCCTCTCCGTCTATCCTGAGGTAGGTGTGCGGCTGACACTCGCCGACCGGATAACCCAGTTGGTCGAAGAGCACATCGACCTCGCCGTCCGCATCGGCGAGCTTGCCGATTCGAGCCTGATCGCCACCCGCCTGGGTTCGATCCGCCGCGTCGTTTGCGCGAGCCCGGCCTATCTCGCCGAGCACGGCACGCCGAAAACGCCGCAGGAGCTTGCAGCACACAGTGCAATCGCCTTTGAAGGGCTCACCGCCGCAGCCTGGAGCTTCGCCACCGGCAAGACCGAAGTCAGCGTGCCGGTCCGCTCCAGGTTACGGGTCAACACGGCTGAGGCAGCGATCGATGCGGCGATTGCCGGCGTCGGCGTGACGAGGCTGCTTTCCTACCAGATCGCCGCCGCAGTCCGGTCGGGTAGGCTGCGCCCGGTGCTTCAAGAGTTTGAGCCAGACCCATGGCCGGTGAGCCTCGTCCATGCCGGCCAGGGGCTACTGCCGGTGAAGCTGCGCGCATTCCTCGACTTCGCCGCCCCGCGCCTGAGACAGCGCCTGCTGCAGGCGGCGTGGCAAACGTGACGAAGACGGCCCATCGCAAGGCCGGGCCGATCGCCCGCCTCGCAGCGTTTCCTTTTTGCCGGCGCTTGGTGTAACCAACGCACACCTCCTCACCGGGCACTTGCTGTATGCTGTATTTCCGCTCGCTGGCGTTCAATCTCGCCTTCTACCTCAATTTGATCGTCCAGATGATCCTCTGGACCCCGTATTATTTCCTGTCGCCACGCCATCGCGCCTGGTTCGTGCCGAAATTCTGGTCGCGCACCAGCATGTGGCTCTACGACAAGATCGCCGGCACCAGAAGTGAGATCACCGGCCAGGAAAACCTGCCTGACGGCTCCTTCATCCTGGCGCCGAAGCACCAGTCCTTCTGGGACACGATCGCTTTCCTGCCTTATCTCGACGATCCCGTTTACATATTGAAACGGGAGCTGACCTGGATCCCGTTCTTCGGCTGGTACATTTTGAAGATGCGGATGATTCCTGTCGACCGCGGCAGCCGCTCGAAGGCATTGAAGACGGTGATCGCCGCGACCAAACAGGAATTGGCGCGCAATCCGCGCCAGCTGATCATCTATCCCGAGGGCACCCGCCGCGCGCCGGGCGACGAACCGGTCTACAAATACGGCATCGTCGAACTCTACGCGCAACTTGGCATTCCGGTGGTGCCGGTCGCTCACGTCGCCGGCCTCTATTGGCCGCGCCGCAAATTCCTGCGCTATCCCGGCACGATCAAGGCGCGCTTCCTGCCACCGATCCCGCCCGGCCTCGGCAAGGACGAATTCATGCAACGGCTGATCGGCGAGACGGAGGCCGCCTGCGACCAGCTCCTCGTCGAAGCGGCGCAGACACCGAACCCGCCGCCGATGCCGCCGACGGCGGTGAAACGGCTTGGTGAGCTGGACGCGAAACCTGAATTGAAAGACTGAGACACCCACCGCGGATGCCAGAAAGGCTCACGGCAAGGCAGCCAGGGCGGCTGTTGCAACCAGCGTCACGGCAAACACCAGATTGATGATCCGCGACGCCAGCGGTTTGCGCAGCAAACGTGCAAAAGCCGCGCCGGCGAGAAGCCACAAGAGATGAATGGCAACAATCATCAAGGCGAGGACCGCCAGCTTGGCTGAAATAGCAAGACCGCCGGCGCCGGAAGACGCGCCGGCAAACACGGCGGCAATCGCCACATAGGCTTTCGGATTGGCAACGGCCAGAAGGAACCCGCCCAGGAAAGTGGGAAGCGCCGCCCCACCAATGCGTGCCGCCAGTGGCGGCGGCGTCGCAATCTTGAACGCCAGATAGAGGATGTAGGCTGCTGACGCGACCGCCAACAGCGCTGCGAGCTTCGGCAGCGCGGTGAGAACGGCCATGATGCCCGTCGCCACGACCAAAAGCACGAGGACCGTCCCGACAACGATTCCCGAGGCATAACGGAGCGAATCGCGCAGGCCGAACGCGGCGCCGATCGCGGTGACACTTATCGTCGCCGGCCCTGGGCTGCCCATAACGATGGCCGATGCCAGCACAAGCGCCAGCAATCGCTCCCATAGCTGCTGATCGAGAAGACCCTGTCCGGCCATGCGGCGTCCCTGCATCCTGTGACGAGGCAGGGACGGTAGGGTAAGGCAGCGGCGCCGGTCTTGAACGATCGTGCGCGGCTATGCGCTGGCCTTGTCGAGCTCGACGATATCGTCCGGACTGAGCTGCAACGATGCGGCACGCACCAGGCTGTCGAGCTGGTCGAGCGTCGTCGCGCTGGCGATCGGAGCGGTGACGCCGGGCCGCGCCATGACCCAGGCAAGCGCCACTTCCGCCGGCTTGGCCGAATGTCTGGCCGACACCGCGTCGAGCGCTGAGAGAATGCGCATGCCGCGCGCGTTGAGATACCCTTTCACACCACTGCCGCGCGGGCTTTTGCCGAGATCGGCTTCGCTCCGGTACTTGCCGCTCAGAAACCCCTTGGCGAGGCTGAAATAGGTGATGACGCCGATGTCCTCGGCCGCGCACAGATCGCGCAGCGGACCATCGAAGGACGAGCGGTCGTAGAGATTGTATTCCGGCTGCAGCACCTCGTAGCGCGGCAGACCGCGCAGGCTTGCTACGTCAAGTGCGGCCCGCAACTGGGCGGCGTCGAGGTTGGAAGCGCCGGCATAACGGATTTTGCCCTTGTCGAGCAGTTTCTGGTAGGCGCCGAACGTTTCCTCATAAGGGGTCGCCGGGTCGGGCCAGTGCGACAGATAGAGATCGACGCTATCGACCTGCAGCCGCTTCAGCGAGGCGTCGATGGCCTTTTCGATGTAGGCGGCGGACAGATCCCTCTTGCCCTGCCCCATATCCGAACCGACCTTGGTGACAACGACAACCTTGTCGCGGTTGCCGCGGCTTTTCATCCATTTGCCGATAATGGTTTCGGATTCGCCGCCCTCGTGGCCGGGAATCCAGCGCGAATAGGAATCGGCCGTGTCGATGGCGTTGAGGCCAGCGTCGACAAAGCGGTCGAGTAGGTCGAACGAGGTTTTCTCATCGGCGGTCCAGCCGAACACATTGCCGCCCAGAACCAATGGCGCGATGGATAGGTCGGTGCGACCGAGACGACGTTTCTGCAAGGCTGATCTCCATGGTGATTCATGCTGGGGCGGGTGGGAGCCGCCGACCGGGCTAACCTATGTCGCACCGTGGCAACGTCAAACGCATAGCCTCTTTTCCAGCCCGCCGCCGCTTCACAAAACCGCGACCCGCCGCGCCGTGTCGGGCTTCAAGACGCTGTCCCGAATTTCCAAACCAGTACCCTCTGAGGAAACAATCTGGCAAGTTTAGCACATAGATTGTCAAATCTGCCAATTCAGACCTTTGCCGGCCGGCCATAGGTTCCGCGGCGCCGACGCAAATCTCGGCCAAGCCGGGACTGTTTGCCCCGGATCGTTTGTTGTGGAGATCGGAATGAAAGCAATTGTATTTGACGCCATCGGCTCGCCGCGCGACGTGCTCTATATGGACGACCTGCCGATGCCGCGGATCGGCGACGGCGAGGTGCTGGTCAGGATGGTCTCGGCCTCGATCAATCCGGGCGACTTCCTGTTTATCCAGAACCTCTATCCCGAACCGAAGAGGCCGCATTTTCCCCGGCAGATCGCGGGAAACCATGGCGCCGGCATCGTCGAAGCCGTTGGCGCGGACGTTTTGCTGGAACCGGGCACGCTTGTCGCATTCAGCTATTATGGCAGTTGGGCCGAGTACGCGGCCATTCCCGCCGAATGGCTGATCCCGTTGCTTGCCGGCTATCCGGTCGAACGCGCCGGGCAGATGGTGAACCCCATTACCGCGTGGGATCTGCTGGTGGATTCCCGTGTGCGGCCTGGCCAGTGGCTGGCTGTCACGGCCGGCTATTCGTCAATTTCGACAATGGTGATGCAGTTCGCCCAACGACGCGGTATCAACGTCATCGCGCTGGTGCGGCGCTCGCACCAAAGCTTCGATCTGAAGACGCTTGGCGCCGCCGCCATTCTTGACCTTTCTGACTTGAAGGCAAGTATCCGGGAAGCGGTGATGGATATCACCGGTGGCGCCGGATTGAACGGGATTATCGACAATGTCGGCGGACCTGTCAGCGGCGAATTGATCCGCACCCTGGCGCTCGGCGGGCAGATGGTGATCAATGGCGGCATGAGTGCCGAGCGCTTCGAACTGCACAATTTCGATGTGTTGCTGAGCGGCGTCGAGATCAGGGCGAATATCTATCGCTATTTCTTTTCGCCGCCGGTCGAAGCCGACCGGCCTGTGCTACGCGAGATCATCGACATCTTCGGCCAGCCCGGCTTCCACGTTCCTGTCGGCGGTCTCCACCCGCTGACCGAGTTCAAGCTGGCCGTGGCAAACAGCCTGGATCGCGCCGATCTTGGCAAACAGATTTTCGGGATGTAGCCCGCATCACGACACCGAAATCATCATCGTCAACGGTAAAAGAAGCTACGTCGCGACCCGTCTTGTCACTTCTTCCAGCCAGTGGTCGCTTATACCCAGTGCTTCGAGGTGCTCCAGCGTGCTGAGCACGTAATCCTCATTCCTCCCCGACTGGCCGACGGCGCCGCGGACGACAGCCGCCGCCTCGGCAGCGTCGAGCGCACCGGCATATTGCTCATGGCTGCGGTCGACAACGTAGGCCACGGCTTCCACCGTCTCGCCCCCATTGGTGCCGCGCCTGTCCGTCTCCTCGTTATCGAGGCGGATGCGGAGCACACGTTCGAGATAGACGTTGGTGACCAGCTCGCGTTCGCGCAGATAGGTGATGACCTCGTTGCGCAGCTCGCCTGGAACCCGGAACGCCAGCCCAATGCAGGAGCCGCCGCGGTCGAGGCCGAGCACCAGGCCCGGCCGTTCGCGCGTGCCGCGATGCACGAAAGAATAGACGCAGAGCGAACGGCGGTAGCCATGCAGGCGGGCGCGCCGCGTCTCGACATGCGCGAATCCCGGCCGCCAGATCAGTGAGCCGTAGCCAAAAACCCAAAAATCGCCCATATCGCCAAGCCTGATTGTGACGACCACCTCACCGGTGGTGTTTCAGTCCGTCTACCTGTTGTTGCCGCAAGCGACAGCCCGCCCCTGCCACCCGCGTTAACGAAAGCCGCAGCATGACGTCAAGTGACGAGCGCCCGCCGCCCAGCCAACGTCGCCGCCTGTTGTGGCTTGCCGCTTTCATTCTCGTGCTGTTCGGCATCTACAGCGCGGGCTGGTTCTACCTGGCGGACCTGGTCGAGAGCGCGACCGACAAGGCGGTCGCCGATCTCGACGACAAAGGCATCAGGGCCGACTGCGCCAATCTCGCGGTCAGCGGCTATCCCTTCAGCTTCACCCTTTCCTGCGACAGCCTGGCTTACGAGGACGACAGCCGCAACGTCGCGGCATCGACAGGCAAGATCAACGCCGCCACGCAGATCACCCGGCTTTTGTCGCCTGCCGCCGAGATCAGGGGGCCGCTCAGGACCTCAGTTCCCGGCATGACCCCGCTCTGGATCGACTGGGATGATCTGCGGGCCGACATGAAGCTGTCCTGGCCGCTGCCGAGGCGCCTCTCGCTGCAGGCAGAAGGCCTGTCCGGCCAGACCGATCCGGCAGACGACACCGATCCCGTCTCGCTGTTCAGCGCCGGAACTGCCATCGGGCAATTGCGCCCAAACGGCCCGGACATCGACTATGCCGGCAATTTCACCGATCTCGAAATCGACGCGGCGGCCATCGACGGGCGCGTCTTGCCGCCGCTCGACGGCAGCGGCGACGTGACGCTGAAGAACGGCGTGACGCTGATCAAGGCAAATCCGAAGAGCCTGCGCGGCCAGGCGGCCGAAATCCACAAGCTCGATCTGTCGTCCGGAACTGCGCGCATCACCGTTTCCGGACCGCTGTCGGTCGATGACGACGGTCTCATAAATGCCGACCTGACGATCAGGCTCAATGATCCAAAGGCCGTGGCGGCAATCCTCGCCACCGCCATCCCCGAGCAGAAGAAACAGATCCAAACCGGCTTTGCCGGACTGGCGCTGCTCGGCAACCAGCCGTCGATGCCGCTGAAGATCGTCAGGGGCAAGGCCTCGCTCGGCTTCATCCCGCTCGGCAAGATCAAGCCGCTCGACTAAAGTATCCGCGTTGGTCAAGGGACAGATGGTGTCCAGGTCCGATTGTCCCTGAGTAGTGCGTTTGCGAGGATGATGAGCTTTCGCATGATGGCTGTGATGGCGAGTTTTGAGGCTTTGCCGTCGGCCGTGAGCTGGTGGTATTTTGCCTTTAGATCGGGATTGAAGCGTTTCTGTGAAACGATGAACCGCTCTAAGCCGGGCCGGTCTGCGATCGGCTTACCGCGGCCTATCCCTTCGGCGGATGTTCGATCGCCTGGCGGCCGAAATCCGGTACGTCGATGTCCTGGCCGGCCTCGATAATCGAGCGGCGGACGGCGCGGGTGCGGGTGAACAGGTCGAACAGTTTTTCGCCGTCGCCCCAGCGGATCGCCCGCTGCAGCGAGGACAGATCCTCGGAAAACCGCGCCAGCATTTCGAGAATGGCGTCCTTGTTGTGCAGGCAGACGTCGCGCCACATGGTCGGGTCGGACGCCGCGAGACGGGTGAAGTCGCGAAAGCCGGAAGCCGAGTATTTGATGACCTCGGACTTGGTCACCGACTCCAGATCGTCGGCGGTACCGACGATGTTGTAAGCGATGATATGCGGCAGGTGCGAAACGATGGCCAGCGTCATGTCGTGATGCTGCGGGTCCATCGTATCGATGTTGGAGCCGCAGCGGCGCCAGAATTCCGAGAGCTTTTCCAGTGCTGCGGGATCGGTGCCGGGCAGCGGCGTGAAAATGCACCAGCGGTTCTCGAACAGTTCGGCAAAACCGGCGTCCGGTCCCGATTTTTCGGTGCCGGCCAAAGGATGGGCAGGGATGAAGTGCACGCCATCAGGCACGTGCGGCTGCATCTGCGCGATCACCGACGCCTTGGTCGAGCCGACATCGGTGAGGATGGCGCCCTTCTTCAGCGCCGGCGCGATCTCTGCGGCGACCGTGCCTGAAGAGCCGACCGGCACCGAAACGATAACCAGATCAGCATCGCGAACCGCCTCTTTCGCATCCGTCGTATAGGTGTCGCCAAGGCCGAGTTGGCTCGCGCGTGCCAGCGTCGCGTCGCTGCGCGTCGAAATCGCGACTTGGCCGGCGAGTCCCTCGCGGCGGATGACGCGGGCCAGCGACGAGCCGATCAGGCCGATGCCGACCAGCGCGATCTTTTCGAACATCGGTGAGGTCATGGTGTTCTAGCTTTTCAGGAATGTCGCGAGTGCTGCGACAACGCCGCGATTGGCCTCTTCGGTGCCGATGCTCATGCGCAGCGCGTTCGGAAAACCGTAGCCGGAAACGCGCCGCAATATGTAGCCGCGCGCACTGAGGTAGTCGTCGGCGGCCGCCGCCGAATGCTTTTTGTCCTCGGGAAAGTGGATGAGGATGAAATTGCCGACGCTCGGCGTCACCCGCAGCCCGAGCCCGCTTAGTTGCTCGCTCAGCCAGGCTAGCCAGGTCTCGTTGTGCGCGACGCTGCGTTCGATATGGGCGCGGTCGTGGATCGCCGCGATGCCGGCCTCGATCGCCGTCGCATTGACGTTGAAAGGCCCGCGCACGCGGTTGATCGCGTCGATGACGTGCATTGGCGCATACATCCAGCCGATCCGCGCCCCGCCCAGGCCTAATTTGGAGAAAGTGCGGGTCATGACCACGTTTTCCGCGCTGCCCACCAACTCGACGCCGGCTTCATAGTCGTTGCGCCGGACATATTCGGCGTAAGCTGCATCCAGCACCAGAAGCACGTTTCGCGGCAGGCCGGCATGCAGGCGGCGCACCTCCTGGAACGGCACGTAGGTGCCGGTTGGATTATTTGGATTGGCAAGGAAGATGATCCGGGTAGCCGGCGTCACCGCGGCGAGGATCGCATCGATGTCGGCGCGTTCATCGGTCTCCTTGACCGTTACCGGGACGGCACCGGCCGACTGTATGTAGATCTTGTAGACCATGAAGCCGTGTTCGGTGATGATGGCTTCGTCGGCGGGTGCGAGATAGGTCTGCGCCAGCAGGCCCAGAATCTCGTCGGAGCCGTTCGAGCAGACGATGTTCGCCGGGTTGAGCCCGTGCACCTCGGCGATCGCTTCCCTCAGGCGCCTGGCGCTGCCGTCGGGATAGACCGCGAGCTTGTCGGCGACCGCGCGCGCGGCCTCTATCGCCTTTGGCGAAGGACCGAGCGGGTTCTCGTTCGCCGACAATTTATGGACCTTGGCGGCACCTTCAGGCGCCGCGCTCTTGCCGGGCACATAGGCTTCGATGTCCATGATGCCGGCGCGGGGCCTTGGACGTGTCTGATCCGGGGTCTGGCTCATTTCATGAAATCCGTCGAGAGTGCCTCCATCGGGAGGCCGCAGCGGAAATACAAGCCGTGGCCCGGAATGTCGAGGGGCGGCAATTCGGGATCAAGAACTTGCCGTTGACGAACCCACGCGCGAGTCATAGAAGAGCATCGACAGTTCCGTGGTGATTTGGCCGGTCGGCTTGCAGCCACGTTAAACAACTTGCTAAAGGGCCGTTTGCATCTTGTAACCGGCTTTGCGAAGGCATGGCCGGTTTTTTGTTGCCCTGACTGGCTGTTGCCCGGACCGGCGGACAACGGAAGGCCGGGCAAGGAGATGTAATGGTCGTTTTGCGCGCTCGAAAAACCAACAACGAGGCCGACCAGCCGTCGAGCCCGGTGTTGCGTTTCGGCGCCGACAAGCCGCTCAAGCTCGACGCCGGCACGCTGCTGTCGCCGTTCCAGATCGCCTACCAGACCTATGGCACGCTCAACGACGCGCGTTCCAACGCCATCCTCGTCTGCCATGCGCTGACCGGCGACCAGCATGTCGCCAACACCAATCCGGTGACCGGCAAGCCGGGCTGGTGGGAGGTGCTGATCGGCCCCGGCAAGATCATCGACACCGACCGTTTCTTCGTCATCTCGTCAAACGTCATCGGCGGCTGCCTCGGCTCCACCGGCCCCGCCTCGACAAGTCCCGCCACAGCCAAGCCTTACGGGCTCGACCTGCCGATCCTCACCATCCGCGACATGGTGCGGGCGCAGTTGATGCTGGTCGAGCATTTCGGCATCGAACAGCTGTTCAGCGTGCTGGGCGGCTCGATGGGCGGCATGCAGGTGCTGCAATGGGCCTCCAGCTATCCCGAGCGCGTCTTCTCGGCGCTGCCGATCGCCACCGGCGCCCGTCATTCCTCGCAGAACATCGCTTTCCACGAGGTCGGCAGGCAGGCAGTGATGGCCGACCCGGACTGGCACGGTGGCAAATATTTCGAGCATGGCAAGCGGCCGGAAAAAGGGCTGGCGGTGGCGCGCATGGCCGCCCACATCACCTATCTGTCGGAAGCAGCGCTGCACCGCAAGTTCGGCCGCAACCTGCAGGACCGCGAAGCGCTGACCTTCGGTTTCGATGCCGACTTCCAGATCGAGAGCTATCTGCGCCATCAGGGCATGACCTTCGTCGATCGCTTCGATGCCAACTCCTATCTCTACATGACGCGGGCGATGGATTATTTCGATCTCGCCGCCGACCATGGCGGCCGGCTGGCCGATGCCTTCGCCGGCACCAAGACGCGCTTCTGCCTGGTTTCGTTCACTAGCGATTGGCTGTTCCCGACCGAGGAGAGCCGCTCGGTCGTGCACGCGCTGAACGCGGCCGGCGCCTCGGTATCGTTCGTCGAGATCGAGACCGACCGCGGCCACGACGCCTTCCTGCTCGACGAACCGGAACTGTTCGCCGCCATCAAGGGCTTCATCGCCTCGGCCGCTCGGGCGAGAGGGCTCGGCGCATGACCCCGAAAAGTTGCGGACCGTTCGGATCAGGACCATGCGCCAGGCATCAGCGCATGACCCCGAAAAGTTGCAGACTTTTCGGATCAGGATCATGCGCCAGGCAAGAGCCGAAGGCATGAGCGTCAACCGCGCCCAGCGCGTCGACCTCGAAGTCGTCGCCGATCTCATCCCGCCGCAGTCGCGGGTGCTGGACGTCGGTTCCGGCGACGGCCTGCTGCTCGAATTGCTGCAGGAGACCAAGAAGGTCGATGGCCGCGGGCTGGAACTGTCGCAGCGCGGCGTCAACGAATGCGTGGCGCGCGGCCTGTCGGTTATTCAAGGCGATGCCGACAAGGATCTCCAATTCTATCCCGACAAGGGTTTCGACTTCGTCGTTCTGTCGCAGACCTTGCAGGCGACCCGCAATCCGAAGCTGGTGCTCGACGAACTGCTCCGGATCGGCAACCGCGCCATCGTCTCATTCCCGAATTTCGGCCACTGGCGGGTGCGCCTTTCGCTGCTCTTCAACGGCCGCATGCCGGTGACCAAGGACCTGCCCTATTCCTGGTACGACACGCCCAACATCCATTTCTGCACCATTCGCGACTTCGTCAATCTGTGCGACGAGCTTGGCGCGACGGTGGAAAAGGCAACCGCGCTCGACGCCAACGGCCAGCGGATCGGCTTCTCGATGCCGTGGTGGTTCTGGAACTTTTTCGGCCAGCAAGCGGTATTTCTGCTGAAACGATAAGAGCCAATCGTGGCAGATCGTCCCCCTATTCAAGCACGTCCGTGGCCTTGTGCGGGTGCTGGACGCCATCAACGAAGACCACGTCGGACCGGGAATTGCCGGTACGCAGCGGCAATATCTCCTGATAGGCGGGCGAGTCGTACCATGCGCGCGCCTGCTGCCTGTCGGGAAATTCGATGATTATGAGATAGCCGGGCCAGGTGTTTTCAACGATTTCCACCTCGCCTCCGTGCACCACGAAGCGGCCGCCAAACGGTTCCAGCGTGGCATCGATCTTGTGCAGGTACTCGACGATCTGCGGTCCCGGCGTGACCTGGCGCATATGGGCGACGGCGTAGGCGGTCATGGCGTATCTCCTTGTGGTCGAAGGCCGGACAACCGGCTTGATGGGAGCAGTTTGCCGAGACGTAATGCGCTGGTCGATTACCCCAGAGGTAATGACACTGAATACAAAAACGAAGCGCGGCTGCCGTCACCTGAAAGATATTTCCGCCTGGCACCGATGATTTCCACCCACCTGCGCTGTCCTTATCGATGAGCGCGCCTGGATGGTCCGGCGGCCGGAAACGAGAGGTGATCCATGGGATCGTTGCAAAATCAGAATGTCGTCGTCGTCGGAGGCAGCCGTGGTGTCGGCCGCTCGATCGCGGAGGCCGCTCTCAAGGAGAAAGCGACGGTGCTGGCCGTTGCCCGCGGAAAACAGGCCCTGGCGCAATTTGCCTGGGAGGTCTCGGGCGTGAAGACGCTCGCGGTCGATGCTACGGTGGACTCCGCCCCGGATAAGGTCTTCGCCGCGCTTGAGCCGGACGTGCTGGTGATCTGCGCAGGTGCGCTGGCGCCTTCTGCGCCGGTGCATGAACAGAACTGGAAGGCGTTCTCGGCAAATTGGGACACGGACGTCAAGGCGTCGTTCCTGTTTTGCCGGGCCGCTCTGCGGCGTCCGCTCAAGCCGGGGACCCGGATCGTTCTGATCTCCAGCGGCGCGGCCTTGACCGGCGGACCACCGAACGCCGGCGGCTATGCCGGCGCAAAACGCATGCAGATGTTCCTGGCCGGTCATAGCCAGAAGGAGGCCGACCGGCTTGGCCTCGGCCTGCGCTTCATGGCGCTCGCGCCGATGCGCATCATGCCGGAAACCGGCGTGGGCAAGGCCGGCGTCGACAGCATAGCGGCCTATATGGGCATCCAGCCGGCGGACTTCATCGCCGCCATGACCGACATGCAAACGCCGGCCGATGTCGGACGGGCGGTGGTCGCACTCGCCACCGGCCAGCCGCAAGGCAGTTCCTTCATGGTGAGCGGTAGCGGGCTTGCCCCGGCCGCCTGAGGGGCGCGTAATGCAACGCTCGCTCGTAACCGCACAAGCCACATGACAGACGCTCAACCACCTCTGGAACCAGCACGCCAGCCGATCCTCGATCGGCTGGCCTTCGAGAAGGTCACGGCCGCGCATCGCCGCGAGCTCAAGCTGCATTGTTATCGCATGATGGGTTCGCTGCACGAGGCCGACGACCTCGTCCAGGACACGTTGCTTCGCGCCTGGCGCGCAAGATCGGAGTTCGACGGGCGAGGTTCGGTTCGCGGTTGGCTCTACATGATCGCGACCAACGCTTGCCTCAACGCCATCAAGGCGAGGTCGAGGGCGCGTCGCATTCTCCGGGAACCCGGACGGCAGCCCTCGCACGGGGCGGCCATAGGCGGGCCGGTAGCCGACATCGCCTGGCTGGAGCCCTACCCCGACGCCGAGCTTCCAGACATTGCCGGCAGCGAGCCAGGTCCGGAAGCCCGTTACGAGAGCCGCGAGGCCGTCCAGCTCGCCTTCGTCGCGGCGATCCAGGATCTGCCGCCCAGGCAGCGCGCCGCGCTGCTGCTTGCCGACGTCCTCGGATGGTCGGCCGTCGAGACGGCGCGTTTGCTGGGCGGATCGACGGCTTCGATCAACAGCGCGTTGCAGCGCGCCCGCGCAACCCTTGCAGCGCGCTATCCTCAGGGACGGCCGGCCAGCCGATCACGGCCCAGCCCCGAAGAAGGCCTGCTGCTCGAACGCTACATGCAGGCTTGGCAGGCCGCCAATCTCGACAGCTTGATCGAGCTGCTGCGTGAGGACGCCATCTATACCATGCCGCCTTGGCGTGAATGGTATCAAGGCCGCGAAGCAATCCGCGGTTTCTTCGAGACCGTCTGGCCGAGGTTTGGCGGCTTTCGCACGCTGGCCACCCGTGCCAATGCCCAGCCGGCGGTCGCGGTTTATTCCCGCAGCCACGACGGCCCTGAATGGCGGGCCCATTCCCTGCATGTGTTCGACGCAGCCGAGGGCGGGATCGCTTCCTTGACGATCTTCATAGGGCCGCTCGGGCCATCTCTGTTCCCGGCCTTCGGCCTGCCACCAGCTTAGCTTACCCCTGGGCCAGCCTTATCGGTCGAGTTCCGGGAAATATGGGTCCGAGAAAAACCTTCGGTCGCGCTCGCCTTGCAGGCAGTCGATCGGTGCGTCGATGCGGATCGTCCTCGGATCCACCTTGGGATACTCGATGCCGCTGACCTCGAGGATCAGTTTGCGGCGAGTGGCGGTGGCGAATTCGGAAGCAGCATAGATCGGCAGCACGAACGAGCCCGGCCCGCCGGTGACGCATTCGGCATAGTACCGGTCGAGATGGCTGAAGGTGGGTGACGGGCTGATCAGGATCGGCAGCCCGTTGATGACGATGCCCTTCGCCAGCGCCGCATCGCGTGCCGTTGTGACCGGCAAGCCGGTGTTGTTTGGGCCGTCCCCCGAGACGTCGATGACGCGGCGTTTGCCGGTGAAGGCCGTGCCGTTGAAAAGCTCGGCACCGAAAGCCACAGCACCGGAAATCGAGGTGCCGCGAAAGCTCCTGAACGGGCGGGCCGCGATCTTGTCGGCGAAAGCGTTGGCGCTCTCCTTGCTGTCGACGACCTGCCAGGCAATGACCGCATCGTCGCGGATGGTGCCGGCCCATTCGAAATAGGCGATGGCGATGCGGCCGAAGGTGCCGGCACGCACGGCGTTGATGAAGTCGGGGTGGCGCAGCGCCGCGACATAGCCGGCGCGCTGCAGGGCAAACTCCCTTTCATCCATCGACTGCGAGATGTCGACGGCCAGCACCAGCTCGACATCGACGGCAATTGCATTGGCCGGTGCGGCCGCAGGTGCCGCCGGGGTGCAGGCAAGGCAGGCGAGCAGGGCGAGAGCGTCAAGCATGGCCGATCGGAACGTTCCCATCTGAAACGATCGCGACAGTTTTTCGCCGCGATCGCGGCGAAATAAAGCTTGCCTTCTATTTCTTTCGGCCAGCCGAAACGACAACCGGGGGCGGTTCGATGGCACCTGCCCTGATACGGGCCGGCTTGAGTGGCGGCTGGCCGGCATCCTTGACGATGGTCAACGCCCGCCGGAAGAAGCGGGCATTGTGCTGGCCGCGGCCGATATTGAGGATCGCGGCGTCGGGAAGGCGCTTCTCCAGCATCGACAGCACTTGCCTCAGCGTTGGGCCGTCGAACGCGTCCAGCGCCTCGTCGATGATCACCCATTTCGGCCGTCGCAAGGCCAGCCTGGCAAAGGCCAGCAGACGCTGCTCGTCGTCGCTGAGCTCACGCTCCCAGCGCGCCGAGCGATCGAGCGAGGACGACAGGCGTTGCAGCCCGACATCGGCCAGCACCTCCGAGATCTCGGCATCGCTCGCCTCCGCCGCGCCGTCTGAATGGTTGAGCACCTCGCGCAGCTTGCCGAGCGGGAAATAGGGGGTACGCGGAACAAAGATCGGCGCTTCTCCGGCCGGCATGCCGATCCGTCCGCTGCCCCATGGCCACAGACCGGCAATGGCCCGGAAGAACAGCGTCTTGCCGGCGCCCGGATCTCCGGTGATCATGACCCGGTCGCCGGCGCGGATTTCGACATGCGGCTCGGCAAGCTTGGTGCATCCCTCCGGCGAGGCGACCTCGAGTTTCTCGAAGGTCAGGCTGCCGTCCGGGTTTTCGCCGAACGAAATGCGCCTTTCCGTATGGTGCAGCGCGTCGGTGTCGCCAAGCGCGATGCGAAAGTCGGCGACCCGCATCAGCGTAGCGCGCCAATCGGCGATGCCGCCGATATTGTTGATGAACCAGCGCAGCGACGAATGGACCTGGTTGAAAGCGCCGACGGCCATCATCAGGCCGCCAAAGCTGATATCGCCGGCGAAATAGACCGGTGAGGCGACCAGGATCGGTGCGACGACAGTGATCCAGCCATAGGTGTCGGTAACCCAGGAAAGATTGATCTGGGCGCTGTAGATGCGCCGCATGGCGCCCAGCACCATGCCGAGATCGAATTCGAGCCGGCGCCTGGCATCGGCCTCGCCGTGCGCCAGCGCGATGGCATCGACATTCTCGTTGACGCGAACCACCGAGGAGCGCAGCTCCGCTTCACGCGTATAGCGATCGTTGTTGAAGCGGATCAACGGTCGCCCGACCAGCCAGCTCAACCAGGAGGCGGTGCCAGCATAAAGGATCGCCGCCCAGACCATGTAGCCGGGTATGGCCAGCAAATGGCCGCCTATGTGGAAGACGAAGCCGGAAGACAGCGACCACAGGACCCCAACGAACGAGGCAAGCAGGATGCAGGACTGCAGCAGGCCGATGCCAAGACCGGTGGAAAGATCGGAGAGATGCCCGGCATCCTGCTGCAGGCGCTGGTCGGGATTGACGCCGATGGCGCCGGCATGGGTCAGCCGGAAGGCACGCGCCGGCCGCATCCATTCGTCGATCAGGTCGAGCGTCAGCGCCTCGCGCAGCTTCAGGCGGAGCATCTGGTCGAGCCAGGTCTGGCCGACATTGAGCACCACAAGCCCGCCGGCGATGCCGGCAAAGACCAGAAGCTGATGCAGGAAAGCCGGCATGTCGCGCCGCGCAAGCGCGTCGTAGAAAGGCTGGTTCCAGCGATTGAGCAGAACCTGCCCGATTGAGCTCGCCACGATGACGGCGACGATGCCGATCGCTGCCCAAAGCAATTGTTTTCGCAATGGCGAGCTGGTCAGTGCCAATTTGATTGTTGCCAGCTGCTCACGCAGGCTGCTGGCTTCGATCGACGTGGCAAGCTTCTGGGCGCTGGCCTCGACATCCGGACGATCATCCATCGGTTAAATCCTTGCATTCGGAGCAATGCCAAACCGGTCATAGGATCGGCCGCACGGCCTTCAATCGGACAGCAAACCTGATATCGTCAGATAGGCGTGAAAAAGCACGTCTCGGATCACGAACGCGTCATCCTGGCGGTGCCGGGTGTTCGGCCCGCGACAGCCGGCCAAGCGTCGGCGCGCCATGCGGCGAGAGAACCGGCACGAAGACGCGGCGGGACGCGCGCTGGGCAACCGGCACGCCTTGATAGAGCCGCTTCTGCGCCTCGACGACAATAACGCCCGAAAAGATCGGCCAGAAGCGCCGGCCGGCGCGTTCCAGCACGTTATGGAACTGCATCATGAAACGTCGCGGCGACGGCGGGAAGAACAGCGCATCGGACCACGCCGCCGGCGTGAAATTCGCTTCGCGCAGCAATTCGGTCAGCTGGCCGCGCGAGAACGGTCGGCCATTGCCGAAAGGCGTATGCTCGAAGCGTGCCCAGACACCGCGCCGGTTGGGCACGACGATGACGACGCGGCCGGCCGGCGACAGCACCCGCCAGATCTCGTTCAGCGTCTCGCGCGGGTTCTCGACATGTTCGAGCGAATGGACGAGCAGCATGCGGTCGATGCAGGAATCGACCAGCGGCAGTTCCTCATCGAAGACCAGCGCGGTCGCCGTCGGCCCGGTCGCCGGCCAGACCACCGCGCCCTGTGTTGCCGGCATGAAGGCAAAGACACGCTCGGCATCGCTGCCGAAGCGTTCCAGCCACGGCAAGGTATAGCCGAGGCCGACCAGCCGCTCGTTGGGCACGACGGCCCATATCGAGGACAGCGCCATGGTGATCGAGCGTTCGGCCAGGCGGCCGAGCGTGGTTGAATAAAACGAACGGAGATCGACAATGTCTGAATGCATGCGCGGAACGGTAGCTTCGAAGCAGTCCAAGTTCAACAAAGGCAGATGACATCGGCTGGCAGGCGCCCTATGTCTGCGGCAATAAAGGGAGAGATGCGATGCCGGTCGAGATCGAACAATTCATGTGCCGCAGCGACAATTTCGGCGTGCTGGTGCATGACCCGAAAAGCGGTCAGACGGCGCTCATCGATGCGCCCGAGGAGGCGCCCATCCTGGCGGCGATCAAGCGCACCGGCTGGACCCCGACGATGATCCTGACCACTCACCACCATCTCGACCACGTCGAGGCCAATCTGGCGCTGAAGGAGCGCTTCAAGCTGCGCATTGTCGGGCCGGAAGCCGAAAAGGCAAAGATTCCCGGCATCGACGAAACTGTCGAGCAAGGCTCGGTCGTCCATCTCGGCGACGAGCGGATCGAGGTCATCGCCACACCCGGCCATACCGCCGGCCATGTCACCTATCATCTGCCGGCGTCGAAAGTGGCTTTCGCCGCCGACACGCTGTTTGCGCTCGGCTGTGGGCGGCTGCTCGAATGCAAGCCGCCGGTGATGTACGAATCCCTGAAGAAGCTCGCGGCGCTGCCGGCCGAGACGGTTATCTATTGCGGCCATGAGTATACGCTGGCCAATGCCCGTTTCGCGCTCACCGTCGACCCGACCAATTCGGCGCTGAAAGAGCGCGCCGCCAAGGTCGAGGCGCTGCGCGCCGACGGCAAACCGACGCTGCCGACGACGATCGGCGAGGAACTGTCGACCAATCCGTTCCTGCGCTGGCACGATCCGGCGATCCGCAGGCATCTCGGCCTGGAGAAGGCCTCGGATGCCGAAGTGTTCGCCGAGATCCGCAAGCGCAAGGACAATTTCTGAGCGGCGCCAGGAGCTAGGGTCATGACCAGTTCCGCCGAAATCATCGCCCTGCTCGGCCTGAAGCCGCATCCGGAAGGCGGCTGGTATGCCGAGACCTTTCGCGACGGCGCGGAAGGCGCCCGCGGCCATTCGACGGCGATCTATTTCCTCCTGGAGAAGGACCAATTGTCGGCCTGGCACCGGGTCAGGGACGCGGCGGAGGTCTGGCACTTCTATGACGGCGCGCCGCTGGCGCTGTCGATACACCGAGAAGGCGGTCCCGTCATCGAGGAGATCCTCGGTACGGCACTTGCCGCGGGCGAGCGGCCGCAGATCGTCGTGCCGGCAGGCTGGTGGCAGTCGGCGCGCAGCCTCGGCGAATGGACCCTGGTCGGCTGCACCGTGGCGCCGGGTTTCGATTTCGCCGCCTTCGAACTCGCCGAACCAGGCTGGCTGCCGGGCACGCCCTAGGCACCTTAGCCCAACAGGAAACCCAGCGTGACCGCCAACTGGCCGACGTAATACAGCACCCAGACTGCATGGCGCACCCAAATGCGGTGCGGCGAGATGGCGGGCAGCAGGAACTTTTCCGCAGCGAGCAGCCCGTCGGACAGCATGAGCAGGACGACGCCGACGACGACCCAGACGCTGTTCAGGGTGAGCGCCGCAATGCCCATGGCAAGCAGTGCCGCGGCATGGATGCCAATCGGCAAACGCAAGGCCGGGCCGATGCGGCGCCAGAGCGCGAAAACCATCGCCAGCGCCAACACGGCCATCGCCAGGGCGATAATTCCTCGCCACGGTTCGGCCGAGAGCAGCCCGAGGCCGCTGCCGGCGCGCAGGAACAGCACGACGTAAAGCACATGCGCGGCAAGAAAACTGGCCGTGCCGCCAAGAAATGCCTTCTCGCCGTCGCGCGACAGGAAGGCGTCGCCGATGGCACTGGCGCCCAGCGCGGCGACGAGCAGCCATGGGCCGCCCTGCTGCGCGACCAGCACCGCCAGCATCGCCACCGCCAATGTCCTTGCCGCCGACCGCGAAAGGCGCGGCGGCATGCCGAGGCTGAACGCGTAAATCACCGCCGCCGCCAGCGAAAACAGCAGCGTCGCATTGGCATTGGCATCGATGCCGCCGGAAAACGGCATCAAGCGTTTGCCTCGCTCGTAGCCCTCTTGCGCAGCAACAGCGATTTCGCCGCCAGTGCCGCGCCGCCGGTGATCAGCACGCAGGCGGCGAGGATGCGCCATGACGGCTCGGCGAAGCCGGCGGCGATCAGCACCAGGGTGGACAGCAGCGGCGCGGCATAGCTCGCCGCCCCCAGCACCTGGATGTTGCCGCGCTTGACGCCGATGTCCCAGGCATAGAACGCCGCCCCCACCGGCATCAGACCGAGGCCGAGCACGGCCAGCCACTGGCCGGCGCCGGCGGGCAGCACCGTCTGTTCAAGCAACAGATGGCAGATGAGCGAAAGGGCCGCGGTGGCGGCGCAGAACCAGGTGACGATGCTGGTCGGCACCGACGGGAAGCGTCGCGACAACAGCGAATAGGACGACCACAGCACCGCGCAGACGCCGGCCATCGCGTAGCCGAAGGCATAACGCGCGTCGAAGGCAAGCCCGCCGCCCTTGGTGACGATCAGGACCGTGCCGGCAAGGCCGAGCAGCGCGCCGGCGACGTGGTTCCAGGCCAGCCGCTCGCCCGGCATCAGCGCCGACCCCAGCACGATCAGCAGCGGCCACAGATAGGCAATCAGGCTGGCCTCGACGGCCGGCGCATTGCGCAGCGCGGTGAAATAGAAGAAGTGGTAGCCGAACAGGCCGGCAATGCCGATCACCCAGACCTGGCGCGGTATCTTCGCGGCCCCGTCGGCTGCCGGCATGAACAGCCGGGCAACCAGCCCGACGCAGGTGCCGATCGTGAAGGTGATTGCTGAAAGCAGGAACGGCGGCACGGCGCCCGAGGCATCCGTAAGCAGCGCCAGCAGCGCCCACATGGCGACCGCGCAGAAGCCGATCAGTGTTGCGCGCGCCATACCCGTCGCCCCCTGCCCATCGTTGGCGGCGCACCATCACGCCTATTCGTTTGCTTCGAACCGCTCTGCGCTGATCGTCAGCGGGCCGATTTGCGTGCTGACCGTGGCGCGGATCGGCGCATATACGCCGCTTTGGCCGACCGGTGCAAACGTCACCATGATGCGGCTGCGTTTCTTCAGGTAGTTCAGCGCCTTGCGGTTCTTGCGGTAACCGGCCACCGGCTCGAAGCCCAGCCTGCAGGTGACCGTATCGCCCTTGTAGCCGGCCACCGAGATCGACCCTTTGGACTCGTAGGTCAGTTTCAGATCGGCACGCATTTCGCCGTCATAGAGCTTCACCGTGCGCCCGCAGACCTGGTCGAGGCTGTCGGCATGGATGACGGTGGCGGCCATCGGATCGAGGACCGATACGAGATGGCTGCCGGCCAGCGGTATCCAATTCTCGGGATTGCGCTTCTTCGGCTCAGGCACGACCTTGGTCGAGGTGACGACGCCGTTGGCAAACTGGATGTCGATCATCGATGCCTTCTTGCCGGACGTGTAGTCGGCGTGGAACGCTTGCGGCTGCAACTGCTTGCCCGAAATCTTGCCCTTCGACGAGATCGTGCCTCGCGTGTCGTCGAACAAAGTGGCGAGCCCGGCGGCGGAAACGCTGCCCTCGATCGAATAGGTGTCGCCCTCGTAATGGCTGGAGAATTTCGCCTTGGCCACGGAGAGGCCGAGGAACGACACCGAATATTCGCCCGTGAAGGATTGCGGCTCAGCGGCCGAAACCGTCGTCGAAAGCGCGACGGCCATCAGCACGACCAGGGCATGGAGGAAAGAACGAGGCATGGCGGGTCCTTGATTGTCGACCGGACGGGGCGGCTCCGGTCTGGCATGTCCCTGTGCGACCGCTTATAGGCTGAATTCCGGCCTTAATGTGAAAGGCGCCGTCGGCAGGCAACGTTGGGGCTGGTCGACAGCCAAAATAAAAAACCCGCCTCGGCGGGCGGGTCGTTGGAGCCAATTAGCACCATACCGAAATTAGTAGCATAGCTGCCGGCACAAAGCAAGAACAAAATGTGGCCACCTGGAAAATCGCTACAGGTTTGCGCAGCCCCTCATCGCCCTGCCGGGCACTTCTCCCCGTATAGGGACGGGGAGAAGGTCGCCTTGCAAAGGGTTTCGCCAATTTGCGAAGTTGCAGAAGCGCCGAGCCTGCGGCCAAGCCCCTTCTCCCCGTCACTATACGGGGAGAAGGTGCCGGCAGGCGGATGAGGGGCAGCGCCGGCATCGGTCATCTTTTGATTGATTCCCTTGGCACTAACCAACCCCAAGCTTGACGCCTCGGCGAAATGCAACTATGGAACGCCAACTTTTTCCATAAGGCCGCCTGACCGAAACCGCGCGCCACCCGGCGCGGGTCGAATGTTTGGCCAGGACCGAGAACCGAAGGTTAGAACCATGTCCCGCACCTGCGAACTCACTGCCAAGGCAGTCATGTCCGGCAACAATGTGAGCCACGCCAACAACAAGACCAAGCGTCGCTTCCTGCCCAATCTCGTCAATGTGACGCTGATCTCGGAAGCGCTGAACCAGAACGTGCGCCTGCGCATTTCGGCCAACGCGCTGCGTTCGGTCGAGCATCGCGGCGGCCTCGACGCCTTCCTGGCCAAGGCCGATGCCAAGGAATTGTCGCAGCGCGCCCGCCTGTTGAAGAAGCAGATCGCCAAGAAGCTCGCCGAGCAGCCGGCCGCCTGAGTTTTTCGGCGGCAGCCGCCTTCCAGGGCGCGGTCCGAACTCCGGATCGCGTTCCGCTGGTTCCATTACCCAGGATAAAAAAATGATTTTCCTCTCGCGGTACCTGCCCTTCGTGGCGGCCATGGCGCTCGTCGTCGTGGCCTCGAACATCCTCGTGCAGTTCCCGATGCAAGGCGCAATCGGCGGGCTGTCGCTGGCCGACATCCTGACCTGGGGCGCCTTCACCTATCCGTTCTCCTTCCTGGTCACCGATCTCGCCAACCGCCGCTATGGGCCGGCGGTGGCGCGCAGGATCGTCTTTGTCGGCTTCATGACAGCGGTGATCTGCTCGATCGTCATCCCACCGCTGCTGTTTCGCCACGGCCTGATCGAATTCGAGACCGCCGCCGACCGGCTGGTGCGCATTGCCGCGGCGTCGGGTGCCGCCTTCCTCACCGCGCAGTTGCTCGACGTCACCGTGTTCAACCGGCTGCGCCGGCAGAGCTGGTGGCGCGCACCGATCGTCGGCACGCTGGTCGGCTCCGTTTTCGATACGGTGGTGTTTTTCACCGTCGCCTTCGCGGCGGCGTTCGCCTTCGCCGGGCCCAACGACGGCTTTGCGCTGGAAACCGCGCCGCTGATGGGCGTGCTGCCGGTCGAGACGATGCGCTGGGTCTCCTGGGCGCTCGGCGATCTCAGCGTCAAGCTGATCATAGCGGTGGTGGCGCTGATCCCCTACCGGCTGCTTGCCGCCCGCTGGAGCCAGCCGGCACTGGCAGCATGATCCCGAAAAGTGGGAACCGGTTTTCGGACAAGATCATGCTCAAAGACTATCGAGCATGATCCCCTGGCTTCAACTGGACTCGGCAAAAACGCCTGACGGCGGACAGGAACTCCGCCTGAAGCGGCGCGGCGGCGAATTCTCGATCATGCTTGGCGCGAACGAGCTGATGAACAGCCGGCTCAGCGGTTCCGAAGAGGCGCTGGCGAAACTGTCCTGCCAAAGGATTGCCGGCCGCCGGACCCCAAACATCCTGATCGGCGGCCTCGGCATGGGCTTTACCTTGCGCGCGGCGCTGGCCGAGCTTGCCGACGACGCCCAGGTCACCGTTGCCGAACTGGTGCCGGCGGTCGTGATTTGGGCGCGCGGCCCGATGGCCGAGCTGTTCGGCGGCTGCCTTGACGACCCGCGCGTCAGCATTCGTGAGGCCGATGTCGGTCAGCTCATCCGATCGCAAGCTTCGGCCTGGGACGCGATCCTGCTCGATGTCGACAACGGCCCCGAGGGCATCGTCTACAAGGCCAACGATGCGCTCTACAGCGCAGCCGGCCTGATCAGCGCGAGAGCAGCTCTCAAGCCCGGCGGTGTGCTGGCGGTCTGGTCGCAGGGCCCTGACGCAGGTTTCACCCGAAGGCTCAAGCAGGCCGGCTTCACGGTCGAGGAGGTCAAGATGCGGGCCCACGGCAAGCGCGGCGCCCGGCACGTCGTCTGGATCGCGAGCAAAGGGCAATAGGCCCCTCGCAATCCGGGCGGGCCTTGTGGACGCCGCCCGGTACACCGACGAACCTCTACCTCGCCTTCTGAAGCTCGGCGGCGAGCGCCTGCAGCAGCCCGCGCGTGCCCTCCTCGCGCCCTTGCGCTGAATCGACACCATCGAAGAAGGCACCCTGTTCGGTATAGGTCAGGCGGGTGCCCTCGCCGGAGGGTGCAAGCTCGACCGTGGTGAGCGACGCCGACAGCGGCTGCGCCCCGACCGCCATCCGGTATGAAAATACGATGCGCCGCTCAGGGACGATATCCTGGAACTGCGCATCGAGCCTGATTTCCGGGCCGCCCTGATAGCTGAACCGCGAAACCTCGCCGCCGCCGACATGGAAATCGAAGGTGAATTCGGCGATGGTGAAGCCGTCGCCTTCGACACGCCAGCGCCGCACCGTCGCCTTATCGGCAAAGGCGAGGAAGACGCGTTCGGGCGATTGCGGATAGGTCCGCTCGATCGTGAAGGTCGAATGGATGACGGAGTGCTGGTCGTTCACGGGGGCAATCTGGTTCATTTCTTTTCGTCCTTTTCCTGGTCGTGGAGTGTTGCGTTCGGTTGGTCAGTCTCCGCCAGGATCTGGCCGAGACGGTCGAGCTGGCGTTCGGCCGGCGTACGGTGCGCGGCGATCCAGTCGGCGAGCGGGGCGAGCCCGCCGGGCTCGATCCGGCAGGTGCGCACGCGTCCGACCTTCTCGCTGCGGATCAGCCCGCACGCTTCCAGCGCCTGAAGATGCTGGAGCACAGCGGCGAAGGTCATGCCGAACGGCTCCGCCAACTGGCTGACGGTGGCCGGCCCGCGGCTCAGCCTTTCCAGGATTGCCCGGCGCGTCGGCTCGGCAAGAGCCCGCAGGATGCTGTCGATCTCGGAATACTTAAGCATGGACTTGAGTATTTCGCCGATGACACAAATTGTCAAGTCACGACTAAAGTATTTTTGCAGATGGTGAGAGCCGGCTGGAAAACCCGCGACGCGGGTCATTGCCAGGGGAAATTGCAAGGGAAATTGCCTGCGCTGCAAAACGGCGCGGAAACGCCAGCGATGCTGTCAGCCAGCAGGCCGGTCGCGCGTCAATCCTCGTGCAGCACAAATTCCAGGTAAAGATTGCGCTGGAGGATCGAGTGGTTGTCGTCGGACATCAGCGACACGATCAGCGCGCCATCGTCGCGGGTCCAGACGTCGAGCGCTTCCATGTTGTCGATCTGGTAGCCCATGTCGGCTTCGAGCAGCACCGGCCCGTCGGCGACGGCGCCCTTCTCGACGCTTTCGCCATAGATGCGCCGCAGCCGCATCTTGACGCCGCCGGCCATCGAAAAACTGCGCTCCAGAAGCAACAGGTCGCCGTCCGGCAGGAAGGCGCCGTCGGTGATGTCGAAATCGCCATTGCGCTTGATGGTGAAGACGCCCTTGCGCGGCCCTTCGATGATCGCGGCAAAGATGTTGCCGGTCTTGTCGAGGCTCTTTTCCGACACCACGACCAGTCCGCCCGCGTGCTGCCCGTTGAGATTGGCGCGGGTGACGGTCTCAAAGCCGCGATTGCGGCGAAGTTCCCAGGCCGGAATCAGGAAATCCAATTGCCTGAACGGCGCCTTCATGCCGTCCGGATCGATCTTGAACTCGGCGATACGGTGATCGCGCTCGAAACCAACTGTGGCAATGCCGTCCTTGACCGCGAGGCCTTCGGCATCGACCGCCCATTTCTCGTCGATCGGCTGGCCGGCCGCATCGACCATCTGCTGCATGCGAAAATTCTGGATGCCGGAAGGCCGCTTGTCGGCATCGTGGACGAGGGTGCCGAAGAACCAGAAACCGGTGTCGGCAACGCCGATGAAATCGCTGCCTGGCTTGAGGAACCGAAGCGCCGACAGCGCGCCGAAATCGCGCGTCGGCGAGGTCATTTCGAGCCCGCCGACGAATTCGAGCGGCCCGAACTGTTTTTCGTCATTGCCGATGCGAAACTGGGTTATGGGCCGTGCCGAGATTTCGGCCGGCTCGACCGAGGCCGGCCCGGCAGCGACAGCCGGCGCCAAACTGACGCCCAACAACGCAATGGCGGCCAAAAGCTTCTGCCAAAAGCCGCCGCGGGAAAAAATCATCCGGCGCGCCGCATGCCGCCGCGCCGCGTGTCGCGCACGGTTTCCTCGGCGAACAGCGAGGCCAGCTGCTCGGTCATGGCGCCGGCCAGTTCTTCGGCATCGACGATGGTGACGGCGCGGCGATAGTAGCGGGTGACGTCGTGGCCAATGCCGATGGCCAAAAGCTCGACCGGCGAGCGCGTCTCGATGAGCTCGATGATGGCGCGCAGATGCCGCTCGAGATAATTGCCCGGATTGACCGACAGCGTCGAATCATCGACCGGCGCGCCGTCCGAGATCATCATCAGGATCTTGCGCTGCTCCGGCCGCGCGATCAGCCGGTTGTGCGCCCACAGCAGCGCCTCGCCGTCGATGTTTTCCTTGAGCAGGCCCTCGCGCATCATCAGGCCGAGGTTGCGGCGCGCCCGACGCCACGGATGGTCGGCGGATTTGTATATGATGTGGCGCAGATCGTTGAGCCGGCCGGGGTTCGGCGGCTTGCCTTCCTTCAGCCATTTCTCGCGCGCCTGTCCGCCCTTCCAGGCGCGGGTGGTGAAGCCGAGGATTTCGACCGAGACGCCGCAGCGTTCCAGCGTGCGCGCCAGGATGTCGGCGCAGGTCGCGGCGACGGTGATCGGCCGGCCGCGCATCGAACCCGAATTATCGAGCACCAGCGACACCACCGTGTCGCGGAATTTGGTATCGCGCTCCTGCTTGAAGGACAGAGGCTGCATCGGGTCGATGACGACGCGCACCAGCCGTGCCGGATCGAGATAGCCTTCTTCGAGGTCGAAATCCCAGGAGCGGTTCTGCTGCGCCATCAGGCGGCGCTGCAGCCGGTTGGCCAGCCGCCCGACGACGCCGGAAAGGTTGGCGAGCTGCTTGTCGAGGAAGGCGCGCAGCCGGTCGAGTTCCTCCTCCTCGCACAGTTCCTCCGCACCAACGGTCTCGTCGAAGGCCGTGGTGAAGACCTTGTAATCGATCTCTTTCGGCAGATTGGTGAAGGGGTTGTCGTTGCGGCGCGCCTCGCCGGGCGTCTCCGCATCGGCGTCGTCATCGTCGGAGAGATCCTCGGCGGTAGCGTCGGAGGCTTCCGTCTCGGCCGATTGCTCGTCGTCCGACGATGCCTCGGTATCCTCGGACTGCGACTGCTCGGAGCCGGAATCGTCTTCGCCGCCCTCCTCGCTCTGCTCCTCGCCTTGCGGTTGGTTTTCGTCGTTGTCCTCGGAGTCTTCCGTCTCCTGGTCATCGCCGAGCTCCTCGGCCATTTCCATGGAGGCGAGCATCTCGCGCACCACGCGGGCGAACGCCTGCTGGTCATCGAGCTTTGCCGACAGCCCGTCGAGATCGGCGCTGGCTTTTTCCTCGACCCAGGGCCGCCAGAGATCGACCAGCCGTTCGCCGCTTTTCGGCACAGTGCGGCCGGTCAGCTTTTCGCGCACCATCAGCGCCAGCGCTTCCTCGATCGGCGCGTCGGCCTTGTCCTTGACGTCGACGAGGTTGGTCCTGGCGTATTTGTCCTCCAGCATCGAGCCGATATTGTCGGCGACGCCCTGCATGGCGCGGCTGCCGATCGCCTCCACCCGGGCCTGCTCGACCGCGTCGTAGATGGCGCGGGCCTGCTTGCCTTCCGGCGCCAGCCTGGTGTGGATGCGCGCATCGTGGCAGGCGCGCTTCAGCGCCATGGAATCGCCGAGCCCGCGGGTGATGGCGATGTCCGCCTTCGATGCCTTCTTCGGCAATTCCGGCAGCCGGGCGCGGCTGCCGGCCAGCGCCGGCCGGTCCTTGGCGAAGCCGACCTCGAGATCCTTGTCGCCGGCGATGGCGCGCATGCAGACGGTGACGGCGCGCTTGAAGCTGTCGTTCTCAGCGCCGGTCTTGGATTTGTTTCGCGTGTTGTCGCCCGGACCCGCCATCGAGACTCTGCTTAGCCCAGCACCACATTGGCAGCCGATTCCGGCAGATCTTCGCCGAAGGCGCGCTGATAGAACTCGGCGACCAGCGAGCGTTCCAGCTCGTCGCATTTGTTGAGGAAGGTCAGCCGGAACGCCATGCCGATATTGCCGAAGATTTCGGCATTCTCGGCCCAGGTGATAACCGTGCGCGGGCTCATAACCGTCGACAAATCGCCGTTGATGAAGGCCGAGCGCGTCATGTCGGCGACGCGGACCATCTTGTTGACGATCTCCTTGCCCTTGCCGTCGCGGTAGTGCTTGGCCTTGGCCAGCACGATGTTCACTTCATTGTCGTGCGGCAGGTAATTCAGCGTGGTGACGATCGACCAGCGGTCCATCTGCGCCTGGTTGATCTGCTGGGTGCCGTGGTAGAGGCCGGTGGTGTCGCCCAGCCCAACCGTGTTGGCGGTCGAAAACAGCCGGAAGGCCGGGTGCGGGCGGATGACCCGGCTCTGGTCGAGCAGCGTCAGCCGGCCCGACGATTCCAGCACGCGCTGGATGACGAACATCACGTCCGGGCGGCCGGCATCGTACTCGTCGAAGCACAGCGCGACATTGTGCTGATAGGCCCAGGGCAGGATGCCGTCGCGGAATTCGGTGATCTGCAGCCCGTCCTTGACCACGATGGCGTCCTTGCCGACGAGGTCGATACGGCTGACATGGCTGTCGAGGTTGACGCGCACGCAAGGCCAGTTGAGCCGGGCGGCGACCTGCTCGATATGCGTCGACTTGCCGGTGCCGTGATAGCCCGACACCATGACCCGGCGATTGTAGGCAAAGCCGGCGAGGATCGCCATGGTCGTGTTCTTGTCGAACAGGTAGTCCGGGTCGATGTCGGGGACATGCTCGCTCGTCACCGCATAGGCCGGCACCACCATCTTGGAGTCGAAGCCGAATGTCTCCTTCACCGACACCGTGGTGTCGGGCAGGTTGGCGATGTCGCGATCGACCTTGTTCATCTCTATCAACGTCTCCACAAGCGAAACGCCGCGTTTCGCCGGCAATCGATTTTGTTCGGGGGCGGTCTTAGAGCCTTTTCCAACCTTATGAAAGTTGGAAAGCGACACGAACCGTATGGTCGCTCAGCACAAACCTGCCTGCTTGAGCACGCGATACGCCTGGAGCACATCGCGGAACCGGTCTTCCGAACCTCTGTCGCCGCCATTCGCATCCGGGTGGTGGCGTTTCACAAGTTCCTTATAGCGCGCCTTGATATCCTTGCCAGTTGCCTTTGTATCAAGGCCAAGCGTTTCCAGTGCCTTGGCCTCAAGCGGCTTGGCCTTGCGCTCGCGTGCTTCGCGCGGGTCTTTCGGGCCTTTGAACAGGTCGAACGGATCGCGCATGCGATTGTAGTAGCCGGCGCGGCCGGAGCGCGCCTGGGCGAAGTCTGGCGAGGAGCGTGTCGAGGCGCCGTTGACGCCCATTTTCCAGGTCGGCCGGTGGCCGGTCATGGCTTCCTTCTGGAAGCGGGCGATCTCGGTATCGGGAACGCCCGAGAAATAATTGAAGCCCTTGTTGTACTCGCGCACGTGATCGAAGCAGAACTGGAAATACTCGCCTTCCTTCATCCGTCCGACCGGGGCACGGTGGGTACCGGCCTCCTTGCAGCCATCCCACTGGCAGATCGGCGAACGCGACTTCAGCTCCGCGTCCTTCTCCGGGCGGATGCGAATCTTCTCGAAATATTTTGGGTACGGCTTCATCTCACCCATTTATGGGCTGTTCGCGGATGCGAAACAAGAATTGACATTTTCGCGATGATCGCCCTAACCGCTGAATCGCGGCATAAAACCGGCGAATTGCGAATTTTGTGCGATGACATAGATGTGGTGAAGGGAAGCGGCGATGTCCATACAGGCAACGATGGAAGATAAGCTGAAAAAGGCGTTTTCGCCGGAACGGCTGGCCGTCATCAACGAAAGCCATCTCCATGCCGGGCATCATCATGTGGATTCTGGCCATCACGCCACCTTCGACGGCGCCGGCGAGACGCATTTCCGCGTCCGCATCGTCGCGCCAGCCTTTGCCGGCATGAGCCGCGTCGAGCGTCACCGTGCAGTCAACGATCTCCTGGCCGAAGAGTTGAAATCCGGCGTCCACGCCCTGGCGATCGAGCCGGCAGCGCCCGGTGAAACGACGCGCTGGTGACTCAGCCGAGGCTCGCCCTCAGAAAAGCCATCACCGCAGCTGTCAATGCATCGCCTTCGGTGCCGAAGTCGCGATTGATCGACATGTGCGAATAGGCGCTGCCGTCGAACAGCGTGACCCTGGTTCCGGTGGCGCGCAGACGCCCGGCGAAGGCCTGCGCGTCCGCCGCGCGGGCTTTCGCGCGCGAATGGGCGATGAAGGTCGGCGGGTGCTTGCGGCCTTCCACATAGGTGACAGGCGACAGCGCGCGCCACTGCGCCGGATCGGGAAAGGCGCGGGCATAGACCCCTGCCATGCCGCCGCTTCTGGCCAGCGCCTCCAGATCGTAGGCCCTGGTGTCGTCGAGAACCAGCGCCGCGACGCCGGGCAGGCCGCCGCGCAGCCCGGTCAATGCGACGAGATGGCAGCCGGCCGAATGGCCCATGGCGACGATCCGGTCCGGATCGCCGCCATGGCTGGCCATGTTGGCGCGGACGTAACGATAGGCCAGTTCGACATCCGCCGCCTGGGTGGCGACGTCGGCTTCAGGCAGCATCCGGTAGTCGATCGAGACGAAGCAGAAGCCATTGTCGAGCAGGAAACCAGGCTTGGAGTTGATATTGTTGCGGTTGCCGACCCGCCAGGCGCCGCCATGGACGAAGAAGACGACCGGCAGGCCGCTTGCGCCATCGCGGGAATAGATATCGAGCTTGGCCGGCCCATAATCGAAGGTTTCGGGCGACGGCGAACGCAGCCGCAATGCCGCCGCCTGTCCCGGCAGCAGCGCCGCCATCGACGCCAGAAGCAGGCTTCGCCGATCGATCGTCATCAACTCCTGACTGCCCACGGCTGCCATAAGGTGCGCACTGTCATTCTCCAAGCATCGCCGGCTTGATCCTCAGCCGCGCGATACGGTTCTTGTCGCGCTTCATGACGACGAAGCGCTTGCCGTGAAACGTAAAGGCCTGCTTTTCGTCCGGGATCGACTGCGCCTCGTGGATGACAAGGCCGGCGATGGTGGTGGCTTCCTCGTCCGGCAGGTTCCAGTCGAGCGCCCGGTTAAGGTCGCGGATCGGCACCGTGCCGTCGACGACGACGGAGCCGTCGGCCTCCTGCTTGACGCCCTGGATGTCGATGTCGTGCTCGTCGGCGATCTCGCCGACGATCTCCTCGATGATGTCTTCCAGCGTCACCAGCCCTTCGACCTCGCCATATTCGTCGACGACGATGGCGAAATGCGCCTTGCGGCGCAGGAAGGCATTGAGCTGCTCCTGAAGCGTCGTGGTGTCGGGCACGAACCACGGTTTCGACGCGATCTTCATCACGTCGATCCTGGAAAAATCGTTGCCGACCTCGTTCAGCGCGCGCAGCAGATCCTTCGCGTGCAGCACGCCGACAATGTTGTCGAGCGAACCCTTCCACAACGGCATGCGGGTGTGCGGGCTCTGCAGGATCTCGCGAACCACCGCTTCGGGCGGGTCGTCGGCGTTGACGGAGCGCATATTCGTGCGGTGGACCATGACGTCCGACACTTCGAGCTCCTCGAGGTCGAACAGGCCGCCGATGCGGGCGCGGTCCTCGCGCACCACCTGGCCGTCGCGGCGGAAATCGTCGACGGCGCCGCGCAGTTCCTCGCGCGCCGAGCGCTGCGGCTCGATGCGTTGCAGCTCGTAGCCGAAGGCGGCGAGCAGGCGCCGGCGCAAGACGAAGCCCAGCAGGCCGAGGCCGGCGAGCACGGCAGCCGCGATCCAGCCGGCCTGGCTCATCCCGGGCGGCTTTCCTGCCGACCCGGATGGTTCTCCCGGAGGAACGCCAGCACTTCCGAGGCCGGCACATCCCGGGCGATAAAGGCCTGGCCGATGCCGCGCGTCAGGATGAAGGTCAGCTCGCCGCGCGACACCTTCTTGTCCTGGGTGATGAAGGAGAACAGCGTCTCGGCGTCGGGCAGTTCGCCTGGAATGTCGGCCATGCGCCAGGGCAGACCGACGGCGCGAAGATGCGCCTCGACACGCGCCGCGTCGTCGGGGCTCGCCAAATTGAGCCTTGACGAAAAGCGGTGCGCCAGCGCCATGCCGATGGCGACGCCCTCGCCATGCACGAGCCTTGCGCCGTCATAGCCGGTCGCCGCCTCCAGCGCATGACCGAAGGTGTGGCCGAGATTGAGCAACGCGCGGTCGCCGGTCTCGAACTCGTCGCGGGCAACGACGTCGGCCTTGGCACGACAGGCCTCGGCGATGGCCGCAGCCCGCTCCGGCCCGCCGACAAACACTTGACGCCAGTTTTCTTCCAGCCAGGAGAAAAACTCGGGCCGGTCGATCAGCCCGTATTTGGCCAGTTCGGCATAGCCGGCGCGAAACTCGCGGATCGGCAGCGTGTCGAGCACTTCGGTGTCGGCCAGCACCAGCCTCGGCTGGTGGAATACCCCGACCAGGTTCTTGCCGCGCTTGCTGTTGATGCCGGTCTTGCCGCCGACGGAGGAATCGACCTGCGCCAGCAGCGAGGTCGGAACCTGTACGAAGTTCATGCCGCGCCGCGCGATGCCGGCGGCAAAGCCGGCGAGGTCGCCGACGACGCCGCCGCCGAGCGCGATGACGACGTCGCCGCGCTCCAGCTTGGCGGCCAGCACGCCGTCGACCACCTCTTCGAGATGCGCAAAGCTCTTGGTCTTTTCGCCTGGCGGCAACGTGATGACGGCATGTTGGATGCCACCGCTTGCCAGGCCGGCCGCAAGCGTCGCGAGATGCGCGGCCGCGACGTTTTCGTCGGTGACGACCGCCGCCCGCGTCCCCGGCAGACGGCGCGAAATCTCGGCGCCGGCGCGTGACAGCAGGCCGGGACCGATCAAAATATCGTAGGCACGCTCGCCAAGCCCGACTTCGACAGAGACCGTTGCATCAGCGCTCACGACCGCACCTCGTCAATATCGGCAACGCCGAGATGGCCGCGCAGCGCGTCCACCACTTCGGCGGCAATGATCTCCTTGCGGTCGTCGCGGGTCGGCACGATGACATCGGCCGCGGCATAAACCGGGTAGCGTTCCGCCATCAGCCGTTCCAGCACGGCGCGCGGATCGGCGCTTTTCAGCAGCGGCCGGTTCTGTTTCTTGGAAACGCGCTCCATCAACAGGTCGATCTCGGCTTTCAGCCAAACCGAAACGCCATGGCTGGCGATCGCCTCGCGCGTCTGCGCGTTCATGAAGGCGCCGCCGCCGGTCGACAGCACCTGCGGCCCGTGCTCCAGCACACGCAGGATGACGCGCTGCTCCAGTGCCCGGAACTCCGCCTCGCCATAGCGCTCGAACAGGTCCGGGACGCTCATGCGCGAAACAGTTTCGATCTCCTGGTCGCTGTCGATGAAGGGCAGTGCCAGCATCGCCGCCACCTTGCGGCCGATCGCCGTCTTGCCGGCGCCCATCAGCCCGACAAAGACGATGGAACGGCCGCCCAGCCGGCCGAGCAGCGCGGCATGGCTCTCGCCCGGAGGATTTGCTGGTAGCGCGTTCATGCTTCTAGGGCCTCTTTGGCGGCGTATCGACATCAAAAGCCTGTTTGCGTCAAGCGCGGCGCAACCGGGACTATGGGCTTCACCCTTGAATTGGCCGGATTGGCGTCTCATAAGGGCACAGGGTTGGAAATGCAGAATAAGACGACGGGCGAAAATTAATGCCAACACTGTTTCGCTTTGTCGTGACGCTCGCGATTCTGGCCGGCATTGTCTATGGCGCGATGTTCGCCTTGGTCATGTTCGTCGAGCCGAGGAAGGCGGAAATGAGCGTGCGTATCCCTCCAGAAAAGCTCAATCCCAAAAAATGAACAGCGCCGCCCGCATCGAAGCCTTCCTGGAGATGATGAGCGCCGAGCGCGGCGCGGCCGAAAACACGCTTTCCTCCTATCGCCGCGACCTCGAAGACGCTTCCGCCGGGATCGGCGGTGGGCTTGCCGCTGCCACCAGTGCCGACATCCGTGCCTATCTCGACGACATCGCCGCGCGCGGCTTTGCCGCCACCTCGCAGGCGCGCAAATTGTCGGCGATCCGGCAGTTCTTCAAGTTCCTCTATGCCGAAGGCCTGCGGGGTGACGATCCGACCGGCACGCTGGACAGTCCGAAGAAGGGCCGGCCGCTGCCTAAGACGATGAGCGAGGCCGATACCGGCCGGCTGCTCGACCGCGCGGCGCAGGAGGCGATGGACCCCTCCATGCATGACGGCGACAGGCTGGCGGCGCTGCGCCTGCACGCACTGGTCGAGGTGCTCTACGCCACCGGCTTGCGCGTTTCGGAGCTGGTCGGCCTTCCCGTGACGGTGGCACAGCGCGACGACCGCTTCTTCATGGTGCGCGGCAAGGGCAACAAGGAGCGCATGGTGCCGCTGTCGGCCAAGGCGCGCGCGGCGATGCGGACATGGCTTGCCGCACGGGCAACGGTGCCGGCTTTTGCCGACAGCCCGTTCCTGTTTCCGGCCGCCGCCGACAGCGGCTATCTCTCGAGACAGGTCTTTGCCCGCGAGCTGAAAGGGCTTGCCGCGCGGGCCGGCATTGCCACGGCGAAGATATCGCCGCATGTGCTGCGCCATGCTTTCGCCAGCCATCTGCTGCAGAACGGCGCCGATCTCAGGGCCGTGCAGCAGCTGCTCGGCCATGCCGATATTTCAACGACGCAGATATACACGCATGTGCTGGAGGAGCGGCTGGTGCGTCTGGTCAACGATCATCATCCGCTTGCCGACTAGGCGTCATGTCGCTATGTGAGAACGACGTTCCACCGCGCCCAGCCTGCATTTTCAGGCTTGCGTCAGTCATTGCCTTCCGACTTGCCGGTCCGCCCAAGAATGTACAATTACCTCGATTTCGAAAAGCCTGTGCAGGATCTCGAAGGCAAGATCCTTGAGCTGAAGAAGCTTGCCGAGAACGGCGAGGCGGTCGATGTCGGCGATGAGATCGCCCGTCTCGAAAAGCGCTCGCGCGATGCGCTGCGCGACGCCTACAAGGCGCTGACGCCATGGCAGAAGGTGCAGGTGGCGCGCCATCCGGACAGGCCGCATTGCATCGACTACATCAAGGGTCTGCTTACCGATTTCACGCCGCTCGCCGGCGACCGCAATTTCGGCGAGGACCAGGCGATCGTCGGCGGCTTCGCCCGCTTCCGTGGCGAGCCGGTGGCAATCATCGGCCAGGAGAAGGGTTCCGATACGACAAGCCGGCTGAAGCATAATTTCGGCTCGGTGCGGCCGGAGGGCTACCGCAAGGCGGTGCGGTTGATGGAACTCGCCGACCGCTTCCAAATCCCGCTGCTGACGCTGGTCGACACGGCCGGCGCCTATCCGGGCGTCAACGCCGAAGAGCGCGGCCAGGCGGAAGCCATCGCCCGCTCGACCTCGGCCTGCCTTGGCCTGAAGGTGCCGTCGATCTCGGTGGTGATCGGCGAAGGCGGCTCGGGCGGCGCCATAGCGATCGCCACCGCCAACCGCGTCTACATGCTCGAACACGCCATCTATTCGGTGATCTCGCCGGAAGGCGCCGCCTCGATCCTGTGGCGCGACACCACGCGGTCCAAGGACGCTGCGACCAACATGAAGATCACGGCGCAGGATCTGTTGGAGCTGAAGATCATCGACGCCATCGTCGCCGAGCCGCTCGGCGGTGCCCATCGCGCCCCCGAAACGGTGATTGCCGCCACCGGCGACCTCATCGCCAGGACGATGAAGGAATTCTCCGGCGCCAACACCGACTTCCGCGAGCATCGCCGCGAGAAATACCTGGCGATGGGCCGCAATCTGTAACGTCCGGCAGGCACGCGGCCCGAAATGTGGCGGCGTGAACCAGTTTTGCCACAAAAATGCCGCCGCATTCGGCTCAGTGGGGTTGCCGTAAGGGGACGCGCCAGCATGATTGCGGTAAGGAATTTTCAAGGTTAACGGGCTTAGGGTCCGTCAGTGGTCAGTTTAGCAGCCGCGGCATCCGCGGCGCAGAGATGAAGACGATAGCCATATCCATGTTTGCCAAGCTTGCCCGCACCGGAGTTCTGATCGCTGCGATCGGCGTCGCCGGCTGCAATGACGCTTCGATGAAGGATTTTGCGCCGCAAGCCAACAAGCCGCTGCCGGACAAGATCCTGGCCGAGATGAAAGCCAAGGGCATGGTCCGCACCTCCTCGGTGATGGCCCGCATCTTCAAGGAAGAAGGCAAGCTCGAAATCTGGAAGGCCAAGACCAACGGCCGCTACGACCTGGTCGCCAGCTACGACATCTGCAAATGGTCGGGCAAGCTCGGGCCGAAGTTCACCGAAGGCGACCGCCAGGCGCCGGAAGGCTTTTACACGGTCCGCCCGGCACAGATGAACCCGCGGTCGAATTACCACCTGTCCTTCAACATCGGCTACCCGAACGCCTATGACCGCGCCAATGGCCGCACTGGTTCCAACCTGATGGTCCATGGCGCCTGCTCGTCGTCTGGCTGCTATTCGATGACCGACGCGCAGATCGAGCAGATCTACGCCTTCGGCCGCGACGCCTTCCAGGGCGGCCAGACCGAGTTCCAGATCCAGGCTTTTCCGTTCCGCATGACCGCAGCCAACATGGCGCGCTATCGCAACGATCCGAACTACGAATTCTGGAAGATGCTGAAGGTCGGCTACGACAATTTCGAGGTTACCAAGGTGCCGCCGAAAGTCGACGTCTGCGAGAAGCGCTACGTGTTCAACCAGGTTGCGGCCGACGGCTCGACCTTCAATCCGATCGGCGCTTGCCCTCCGACCACCCAGCCCGATTCGCTGAAGAGCGCCATCAACGCCTATCAAAGCACCTATGAGGCGGCCTTCAACGGCGCCGTCAAGGCCAGCGTGCCGGCACCCAAGCCGACCATCGCCGGGATCAAGGAAGCCAGCATCGTTTCCGACTGGTCGAAACGGCGTGCGCGCGGCGAACGCGTTCCGATCGAGCCGCCCTCGCTCAACCCGGACGGCACGGTGGCCGAAACGGCGCGCATGGGCCGCATCGATTCGCCGGCGGGCCGCAAGATGGCGGCGCTCGACGCCGAAAAGGCCGCCAAGCAGAAGGCCGAGGAACAGCGGCTTGCCGCGATAGAAGCGGCGAAGGCCGCGAAAGCGGCAGCCAAGGCACAGGCCTTGGCCGAGAAGAAAGCTGCCAAAGCCCAGGCGCTCGCCGAAAAGGAAGCTGCCAAGACCGCCGCCGAGGTGCCTGTCGCCACCGCCACCGTAGCGCCATCGGAGGCCGCCCCGGCAGTCGAAACGCAGGCTGCGGACGCCGAAAGCACGGCGACAAGGTTGAAGAAAAAGCTGCTCGGCATGTTTGGCGGCTGAACTTCATGCTTGAGCAAGAAGATGGGGGCCAAGAACACAGGCCCTCAACCAGCCCCGCCGCCGTCTACGACCTCAAAGGCCTGAACTGCCCGTTGCCCGTGCTCAAGGCAAAAAAGCGCCTGGCCGCAATGCAGCCGGGCAGCCGGCTGTGGCTCGAAACCACCGACCCGCTCGCCGTCATCGACATTCCCGCCTTCTGCGCCGAGAGCGGCCATCGGCTGGTCGAAACGACGGCGATGGCAGGCGGCCACCGCTTCCTGGTCGAGCGCGGCGGCTGAACGCGTAATCTCCCCCCTTGAGGGGGAGATGGCCGGCAGGCCAGAGGGGGTTGCCGCGCGTCAAGCGCCAACCTTTTCTTTCGTCCCACAGGGCGTCGCGCCAGCCGAGGCGACCCCCTCTGTCGCCTTCGGCGACATCTCCCCCTCAAGGGGGGAGATCACGATCCGGCAATAGCCAGCGGGTTGCTTTCCAGTGCTGCGCGATCCGGCGTGTCGATCGACGGCCGGTTGGTGAAGGCGGCGAACAGCCGCCGGACATAGTCTTCGGGCATGTCGAGCGTGATCAGCACCAGTCTGGTGCCGCGCTGGCTGTCCGGCCAGGCCGGCAGTTGCACCGGCGGATGCAGGATCTTCTGCACGCCATGGATAACCAGCGGCCGCGACGGGTCTTCTGCAAGCTCGATGACGCCTTTCATCCGCAAAAGGCGCTCGCCATGCGCCGAGCGCAACAGATCGAGGAACATCTCGATTGCCGAAAACGGCACCGGCCCGTCATGAACCAGCGAATACGAACGCACGCGGGAATCGTGCCTGTGGTCATGGTGATCATGGTCGGCATGGTCATGCCCGTCGTGATCATGCCCGCCGTGGTCATGCCCGCCGTGGTCATGGTCGTGGCCGGCTTGTTCGCCGAGCCAACGCTGCACATCGACGGATTTGGTGGCCGGATTGTAGAGGCCGCTATCGAACAGGGTCGCGGTGCTTGCCTCGCCGGCGTCGAGCACCACGGCGCCCGGGTTGAGCTGCCTGAGCCGCGCCCGCAACGCCTCGACATCGCCTGCATCCGTGGTCAGGTCGGCCTTGCTGAGCACGATGCGATCGGCGACGGCCACCTGCTTCACCGCCTCGACATGCGCATCGAGCGTCGCATTGCCGTTGACGGCATCGACCAGGGTGATGACGCCGTCGAGCCGGAAGGCCTGGACCAGGGCCGGGTGTGCCATGATCGACTGCAGTACGGGGGCGGGATCGGCGAGCCCGGTGGTTTCGACGATGACGCGGGCAAGCCGGTCGATGCGGCCGGTCTGCAGCCGGTCGACGAGGTCGGCCAGCGTGTCGACCAGCTCGCCGCGCACCGTGCAGCAGAGGCAGCCGTCGGAGAGCTGGATGATGCCGTCGGAGGCCTGCTCGACCAGGAGATGGTCGATCGCCACCTCGCCGAACTCGTTGATGATGACGGCGGTGTCGGCGAGCGCCGGATCCCGGAGCAGCCGGTTGAGCAGCGTCGTCTTGCCGGCACCGAGAAAGCCGGTGAGCACCGAAACGGGGATCGGGAAGCCGGCCATGCGGCTAGTTCAGCGCCTTGGCCGGCTGCTGGACCTGCGCGGCGGTGGCGGATCCGGCCACAACTGGCTCGGCGCCGGCCGGCGGCGCCCGGTCCGGCCGCCATGTCGGCAGCGGCACGTCGGCATATTCCTGCCCGGAGGCGTCGAGCATCGCCTTCGGCTTCGGTCCCGTGGCGCCGCCGAGGCCGACGGCGATCAGCGTCGGTACATGGTCGAGCTTTTCCTGATAGGGCGATTTCGGCACGTCCTTGCCCTTGTCGCCGACGGCGGGTGCGGTTTCCGACTGCTCCTCGACCGGCTTCTTCTTGCAGATTTCGTCATTCATGTCGTTGGCCGACATGGTGTCGCCATAGGCGGGCAGCGCCGCGACCGTCAGCCAGCTCGGCGCCGGCGTTGCAAAGCCCTGGTCGAGCAATTTTGCCGCCGCCTCGGCGCGGGTAATGGCCGATTGCTCGCCGAGCACTACGGCGACCAGGGTGCGGCCGTTGCGGGTCGCCGAGCCGATCATGTTGAAGCCGGACGAGCAGACGAAACCCGTCTTCATGCCGTCGGCACCCGGATAGCGGCCGATCAGCAGGTTGTAGTTGGAGATCGCCTTCTTACCGACGGCAAGGCCTTCGATCGAGAACCAGGGGGCATATTGCGGAAATTCCTTGCGAATCGCCATCACCAGCAAAGCGAGATCGCGCGCTGTCGTATACTGGTCCGGCGAATAGAGCCCGTTCGGATTGACGAAACGGGACCCGCTCATGCCGAGCCTCTGCGCTTCGGCGTTCATGCGTTCGGCGAAAGCCGCTTGCGAACCGCCGATATTCTCGCCGACCGCCATGGCGATATCGTTGGCCGATTTGACCAGCATCATCTTCAGCGCATTGTCCAACCGCATCACCGAGCCCGGCTTGAAGCCCATCTTGCTCGGCGGCTCGCCGGCAGAATGTTTCGTTACCTTGATCGGCGAATCGAGCTGGACCTCGCCCGCGGCAATCGCCCGAAACGCCACATAGGCGGTCATCAGTTTGGTCAGCGAAGCCGGGTACCAGCGCCTGAACGCCTCCTGGTGCTGCAGGATCTCGCCGCTGTTCAGGTCGAACAGGATTGTCGGATTGGCCAAGGCAGGCCCGGCCAGCGACGCAAGCACCACCGTGCCCGCCACCAACAGTTTGAGGAAATGCCTGTAGCGCATCATGAAAACCGAAATAGCCTCTTGCCGCAGTCCCACCTGGCTCCGTAAGATTTCGTTACACGATCGCCAGGATAATGGTCCGGCCCTCTGTTCCCGGACCACAGTCGCGGTGCTATTTACTCTATGTGACGTCAACATGGCAAAGTGCTGCCGATCACAATGTGGAAGCAGCAGCACAATGCAAAGCAGCGTGCATGGTTGCAAGGCAGCAGGCACAATTGCAAAGCAGCAGGCCAAGACCGCCTGCTCCAACAGCGAAATGGAACCATCATGCCGATCCTGAACCGAGCCGCCGAAATGCAGGACGAGGTGGCCGGCTGGCGCCGCCATTTGCACCAGACGCCGGAGCTGAATTTCGACGTCTTCAAGACCGCCGCTTTCGTCACCGAGAAGCTGAAGGCTTTCGGCTGCGACGATATCGTGACGGGTTTGGGCAAGACCGGCGTCGTCGGCATCATCCGCGGCCGCCACGGCGAAGGCTCGACCATCGGCCTGCGCGCCGACATGGACGCGCTGCCGCTCAACGAGATCACCGGCAAATCCTATGCCTCGACCGTCCCCGGCAAGATGCACGCCTGCGGCCATGACGGCCACACCGCGATGCTGTTGGGTGCCGCCAAATACCTCGCCGAAACACGCAATTTCGCCGGTTCCGTTGCGGTCATCTTCCAGCCGGCCGAAGAGGGCGGCGGCGGCGGCAACGAGATGGTCAAGGACGGCATGATGGAGCGCTTCGGCATCTCCAAGGTGTTCGGCATGCATAACATGCCGGGCCTGCCGGTCGGCCAGTTCGCCATCAGGCCGGGTCCGATCATGGCGGCGACTGCCGAATTCACCATCACCGTCAAGGGCCGGGGCGGCCACGCGGCGATGCCGCACGGCACCATCGATCCGATCGTCATCACCAGCCAGCTTGTCGGCGCATTGCAGACGATCGCCTCGCGCAGCACCGATCCGGTCGAGGCGGTGGTCGTCTCGGTGACGAAATTCCACGCCGGCGACGCCTATAACGTCATTCCCGAGACCGCCGAGATCGCCGGCACCGTACGCACGCTGAAGAAGGAGGTCGCCAAGAAGGCCGAAGAGCGCATCCGCGCGCTTTGCCAAGGCCTGGGCGCTGCCTTCGGCGCGACAATCGAGGTTGATTACAATGCCAATTACCCCGTCACCTTCAACCATCCGGAAGAGACGGTCTTTGCCAGCGACATCGCGGCCGACGTCGCCGGCGACAGCCATGTGCACCGCGCGATCCAGCCGGTGATGGGCGGCGAGGATTTCTCCTACATGCTTGAAGCGCGGCCGGGCGCCTTCATCTTCATCGGCAATGGCGATACCGCCGGCCTGCACAACCCAGCCTACGACTTCAACGACGAGGTCATCCCGCACGGCATGAGCTATTGGGTGAAGCTGGCGGAAACAGCGCTGGCGGCGTAGCCATTCGGCATCGGCGGTGCAGCAACCGCCGCACCTCTGGGCGGCAAAACCGGGCAGGACATGTTCTGCTGGTCACTTCCGGCCGGACGACTTCCGGGCAAGGCCGAAGGCAATGCCCAGAGCAATACCTATACCGATGCCCGTAACAATGTTGTCCAACACGACGCCGATAGCCACGCCGATCACGACGCCGAGTGTGAGGTGTTTGGCATCCATTATGCCCGGTCATGTAGCGTGGAAGGGAAGAGCCGCAACCGCTACGGTCCGCTCTTCGGATCCTCGACCTCCAGCGCCTCCATTACCGGCGCTAGCTCATTGTCGTCGGCAGGTTGCGGCTCTTCGCCTGTCCTCGCCTTCGTCAGGGCTGCCTCGATCGCCTCCTGGATATTGCCGAGTTCGTCTTCGCGAACCTCGTGGCCATAGCCGGCAGCATCGGCATCCTGCTCGAATTGCTGCGCCAGGACGGCGACGCTCACCTCGCTCTCGGCCGGCAGATTGCCGACATTCTCCTGCAGCCAGGTTTCAAAGAACTCTTTGGTGGCGCTCATGCGGTGTCTCCTTCGGGACACTAAAGCGCGCCGGCATCCCGAAAGTTCCGCTATCTGAGCCGTCTTTGCGCCCGTTGCCGGCTGCCCCGCAATTCAGCGCGGCCAGGCGGCGTCGGCGCCGCCTGGCTCGGCTGCTTACTGGCTGACAGCAGTCGTCGGTTCGCACGACACGTTCGGGTTCATATCGGCGAACGCGCCGGTCGGGTTGCCCTTCCAGGCCCAGACATGCAGCTCGTAGAACGGACCGAGGCCATAGCGATTGGGCGCGCTGTTGAAGTTGAACAGATGTCCATCGAGCGAGGCCGGGCCTTTCGAGGTGATGTATTCGACCGCGATCAGTTTTAGCGTGCCGTCGGCCATCGGCTCGTACATGACGGCTTCAGGCTTGGCGACATCGACCGCGTCGTCCTTGAGGTAGCCGGGATTGACGTAATGGATGCCCATGGCGCCGCCGGTGATGCCGCTGGCGCAGGGGATCGGCGCATAGCCCTCGGCGGTCGCCGCCGCCACATTCTCGAAGCGGCTGTTGGCGGCGCGTACCTTGTCGGCCAGCGGATTGGGACCGGACGCGGGCGCTGCCTGATGCGCCTGCGCCAACGCAGTGCAGGCCGACAGCAGCGCCGCGGCAGCGAGAACTCTATTGCGAAAGTTGATTGTCATAGTCATTCCATTCTTCTTGAAAAGCACAGCCCGGCCGGCCGCCGGAGGTAAGGAGGTCCGGCAGGTGGGCGCTGTGGCTGTTGTTGCTGGGAGATCCCTGTCCCGATGCGACGAATGCCGATCATCCCTTCGGCAGATACGGGATGGTTCCGGCCAGATCGGAATTGTCGATCAGCTGGAAACGGCTGTCGCTGCCGCCCTGACGGGCCGAAACGAAGGGTGCGTAGGCAGGATCGTCGGTGAAGGCGCGCGCCGCTGCCTCGGTCGGGAACGCCATCAAGGCGATCAGCGTCGTGTCGAGCGGCTTGCCTTCGAGCGTCTTCACATTGCCGCTGCGCGACAGATATCTGCCGCCGTGCTTGTGAACGAGGTCGTGGACCGACGCGGCATAGGCCGGCATCCACTTCGGGTCCCTCACCTTGATGTCTGCGATAACGTAAGCGGTCATGGGTCATGTCTCCTGGTCGTGCACAGGGGTATCCCGTGCAGCGGCAGAGGGGTCGCATGGCAAGGGTCGCGCCAGCCAGTCCCCGATCTGTACTGGTGTGGCGAATCCGAAATTCGCATTCACTTTGGAGCTACGCAGCGAGCGAATTTCGGATTCAAAAGCCACACCAGCAAGTGCTTGGATTTCCAGTGTGGTTTTGGATTTGAAGTTCCTAACGCTGATGCCACCCAGAAAGCAGGAACTTCGATTCCACCGCACTGGGCCGGTACAGTTTCTGTACTCGCCGTGCCGCCGGAGAAGGCCTATGATCCCGGCTGAGTTTGAGGGGAAGGCAACATCATGACCCAATCCGGATACAAACAGTTCTGCCCGTTATCGATGGCTGCCGAGGTGCTGTGCACCCGCTGGACCATGGTTCTGCTTCGCGAATTGGTGGCGGGCTCGACCCGTTTCAACGATCTGCGCCGCGGCGTCCCCAAAATGTCGCCGACCCTTCTGTCGCAAAGGCTCAAGGAGCTCGAACTGGCCGGGATCGTCGAGCGCAAGGAGGTGCGCGGCGAGAAAGGCATCTTCGAATACCGGATGACCGAGGCAGGCAGGGATTTGCGGTCCGTCGTCGAGGCGATGGGCTTTTGGGGGCAGAAATGGGTCGAGTCGCGGCTGTCGCTGAAGAACCTCGATCCGTCGCTGCTGATGTGGGACATGCGGCGCAATCTCAACGCGTCGCCGCTGCCCGACGGGCGCACGGTGATACAATTTCTGTATCAGGAGCTCCCCGCCTCCAAACGGTCATGGTGGCTGATCGTCGAGAAGCACGGCGAGGTCGACCTCTGCTGGTACGACCCGGGCTTCGATGTCGATCTCTACGTCTCGACCGACCTGCACACCATGACCGAAATCTGGATGGGGCTGATCACCGTCGAGAAGGCAGGGCCGAAAGTCATCTTGACGGGAGACCAGGATATCGCCCGTAAAATGCAGACCTGGCTGGGCCTGAGCCCGTTCGCGGTCGAACCCAAACGAGCGGCCTAGCTGCCTCTTGGCGAAACGATCCGAAGCGGTTATGTGTCGGGCGCGATGGTCCCGTAGCTCAGTAGGATAGAGCGGCAGATTCCTAATCTGTAGGTCACAGGTTCGATTCCTGTCGGGATCACCATGTTTTTCAAGTACTTAGCGAACCGCCGCCGTACTTTTTTTGCAGGATTTTTGCGAAATAAGTACGGCGAATTTCGCAGACCTTCAGACTTTGGGCACACATATTCCAAGGGCGAAGCGGCCCAAAACCGCTGCGAAGCGCGGCGCTACGATGCCTAAATCGAGGTAGGTAATCGTTGTTCCCAATCAACTTGCCCGTTTTTCAGCGTCGACGTCTCCGCATCATAGGGGGAATGGACGCGCCCGGTCTGGCGGCTAGAGGAACGGAACGCTATCATTTTATTATATTAGTAATGACGCATGAAATGGCCTACTATTCGCTCTACCCGGCAGCGCCACTGGCAGCCGGTAGGCCCGGCGGCCCGCAGGTAACCCCGATCGGCCGTCGGCCCGTCTCCATGAAAGTTACGCGCGGTGGCGACCAACGTGAGACGAGATCGAACCAACAACCCCGCAACCGGCATCAAGGGCAAGCGCCACGGGCCGCCGGCCAACGACGAAGCAGGATATTTCGAGTTCTGCCCCGTATGTGGCCAGACGTTCGACAAGCGAAACCTTGGCGAGGTGCTGCATCACTGTCTCCCCGACCATGAGCCGTTGAACTCGATGAATAGGTGACTAGCGTTCGAACAGATGGTTTCGCTCATCCAAGATCGTGATCGGTCCCAACCAGACGATCTCAAAAGTGATTGCGGATGTGGTCGTTAAAGTAGCGGGCTTGGCGAAGGCCGCTTTGAACCCGGCAAAGGTCTCCGGTGGTACCCGGAACCATTGCACATTGGGCGGAATTGGCTGAAAGTGATCGAACCACAGGGCGGGGTGTCGGACGGCCACGCATCCAGGTGGCCGAGGCGCGGGTCGATCGGCGGGACAGGGGGAGAAATGCACCCTTGGACGAAGGCTGAGCTTGCGGAGATCACCGGAGGCATATGGGAAGGCGACCTGCCGGAAGGCTGGACGACCGACTGCATAGCCTTCTGCGACGCACTGATCGGCCCCGGCGCGCTCGTCATCCCGCGCGTTGGCACCTACCGTTACGGCGTACACCCCAGGAAGATCAGGCGCTTCAGGCGACAGGGGCTCGCGCTCCTCGCGGACCGAGAGTACCGGCCCAACTTCGAAGACTTGCCGTTGCTCCGGGTGGCTTCGGTCCGCGTCGCCATGAAGTATCTCGCCGAGCGAGCGCGGTCTGCTTACGGCGGACGCCTGATCGCGGTTGGCGGCAGCGTCGGCAAGACGAGCACCACGGCGATGATCAACGTCATTCTCACCGCAGCTGGCTATCCACCGTTTCCGGGCGAAAACTTCAATACCGTCTCCGGCGTGCTCGGCCTGATCGCCAACCTTTCCCCTGATGGCATCCACGCTGTCGAGGTGTCGATTGGCTTTTTTCGGCGGCTCCTTGAGGTATCTGCGCTCAAGCCGCATGTCGCTCTTATCATGACGATCGGCGACGCCCATCTCGAAGAGTACGGCTCGCGTGAGGCCATCGCCAAGTTGAAAGCCCGCCTGTACGATGTCGCTGAGGGCGGCACATCGATCGTCCCTCGGGATTCCGAGCATTTCGAATATCTCCGAGCCCGCGCGCTGTCGTTCGGGGCGAAGGTCGTGTCCTTCGGTGAACATGCTAAGGCCGACTACCGGCTCGTGGACTATTCGCACGAAGATCAACTGGTGCGTGCGGTCCTGAAGGGCCGGGATTTCGCCTACAAGCTAGGTAATCCAGGGCGGCACATGGCAGTCAACAGCCTCAGCGCGCTGGCGGCTGTCGATTCGCTCGGCCTTGATCTGGGAGCTGCGACCAACGCGCTCGGGGAGGTGCAGGCCATCCACGGACGTGGCGAAGTCATACGCATCGCCCTCGCGTCCGGCGAGGTCCATGTCGTCGATGAGGCCTACAACGCGAATCCGACATCGGTGGCCGCCGTGCTGGCGGCACTCGCTGAGGGGAAGCGCGCAAGTGGGGGCCGAAAGCTTGCCCTTCTTGGCGACATGCGGGAACTCGGGCCACGATCGGCCGAATTTCACGCCGGTCTGGCGGAACCCGTTCTCGCGGCCGATCTGGATATGGTGATGACGGTTGGGACGCAGATGACATATCTCCGTCGTGCCCTGCCGGAGTACCTCCTCGGCCCACACTTCGCGACAGCAGACGATGTGTTGCCCGAGCTCGCCACTATCCTGCGCGCGAAGGACCTCCTTCTTGTGAAAGCTTCGAACGCCATGGGCCTGGATGAAGTGTAAGCGCTGTTGTGGGACCACCTTTCGGGAGTGGTCGCGATCTGTGAGGTTGCCGATCCTGTATTGGGATCGGAGATCGGCTTG
>NZ_JAMYSY010000008.1:0-171195 GCF_040322175.1 Mesorhizobium sp. M0185 | reverse complement strand
ACGAGATCGTGATCGGCTTGCGCTTTCATCCTGCCACGGCGGCGGCATGGCTCGGCGTGCCACAAATCGAGCTTGTCGGCCAGAGGCTGTTGCTCGACGATTTATGGGGAGCGCGAGCCCGGCGCCTCGCCAGCCGCGTGCGCGCTGGCGACAATTTCGAAGATCTGGCCTGTTCGCTCGAACAGGTCGTCGCCGAGGAGGCGGCCTCCCGCGCGCCAGACGCTCCCATGCAGGCGGCATATCGATTGATCGAGCGCGGGCCGCCACCCGACGCGCCGCTCGTCCCTTGGTTGATGCGCGCACTCGAGATGAGCGAAAGGACGTTGCGCCGGCGCTTCGACGAGAGCTTCGGCTATGGCCCCAAAACGCTTGACCGTATCCTCCGCTACCAGCGCTTTCTGCGGCTTTGGAGCCAATCGAACAGCGCTACGGCCATCCTGGCAGCCGAGGCGGGCTATTCCGACCAGGCGCATCTTGTCCGCGAGAGCCGACGCCTGACAGGAAGCACCCCGCGACAGATTCATCACCTGCTGCAGAACGGATGAAACGACGTCGCGCTCTTCATTGGCCGTTTTGTTCAAGTCTTCACTATCGCCCGACTTTATCCTGGTATCTCCGACAACCAGAGGAGACTGCCATGAAACCGCGCATTTCGGTTTTTACCATCGCTGTCGCCGACCTTGAGAGTTCTCTCGCGTTCTACCGCGACGGTCTCGGCTTGCCGACGGAAGGGATCATCGGCCGCGAGTTCGAGCATGGCGCCGTCGCGTTCTTCACGCTGTCCGGCGGGTTGAAGCTCGCGATCTGGGCGCAGGACGACCTCGCCTACGACACCGGCCTGCCCAAGGCGCCGATCAGCTCGACCTCGTTCACAGTCGGACACAATGTTGTGCGCCGCGAAGAAGTCGATCAAGTGATGGATGAGGCCGCCCGCGCCGGAGCCGAGATCATCAAGCCTGCCCGGGACACATTCTTTGGCGGGTACGCCGGATATTTCCGCGACCCGAACGGACACCTGTGGGAGGTCGTCTGGAATCCCGCCAACATACCGAGTGAGAATCCTCTTTAAGGGCGGCGCGGGCCTGTAGTATCGGGCCGTTCTAGTCATTCCCGGTCCTGGCAAATTCTGTCGGGATCGGGGCGGGCGGCCTGCTTTCCCTGGCAAACGAAGCCAGTTCGACGGCAGTCCACCAGCACAATCTTAGGGGGCTGATTATGTAGCTCTATCCAGATTCGCCTCGCCTGCATGGCGCATCATGCGGCGGAAGCTCATTGAGATATGCGCCCGCCTTATGTGCCCGATGGACTCCCAGTCGCCGATTTCGGCGGCGGCAAGGACCTCTTCCATTTCGCGGCGGAATGCGGTGAATTCCTCGACAAGGCCCAATTGCGGCATCAGCTTCAGGACGACGCGCGCGACCTGAAAATACAGGCGCTCGCTGATCTCGCGCAGTGGCTGGTTGCCGGTCATCGCCGTGAGCTCGTAGAAAAAATCCATGTTGAGGCGCAGGAAAGCGCGCTGGTCGGGATTGAGTATATCGGAATCGCAGCGCGCGATGAGCGCCCGTATCCGGTCGAGGTCGTCCGCCGTGCGCGGGATCGGCGAAAGCTTGCCGACGAGGAGCGCCAGCTCCAGGCGCAGATGATAGACCTGCTGCAATTCCTCGATGTCGACGTCGGTGACGATCGTGCCGACGCCGTGGACGGATTGAACCAGACCCTCGGATTCAAGGCGCGCCAGCACGCGCCGGACCGGCGTGCGGCTGATCTCGAATTCCTGGGCAAGTTCTTCCTCGGAAAGGTGGCTTCCCGGCGCATAATCGAGCAGGCAGATGCGGTCGCGCAATATCCGGTAGATGCGCTCGAACCGCTCCCGCGCGGAGAGCGGGCGCGGCGGCGCGGCGGTCACCGTCGTGGGCGGCTTGGCCTCTGTCTCGATCGTCACCCAGCCTCCAGGACAGCGTGCAGGAATTGCCGTGTCCGCTCGTTCTTGGGAGCACCAAACAGTTCGCTTGGCGGCCCCTGCTCGCAGATCTTGCCTTGATAGAAGAAACAAACGCGGTCGGAAAACTCCTTGGCGAAGCCCATCTGGTGGGTGACCATAAGCATGGTTAGATCATGCTCGCGCCCGATTTGCCTTATCACCTGCAGCACTTCGCCGACAAGCTCCGGGTCGAGCGCCGACGTCACCTCGTCGAACAGCATGATCTTGGGCCGCATTGCCAGCGCCCTGGCGATGGCGACGCGCTGCTGTTGGCCACCAGAAAGCTGTGACGGATAGTGGTCCTTCTTCTGGGCCAGACCGACCAGTTCCAGCAGCTCGGCCGCTCGTGCCTCGGCGTCCGCCCGCTTCATTCCGAGCACCGTTATCGGCGCCTCGATGCAGTTCTGCATCGCTGTCATATGCGGAAACAGGTTGAACGACTGGAACACCATGCCGATCTTGGCGCGTATCTTGCGGATGTGGGCGAGATCGGCGGGAACAAGCTTGCCGTTCCTCTCCATATGGGTCAGCGGCTCGCCTTCGACCCAGATGACGCCGTCATTGATCGTCTCCAGCGTCATCAGCATGCGCAGCACCGTCGTCTTGCCCGAACCCGACGGACCGATGACCGAGACTTTTTCGCCGCGCGCTATTTCGAGATTGAGCCCATCGAGAACGGTTAACGTGCCGTAGCGTTTCGATACATTGTCGAAGCGGACCATCGGTTGTTCCGTCATCGGGTGGTCCTCCGGTTGAGCAGCCCTTCGAGGGAGCGGATGAGCGCCGCCGAAACCAGGCTCATGGCAAGGAAAAACAGGCCGACCAGCGTGATCGGCTCGGTGTAGCGGAATGTTTCGGAGCCGATGATCTTGGCGGTCTGCATCAGTTCCATCACGGCGATTGCGGAAAGCAACGGCGTTTCCTTGAACAAGGCCACCAGATAATTGCCGAGCGCCGGAACGATCGGCGGGATCGCCTGCGGAATGATGATGTCGCGGAACGTCGTCCAGGACGAGAGATTGAGCGCGATCGAAGCTTCCCACTGGCCGCGATGGATGTTGTCGAAACCGGCGCGATAGACCTCGGAGCAATAGGCGGCGTAGTGGATGCCGATGGCCAGCACCCCGGCGGTGAAAGCGTCGAGCACGACACCGAATTTCGGAAAGACGAAATAGAGAAAGAATATCTGGATGAGCAGCGGGGTCGAGCGGATCAGCTCGACCAGCACCGAAATCGTCCAGCTGGTCCATGGCACGGCGATGCGGACAACGGCCAGCACCAGGCCGAGCGAGGCGGCAAGCGCAAAGCCGATCAGCGTCGCTTCGATGGAAATGACGGCGGCGCGGGCAAGCACCGGCAGGATTTCCAGAGCAAATCCCCAATCCCAGATCATGCCGCCTTCCCCCGCGCCAGTCCGAGCGACGCCCGCCTTTCGAGAAGCCGCATGCCGATGGTCACAACCAGCGACATTGCCAGGTACATCAGAAGGACGAGGGTGAAGATCGGAATGGTCTTGAACGTGTTCTGGTTCATTTGCTGCGCCTTGAAGGCGAGATCCGAAAGCGTGATCAGCGAGACCAGCGCCGTCGATTTCAGAAGCTCGATGAACAGATTGCCCCAGGGCGGGATCATCGCGACAAACGCCTGCGGCAGAATGATCCGGCGCAACATCTGCGGGCGGCTCATGTTCAATGCCGTACACGCTTCCCACTGCCCGCGGGCGACGGACAGGATCGCGCCGCGCACGCACTCCGATCCGTAGGCGCCGACATTCAGGCCGAGCGCGAGCACCGCCACAACGAATGCGTTGATCGTGACGCCGAATTGCGGGAGCACGAAAAACAGCCAGAACAATTGCACCAGTGCCGACGTTCCGCGGAAGATCTCGACGTAAACCGTGGCCAGCCATCTGAGCGGCGTCGGGCCATACATCCTTGCAAGTGCTGCAAGCACGCCCATGATAATTGCCAGCAGGCTGCCGAGGACGGCGATCTCGACCGTCAGGACCGCGCCTTGCAGCAGCCCCGGCATAAACACTTGATATGATTCCTGTGTTGCCAAGGCACCGATCACGACAAGCGCGATGACCAGCATGGCAACGAGCGTACGGATACCCATGCGATTCCCCCAAGGAAAAAGGGCGGCGCTTTCGCGCCGCCAGCAGTTGGGAACCTATTTGCCAGCACAGAGCTCTGCGGTGGTCTTGTTGGGCAGATAATCCTTGCCGAAGCCGAGTGGCTCGACCAGCGCGATATGCTCCGGCGAACCGAGGAACTTCTTCAGCTCGGCGTTGAAAGCCTCCTGCAGGTCGGTGTCTTCCTTGCGGAAGCCGAAGCCGCCATGACCTTTTACCGATTTGCCGGCGACCTCGCCGAAGGGCTTGGTCGATTCGACACCGTCGGCTTTCTTGGCCATGTCGGCGATCGAAAGAGCGGTCAGCGCGGCTGCATCGGCGCGGCCCGACTGGACGGCGGCGACCAGGCTTGACTGGTCGGGCAAGGAGACGATCTGCCCACCGGCAACGCCCGCTTCCTTGGCGAAGCCGCCTTCGACGGCGCCGGCCATCACGGCAAGCTTGAGATCCGGATTGTCCTTGATGCTGGAAAAATCCTTGATGCCTTTCGGATTGCCTTTTGCCACCAGCATAGCCTCGCCGATGCCGTAGGACGGCTCGGAGTAGTTGATCTCGGCGCAGCGCTTCGGAGTGATGAACATGCCGGCGGCGATGATGTCGAAGCGGCCGGCCTTGAGACCTGGAATGAGCGAGCCGAATTCGGTCAAAACACCGTCGACCTGCGGTATGCCCATCTTGGCGAGCACCGCCTTGGCGACTTCAGGGGCCTCGCCGGTCAGCTTGCCGTCTGGCGTGGCGTAACCGAACGGCGCCTCGTTGGCGAAACCGACGCGGATGTAGCCGTCCTTCTTGGCCCGTTCGAGGGTGGTTTCCGCGTGAGCGGACAGCGACGTCAATGACGTCGCGGCGAGCGCGATGCAGGCAGCCGCCTTCACGACCATACGGCGCGATATCGATGAATTGAACATGCTTTTCTCCCATTGGACAACTGTGGATGGTTCCCAGGGCGCGGCCTTCTTCGAGGTCGACGCCTGCTTGATCAGACGTATACAACTGCCCTAGACATTTCGCAAGCAGAGATATAGAAACCATGAAAATTCGGCGATAATTCGCAGTTAGCCAGCAAATTGACGTCGAGTTGTGCACAATTTGGCCTAGTTGCCACTTACAAAAGGCAAACGGCGTACCTGGAAGGCAGGATTTCGGTGGCGACCGCGAACGGCTTCGGGACATTCACGCAAGCGGAGTATGGGCAGCGCCTCGCCGGCGTGAAGACACGCATGCAAAAAGCCGGCTTCGATCTCATCGTTTGTCAGGATCCCGCCAACATGTGCTGGCTGACCGGCTATGATGGATGGTCGTTCTACGTTCCGCAGTGCGTGCTCGTCCATCTGGAGGAAGACCGGCCGATCTGGTTCGGCAGGGCACAGGATGCCAAGAGCGCACGCCTGACCACCGGCCTGCCCGAGAAAAACATCGTACCGTTCTCGGAACGGTTGGTGCAACAGCCCGTCGAACACCCTTATGACGAACTCGCCCAACTGATCCGGTCGCGTGGTTGGGGAAAAGCCCGCATCGGCGTCGAGATGGACGCGCATTATTATACGGCGCGCTGCCACGCCCATCTGATCCAAGGGCTGCCCGACGCGCACTTCGCCAACAACCACGATCTCGTCAACTGGGCGCGGCTGGTCAAATCCGAGGCCGAGCTGGTGCTGATCCGCGAGGCGGGTGCGATCTGCACGCATGCCATGAACCGCGCCATCGAGAAAATGCGGCCCGGTGTGCCGCAGAACCATGTCATTGCCGAAATCTATCACGCACAGATCATGGGCGTGCCCGGAGCGGGCGGCGACTATGCCGCGATCTGTCCACTGATGCCCGTTGGCGAGGGCACGAGCACGCCGCATCTGACGTGGTCCGACGCGCCGCTGCCGGACAGCGGCCCCGCCATTCTGGAGATTGCCGGCGTGCGGCGTCGCTATCACGCGGCGCTGACCCGGACCATACATTTCGGCAAGCCGCCGCTAGCCATCCTCGACATGGCCAAGGCAATCGTCGAGGGTGTCGACGCCGGCCTCGAGAAGGCGCGCCCCGGCTACACCGCCGAGGAGGTGGAAGCCGCCTGGCAGGCAGTGTTGAGGAAGAACGGGCTGAAGAAGGAAAGCCGGGTCGGCTATCCGGTCGGGCTCGCATATCCGCCCGATTGGGGTGAACGCACCGCAAGCCTTCGTCCCGGCGACACCACCGAGATGCAGCCCGGGATGTGCTTCCATTTCATGGCCGGTGTTTGGCTCGACGATTTCGGCATCGCCATCTCGGAATCCTTCGTCGTCACGGATCGCGGCGGCGAACGCCTCTGCGACGTGGCGCGCGAACTCGTCGTCATCGACTGACATGGCGGCCGGGAAACCGGCTGCCGAAAGACCATGCCCACCAGCAAGCCGGCAACAAGCACGAGGACACCCGATGGACCGCAATCCGTTTTCCGAAGCCGAAATCGCCGGCCGCCTTGCCAAAGTCCGTACTGCTCTAGCCGAGCGCGAGCTCGACGCGGCGGTCTTCGCCTCGCCGGAGAACGTCTTCTATCTCACCGGGCTCGATCACTGGGGGTATTTTGCCCCTCACCTGCTGATCGTTCCGCTCCAGGAAAGACCCGTCCTGGTCACGCGCTCGATGGAAAAGGTAACGATCGAGAAGCAGGTGAAGGCAGCGGAATTCCGTGGCCACTCCGACAGCGAAACGGCGGCCGACCTTGCCGCGCGGGTGCTTGCGGAGCTCGGCCTGTCCGGCAAGCGGATCGGTCTCGAATACTGGACGGCCGGCCTTAGCCATGGACTTGCCATGGCACTCCAGATGCAAGCCGATGCCAAGTGGAGCGACGTCTCCGGTCTGGTCGATAAGATGCGGTGGGTGAAGAGCGCCGAGGAACAGGCGCTGATGCGTCGAGCCGCCAAGGTGACGGACGCCGCCGCCGGTGCCGCGATCGCCGCGATCTCCGATGGCGCTTCCGAACAGGAGGTCGCCGCCCAATGTGTTGCGGCAATGATCCGCGCCGGCGGTCATGCGCCGGGCTTCGGACCGTTCATCCGCCCGGCCGCGCGCTTGGGCGAAGAGCACACGACCTGGGGCGACGGGATCTACCGCAAGGGCGAGCCGGTCTTTGTCGAACTGTCCGGGTGCATCTCGCGCTACCACGCCCCGCTCGGCCGGCTCGTTCGCATCGGCCACATCAGCGACGAAGACGCCGCAATGGCGGAATTGACCGCCAAGGCGTTCAACGCGGTCATCGAGGCGTTGCGGCCGGGCGCCAAGGCGCGCGATGTCTACGCCGCCTGGCAGGCTGTCGCCGACGAGGCCGGTCTTTCCCACTATCGCCGCCATCACTGCGGTTATCTTGTCGGCGCCGGCCAGCCGCCGTCATGGACCGGCGGCAATTCGGTGACCGGCTTGAGGCACGATTCCGACCTCGAGATCGAGACCGGGATGAGCTTCCACATCCTGTCATGGCTGATGGGCACCGGTCGCGGCGATGACTTCGTCTCCAACACGGTGCTTTTGACCGATGCGGGCGCTGAAGTGCTCACCCGCACGCCGGCCGGCCCGATCGTTCGATAGGCCCGCACGCATGGCGCGCTACTCGGCACTCTCGATTTTCCGCAACGCGCTGTCCGGCCAGAAGAATTGGCAGCGCGCCTGGCGTGCGGCGGAGCCAAAACCGTCCTATGATGTGATCGTCATCGGCGGCGGTGGACACGGCCTCGCTACCGCCTTCTACCTTGCCGAGAACCACGGCATCCGCAACGTCGCGGTGCTCGAAAAGGGCTATGTCGGCGGCGGCAATGTCGGCCGCAACACTACCGTCATCCGCTCCAACTACCTGCTCGATGGCAACACCCAGTTCTACGAATTCTCGATGAAGCTTTGGGAGGGCATGTCGCGGGCGCTGAATTTCAACGTCATGTTCTCGCAGCGCGGCCAGCTCGTCACGGCGCATTCGGCCGATCAGCTCGACGGCTTCAGCCACCGCGCCAATGTCATGCGGCTGAACGGCATCGATGCCGATATCCTCGACCGGGAAGACGTGCGCCGGCTGGTGCCTTATCTCGACTTTTCCGACACCGCCCGCTTCCCGATCCATGGCGCTATCTTCCAGGGCCGGGCGGGCACGGCGCGCCACGATGCCGTCGCTTGGGGATATGCGCGCGCTGCCGACGGCCATGGCGTCGACATCATCCAGAACTGCGAAGTGACAGGCTTTGTCCGCGACGGCGACAGTATCGTCGGCGTCGAAACGACGAAAGGCCGCATCGGCGCCGGCAAGGTCGGCCTCGCGGTCGCTGGCCACACGTCCGTGCTCGGCGCCAAGGCCGGGCTTGAACTGCCGATCGAAAGCCATGTGCTGCAAGCTTTCGTCACCGAGCCGCTGAAGCCGTTGGTAGATCACGTCGTCGCTTACGGCGCCGACCATTTCTACGTCAGCCAGTCCGACAAGGGCGGACTGGTCTTCGGCGGCAATCTCGACGGTTACAATTCATACGCCCAGCGCGGCAATCTCGGCGTCGTTCGCGAGGTGGCGGAGGCGGCGATTGCATTGATGCCGTGCATTTCGCGCGTCCGCCTGCTGCGCCACTGGGGCGGCGTCATGGACATGACTCCCGATGCCAGCCCGATCATCTGCCCGACGCCGATCGACGGCCTCTATCTCAATGGCGGCTGGTGCTATGGGGGCTTCAAGGCGACTCCGGCTTCCGGCTGGTGCTTCGCCCACACGATCGCCACCGGCAAGCCGCATCCTTTGATCGCGGCCTACGGGCTCGATCGTTTCCGCACCGGCCACACGCTCGATGAGGCCGGTGTCGGCCCTTCCGCCTGGCTGCAATAGGAGGCGGGACAAAATGCTGCGCATCGAATGCCCCTGCTGCGGCCCGCGCGACCATGACGAGTTCCGCTATGGCGGCGATGCCTCGGTCACGCGTCCGGCCCATGACGATCCCGATCCGGAGGCCTGGTACCGCTACGTCTATATCAGGACAAACCCGGCCGGCCCGCACCGTGAATTCTGGCAGCACGTGACCGGTTGCCGGCAATGGCTGGTGGTCGAACGCGACACCCGCAACCATGCCGTCGCATCCGTCGACTTCGCCAAAAAATTGCGGGCCAGGAAATCAACTCTGAGGAAATCCCCGGCATGAGTTCGAACCGCAAACGGCTGTCGTTAGGTAGCCGCATCGACCGCGAGCAGCCGGTCGAGTTTACCTTCGACGCCCGCAAGCTGGCTGGATATCGCGGTGACACGCTTGCCTCTGCGCTGCTCGCCAATGGCGTCACGCTGGTCGGTCGCAGCTTCAAATATCGTCGCCCGCGCGGCATTTTTTCCGCCGGGCCCGAAGAGCCGAATGCGCTGGTTACGCTCGGGAGCGCCGGCAGGCGCGAGCCGAACCTGCCGGCGGCGACACTGGAACTCGCCCAGGGCATGGTCGTGGAGAGTCAGAACCGCTGGCCATCGCTTGCCTTCGACGTGCAAAGCATCAACGGGCTGTTGGCACCGTTTCTGTCCGCCGGCTTCTACTACAAGACCTTCATGGGCCCGACGCGCCGCGCCTGGATGTTCTACGAACATTTCATCCGCAAGGCGGCCGGCCTGGGTAGAGCCGGCACCGGCTCGGATCCCGACCGCTATGAGGTTCGTCATGCCTTCGCCGATGTCGCCATTGTCGGCGGCGGCCCGGCGGGATTGTCGGCGGCGCGGGCGGCGGCCGCGGTCGGGGCGCGGGTTGCGCTGATCGAGCAGGATTTCCTGCTTGGCGGCCAGCTTCTGGCGGAACCGTCCGACAGCGCAGCGGCTGGATGGTTGAGGCAGGCCGAGGCCGAGTTGGAGGGCTTCGAAACCGTCACGCTGATGAAGCGGACGACCGCTTTCGGCAGCTATGACGGCAATGTCCTTGGACTGGTCAAACAGCGCGATCCAACCGATCCGAAGCCGAATGGCGAGGCCCGCCAAACGGTCACTATGCTGCGCGCCCGCTCGATTGTTTTCGCCACCGGCGCCATCGAGCGGCCGATCGTGTTCTCGAATAATGACCGGCCCGGCGTGATGCTTGCCTCGGCCGCCCGGACCTATCTCAACCGTTTCGCCGTCCTGCCGGGCAAGAAAATCATTGTCGCCACCATCAATGACGGTGCCTGGCGCACCGCCTTCGACTATGCCGCAGCCGGCGCGGAGGTGACGGTTGCCGATCTGCGCGCCGTCCCGCCCGCAGCACTTGCCGCGGAAGCCGCACGGCTCGGCGTGGTGGTACGGGCCGCAACGCGCATCGTCGACCTTAACGGCGGCCATGCTGTCAGACGTGTAACGCTCAACGGGCCGGAGGGCCAATCCGAGGCCGCCTGCGACCTGGTCTGCGTGTCCGGCGGCTGGTCGCCAACTGTGCATCTCACCTCGCACCTGGGGAGCAAGCCCATTTACCGCGACGACATCGACGGCTTCGTGCCGGGTTCGTTTCCGGCCGGCCGGTTCGGCGCCGGCGCGATGATGGGAACCTATGCGACGGCCGATGCCATCGACGACGGTCATCGCGCCGGCATCGAAGCGGCAGCCTCCTGCGGCAAGTCGGCGCCGGTGCCCGCTCTGTCGAAACTCGATCTCGGCGAGACCGCTACGACGCTACTTCGCCAAGCCCCTTCGGTCGGACGTGGAAAAGCCTTCGTCGATTTCCAGATGGACGTGACGACCGGGGATATCGAGCTCGCCCATCGTGAGGGCTATGAATCGGTCGAGCACCTGAAGCGCTACACCACGCTCGGCATGGGCACCGATCAGGGCAAGACCAGCAATTTTCCCGCACTTGCCGCCATGGCAGCGCTGCGCAACGCAACGATTCCCGAAACCGGCACCACGACCTTCCGCCCGCCCTATACGCCGGTAGCGATCGGCGCGCTTGCCGGACGCGCCGTCGGCCATCATTTCAAGCCGATCCGCCGCACGCCGATGCACGACGGGCACATGGCGAACGGCGCCGAGATGCTCGAGGTCGGGCTCTGGATGCGGCCCTATTTCTACCGGCAGTCGGGCCGCGACGTGAACGAGGCCTATGTTGCCGAAATGCGTACCGTGCGTCAGGCCGCGGGGCTGATGGACATCTCCACGCTCGGCAAGATCGATGTCCAGGGCCCGGATGCGGCAATCTTCCTCGACCGCGTCTATGCCAACGGCTTTACCAAACTGGCGATAGGCCGCGCCCGCTACGGCGTCATGCTGCGCGACGACGGCATCGTCTTCGACGACGGCACCACGACGCGGCTAGCGGAAAACCGGTTCTTCATGACCACTTCGACCGCCAAGGCCGCCGATGTGCTGTCGCGTCTCGAATTCCTGCTCGACACGGCCTGGCCGGATTTGCGCGTGGCCGTTACCTCGGTCAGCGACGAGTGGGCGGCGATGTCGGTTGCCGGGCCTAACAGCCGCGCTATCCTGAATGCAGCGTTTCCCGCTCTCGACGTTTCCGAGGAGGCGCTTTCGCATATGGGACTACTCGAAAGCGAATGGGAGGGCCGTGCGCTCCGCATCCTGCGTCTCAGTTATTCCGGCGAGCGCGCTTACGAAGTCTATGTCGGCGCCACTGCCGGTGAACAGCTCTGGAGCCGCTTGCTCGAAGCCGGCAGACCCTTCGACCTGAAGCCTTACGGTGTCGAGGCGCTTGGCGCGCTGCGGGTCGAAAAGGGCCATGTCGCCGGACCGGAGATCGATGGGCGCACGACGCTCGACGATCTCGGCCTCGGCCGCATGGCCGGCAAGCGCAGCGGCTTCGTCGGCGACGTCCTGCGACGGCGCCCTGCCCTCCGGGCGCCCAACCGGCAGCGTCTGGTCGGGCTGGAATGCATCGAAGAGGGAAAACGCCTGCGCGGCGGTGCCATCCTGTTCCTGCCGGATGAGAAACCCCATGGCCATGGGCGCGGTCGTGTCAGCTCCGTCACTTTCAGCCCCGAACGCGGCCATTATGTCGGGTTGGCCCTGCTTGCCGGTGATGTCGCGGCAGAAGGAAGCGAGGTCGTGGCGGTCTATCCGATGAAGGCCGAAACGGTTCGCGCCCGCGTTGTCTCGCCGGTATTCATCGATCCGCAGGGAGAACGGCTGCATGGCTAGCTTGACCGCTTCTCGGGATTTCAGCCTGTCCGTGGCGGATTGTCCGCTTATCCAGATCGAGGGCTGGGACGCGACACTGAGACAATTCGAAAAGAGCGTCTCGGCGTCGCTCAACACGAAACTTCCCGCTTCGGTCGGAGAGACGGTTCGCCACAAGGGCTTTTTAACCATCCGCGTTGCACCTCGCCGCCTTTGGCTAGCTCTCGACGAAGGCACAGAAGCGCCAGCCCTTGTCGTCGACCCCGATCTCGGCTGTTCCGTGCCCCTCGGGGAAGGTCGTGTTCGTTTGAAAATGGCCGGCCCTGGTATCGCAAGGCTTCTGTCCGGCTGCATTGCCGTCGACTGGCACGCGCCGACCGCCGCTCCGGGCCGCGCCGTGCAAACATCCTTCCATCACGTGCCCGTGCTCTTCCTGCGCACCGGCGAGACCGCGTGCGAACTCATCGTGCCGCGAAGTTTTGCCCGCAGCCTCTCGGATTGGATTGCCGGCGGCTAGCCAATACCGGTTCCTCGGGCAAGGGCCGGCTTTAGCGGCGATCCAAGCCGCCATCACGAAGCCATCTACTCTCTTGCCGGCCAGTCCTGCAGAAGCGTAATCCCAAACTTCGGCGCGGCTACTTTGAGCCGCTCGATATCGGCAGGCGTCGGCGGCCCGACCACCTCTCCCTTGCTGCGTTCATGGCCACCTTCGGCGAGAAACTGCTCGAACACACTTGGCGTGTCTATCAGGATATAGCGAACGAGCTGATTGCCGCGATTCATAAGCTGGTGCGGGATGCCCCGCTTCAAAAACATGCTCTCGCCGGGCGAGAGCGTTCGGACCACACCGTCCACAATTGCGGTCAAGTGCCCTTCGATGACGTAGACCGTCTCGTCGTCATTCGCATGAACATGGATTGGCGTTTTCGTGTGCCCGTCGCTTGTGTTTTCGAAGAGACTCAACAAGCCTCCCGTCTGTTCGCCGGAGACCAGTCGCTTCATGACGATGCCTGCGAGCACGAATTCTTTTGGTTCAACATCCGTCATTGATCCAATCCTGCCAGGCACATGTGGTGGGGCGTCAAGCAGACGAGCTGCGCAGCGACATCCGGCAAACGTCGAACTGGCTCACGGGTTCCCGGTCGCCGGAGTTCCCTCTTCCCAAGCTCCGTTTGGACGAAAAGCCGGCTTCGTTCTCACCGGACATGCTGGCCGACATCCGCCAATTCGAGGGCGCCGCAGAGGTCCGCCTAACTGACGGCAAAGCTGCAACGGGCTGCCAGGCTCTCGCCGGGCCCAAGCACCGACAGTCCATTCCATTTGTCGATCGAACCACGATTGTGAGCATCGACAGTATGACTGACCGGTTCAAAACAGAAGGAGTCGCTGTCCTTCGATGGCGAATAGACCAGGTAAAAATTCAAGGACGATGAAGCTTCAATCCGCAGGCTGCAACTGTGCTCCGGCCACGATATGGTGGCGACGCCGTTCCAACCGGCAAACAGATTGTTTATCCATCCACTCGGCAATACGACTGGGGCGCCGAAATCCCAGTCGGGACGGGTTTTGACATCCACAAACCGTTCAGGGAGGTGGTTGGGCAGTTCGAGACAAACCTGCGAGGCCGGCGCATGAAGCGCGGTTCGTGCCGTTCTCGGGAACCATGGATGGATGCCAAGCCCGAACGGCAATCTGATCGAGGCCCGATTGACGATGCGAAGTTTCAGCTCGAGCCCCTGTCCGGCCAGCGCGTAGCTCACCTCGGCGCGATATCGGTATGGGCCGGGCCCGTTGCTGATGAGCGACAGCTTTGCGTTGTTCCGCGTTACGCTGTCGACGTCCCACTCGCTCGAAAATCCATTGCCGTGAATGGGAAATGGCTCGCCTGCAACATTGGCAGGCAGTTCGTGGAATTTGGAGTCGAATGTGAACCCGCCGCCCGAGATGCGATTTGACCATGGCAAAAGCAGGTTGCAGGCAAGGTCGAACGGTTTGCTGCTCCCGCCGTTTGGCCAAGGCCTGAAGAGTGGCACGCGCCCATAATCGAACCTCGCAAGACCTGCCCCAAGCGACGGGACGATTTCAGCAGACAGGTCTCCGCTTCCGATCTTGATCGTCCCGACCATCAGCTTCAGACGGTATCGGCCTTGGCAGCGGCGATCGGCTGTTGATGGCGGCCTTTGCGAGCGACTGCAAGAAGGTCGTTCGACGCGATCCCGATGAGCGCCTTCATCTGATCGTGTGCATCGTCGGCCCTGCGCATCCTGATTGCCTCCAGCACGTCGCCATGCGCGCTCAGCGTCTGCTGGTAATTAGCGGTGGCCGATGTGGTCAAGCGGAAGGAGAAGCTGAGGGCGGCCGCAAGCATATTGCCGAGATTGGCGAATACCGGGTTGCGGCTGGCACGCAGGATGGCGGTATGAAACCTGACGTCGGCATCGAGACACGCAGCGAGATCGTCCTGCGGAGCAATGCGCATGGCTTCATAGGCCGCTTCGATGACTGCGAGATCGCCTGACGTCGCCATCTTGGCCGCAAGTTGGGCGGCAGCGGGTTCAATGACCAGCCGCGCCTCGATCAGTCCGCGGACGAAATCGAGATCGGGCTCGATATCGCGCATCCATTCCAGAACCTGTGCATCCAGCCTGTTCCATTCGCTCGACACGCGCACACGCGTCCCGGCCCGCTTGCGCGCCTCGATCAATCCTTTCGCCGAAAGCGTCAGAAGAGCATCGCGAAGCGCGGTGCGGCTCGCCCCGTAGATGACGCAAAGCTCGGCTTCCGTCGGCAGGACGGAGTGCTGGGCGTAGGAGCCGGCGAGGATGCGCTGTCCGAGATCGCGTGCGATGCGATCCTTGAGCGATGACGTGGTGCCATCTGCGGCAGGAATGTCCTGCTTGCCTTGGCCAGTCGAAGCGATCGCCGCGTCCATCGTCATGTCCTGTTCAAGTGGTACTCGGCAATTACCACAGCAAGTATCAGCAGCGAGCCCTTGGCAAGCAACTGATAGAAGGTTGGCACGGACGTCAGTATCATTCCGTTGTTGAGGACGCCAATGATGGCGACGCCCAGCAGTGCGCCGACGATCGTGCCCTTGCCGCCCTGCAAGGCGCAGCCACCAAGAACGGCCGCTGTGATGGCCTCGAGTTCCAGGCCTTGGGATCCGGATACGGGCTGCCCGGAGCCGGTACGGGCAGCCAACAGAATCCCGGCCAATCCGGCCGCCACTCCACTCATGATGTAGATGCCGACGCGGTAGCGGTTGATGTCGATGCCGGAGAAGCGTGCGACAACGGGATTGCCGCCCAGGGCATAGATGTTGCGGCCAACGATCGAGCGGGCAAGGAAGAGATGGAACACGATCGCGGTCAGCAAGAGAATCCAGATCAGCAGAGGCAGGCCGAGGATTCGTCCGATCCCGATGAAGCGGAAAGTGTCGCTGAAAATCGCGATCGATTGCCCATCGGACATGATGAACGCGATGCCGCGGAAGATCGCCATCGTACCGAGAGTCGCGATGACAGCGTTGACCCGCCCATAGGTGATGATGATGCCGTTCACGAGGCCGGCAAGACCGCCCAGGACCAGGCCGGCAAGAATGCCAGCGGCGGGTGATCCGGTGGCCTGGATGGCCATTGCCGTCGATACTGTGGTCAGACCGACAATTGCGCCGACGGCAATATCGAGCCCTCCGGCGACAATAACCACGGTCTGGCTCATCGCCAGAACGCCCAGGATGGTAATGCCTAGACCGATGTTCAGCAGATTGCGGCTGGAGAAGAACACGTCGCCTCTCAGGGTGCCGAAAATGAGCACGAGAATGGCGAGAGCAACAAGAAGGCTTATGTTGTGAATGCCGATGCGCTCTGCGATGCGCAAGGAAGCGCGCCTTTTGCCGGTTCGGGTTGTTGCTGTCCTGAGCTCAAGGCTGTTCACTGAATTTGTCCTCCAAGCGATGCTGCAGATTGAGGCATGGCATGTCTCAGGATCGTGGCCTCGTCGATGTCAGGGCGGGAAAGTTCGGCCGTGATCCGGCCTCCAGCCATAACAAGCACCCTGTCGGCCAGCCCGATCAGTTCCGGCATTTCCGAGGAAATCAGGATTATGCCGATGCCGCTGGCGGCGAGTTCGTCGATCAGGCGATAGATTTCCGCCTTGGCGCCGATGTCGATGCCGCGGGTCGGCTCGTCGAGGATGAGAAGCATCGGCTGCCGCGCAAGCCAGCGCGCGAGAACGACCTTCTGTTGGTTGCCACCCGATAATTTCGAAACCTGTTCGTCGAGGTTGGGCGCCTTGATCGACATCTTTGCTGCAAGCGGTGAGACGATTTCCAGTGCCTTGCGCCGGTTGAAGAAGCCGAAGGTCGACGTTCTGTCGGGCACGCAAAGCGAGGCGTTATCAAGAATGCTTCGGAACAACAGCAGCGCCTCGTGCTTGCGGTCTTCCGGGGCAAAGCCGATGCCCGCCACGATCGCTGCATGCGGGCTGTTAGGGCCAACGGGCACACCATTCATCGTTATGGTTCCGTCGACGCGCCTATCATAGCCGACAATCGCCTTTGCCAGTTCGGATCGACCCGCACCCATAAGGCCGGCAATGCCGAGCACCTCGCCACGGCGGACCTTGAGGCTCACATCGGTGACGTGGTCGGTGGTCAGGCCCGCCACCTCCAGCAACGGTTGCCCCGATTGCCACGTCTCGCGCGTAAACAGATCGGCTATGTCGCGGCCCACCATGAGCTTGGCTATGGTCTGCTCGCTGGCACCGGCAGCGGGGGAATCATCGACCAGCCGGCCGTCCCGCAACACGACAATGCGATCCGCAAGGTCGATGACCTCGTTCAGCCTGTGAGAGATGTAGACGATCGAAGTGCCCGCGCCGCGCAGCCGGCGAATTACTGAAAACAGACGGCGCGCTTCGTCGTCGGTCAGTGACGAGGTCGGCTCATCGAATGCGATCAGCCGGCCGCCGGCACGTATGGCGCGCATGATTTCGATCATCTGGCGCTGTGCCGGACCGAGTGTGCTGCAGAGTTGACGCGGCAGCATATCCTGCTGCATGCCGAAGGTCGCAAGCACCTTATCAGTCTGGTCCTCGAGCCTGTGCCAGTCGAGCAGGACGCCTGCCAGCCGCGGCAGTTCGCCGACGAAAATGTTCTCGGCCACGGTCAGGTTCGGAACGATCTCCGGCTCCTGATGGATGACGCGTATTCCGGCTCTGTGGCTGTCGCGCGGCTCGCTGAAAACGATCGGCGTGGAGCCATGCAGCACGGTGCCGGTGTCCGGTGCGAACACGCCCTCGAGAATTCGCATCATTGTCGACTTGCCGGCGCCATTCTCGCCAACCAGGGCAAGCACCTCTCCTGGCCGAAAGGCAATCGAGACATTGTCGAGCGCCTGCACGACGCCGAAGCGCTTCGATATCCTGTCGAGCGAGAAGAAATCCGATTGCATCAAAAGCTCACTCCCGAGGATCGATCCCGTGTGCCCGCCGACGAACTGCCGGCCCAAAGAGCGTCATGCGCACTGCGGCGCATGACGCATATCTGGTTCAGTGGCAGAGCTTGGCTTTGTAGTCCGACGCAAAATTGTCGGCCGTGATGTATTCCGGGTCGGTGAAGGACTGAACGGGAAGCTTCGTTCCGTCCTTGATGGAGGCCAAGAGAATCTTCACCGCCAGCGCGCCATGATTTTCCGAATTGAGCCACATCGTACCACGGAACGCCGAGGGCTTTCCGGATCCGAAGGCATCGCAGGCGCGGCTCCCGTCGATGCCGATCCCCATGCCCTGGTCTGCGGAATAGCCGGCATTCTCCAGTGCTCGCGCACCACCCAGCACGCCGTCATCGTTGCATGAATAGAATATCCAGTTCGTGACGCTGGGATTGGCCGTCAATGTGGTGGTCATCACATCGATGGCGTTGACCATCGTATTGTCGTAGGGGACGCGAACGATGCTGCCCGGCTTGAAATCGGGCACCGCCTTCAGGAACGCTTCTTCCGCGCCCTTGTTGCGCTGCATGCAGGTATCGGCCTTGCGGTCCTCGATCGAGGCGATGCGCACCTCTTTGCCCGCCCAGCCTTCAGCCTTGTAGAGCTTGGCAAGCTCTTCGCCCACCCGCGCACCGATATTGTAAGCATTCATGCCGACATAGGGGACCTGGGTGCCATCCTGGTAGTAGATATCGTCGTCCACCGCCACCAAGGGAATTTTTGCGGCCTTTGCTTTCTCCGCGATGACCGGTCCCAGCGCCTTGTCGGGGACAACGATGGCGATGCCTTTCACGCCATCGCCGACCATCGTATCGAAGGTCGTGATCGTCAAATTGGCGTCGAACTGAACGTCCTGCGACACGAACGCGGCCCCTGCCGCCTCAGCCGCTTTCTTGGCGCCGCCGACTTCGGCGACGAACCATGGGTGGTCTCCCATCTTGTTGATGTAGCCAATCTTGATGTCGTCTGCGCTTGCTGTGCCACTCATCAGTCCGGCAGCCAATACCGCAAATGTCGCCAAAGCCTTTGTTGTGGTTTTCATGAATATCCTCCCTGAGAGCTCTATTGGTTGCTAGTCGTGGTAGAGAACCGAGCGCCCACCATCGATGGTGATCGTCTCGGCATTTATGAACGGCGCTTCGTCCGAAGCGAGGAAAACCGCCGTCATTGCAACCTCGTCCGGCCGGCCAATACGCTTGGGCGGATGGAGGTCGTAGGCTCGCCGCTTCTCCTCGGCGGGGTTCGGGAATGTGTTCCAGTAGGCTTCCGCGATCGGCGTCTCGATGTAGCCGGGTGCTATCGCGTTCACCCGGATACCGCGTGCGGCATATTCGATGGCCAGCGAACGGGTCAGGCCCAAAAGTGCATGCTTGGCGACCGGATACGGGAACGTATGGGGAATGATCTGGAAGGCGTGACAGCTCGCTATGTTGACGATGGACCCCGAGCCCTTCGCCAGCATCGTCGGCAAAACCGCCTTGGCGCAGAACCACGCGGCCTGGAGGTCGAGCTTGAGGCAGCGCTCCCATTCCTCATCCGGCATCATCAATGGTTCGTAGAAGACGTTGGCACCGGCATTGTTGACCAGAACGTCGACGCCGCCATAGCTCGTGATCGTGCGGGCGACCATGTCCGCGACCGCGGATGCGTCCGTGACATCCGTCTCGACGAACAATACGTCGGCGCCTCCGGCACGCAGTTCGTCGGCGATCGCTTTGCCGCTTGCCGCATTCAGTTCGGCAATGACGGTCTTTGCCCCATGCATCGCAAAAGCCCGGGCGGTGGCGGCACCTATGCCTTGGCCGGCGCCCGTGACGATTGCGATCTTTCCTTGCAGCCGGCCTGCCATTGCATTCACCAGTCAACCACGGTGCCGTCCGGCATGACGGCATTGCGGGCATGCAGCACTTCCTGCTTAAAGGGGTGACGCGCGATCACGTCCTCATTGACGGTGACGCCAAGGCCCGGCAGTTCGGGCAGGTCCCAGCGGCCTGGTTTACGCCGAATTGGCCAGGTAACGACCTCGTCGTACCAGGCGACGGCACCGGACATCTCCTCCTGAATGACGACGTTTGGCGTCGATATGCCGAAGTGAAGAGCAGCGACGCCAGCGATCGGACCGAGCGGGTTGTGCGGCGCAAGGCCGATGCCTGCCGTTTCCGCCATGGCCGCGATCTTCTTTGTCTCCAGCAGACCGCCAGTGTGGCAGATATCAGGCTGGGCAATGTTGAAGGCACGGGCTGCGATCGAGTGCGTGAATTCGCGGCGCCCGATCAGCCGTTCGCCGGACGCGATCGGCACGGCTGATCGCGCCGTAATATGCGCCAGTCCGGCAACATCTTCGGGTGGAACGGGCTCTTCCGCGAACATGATGCGGGCCGGCTCGATTGCCTTGAGGTAATCCATCGCCGCGTTAACCGATGCAGGGCGTCCGTGGAAATCGACCATGATGTCGATGTCCGGGCCAACCGCCTCGCGAAGTGAGCCAACCATGTTGGCAACAGAATCGACCGCCTTCGTAGGAGACACGTAGTGGGTGTAGGGAATGCAGACGACCTTGACCGCGTCGTAGCCTGCCTGCGTCACGATGCGTCCGCGTTCCACGATGGCATCCGCGGATCCGGTCTCATAGACCGCCTTCATGTCCCCGAGGCCGAGATGCGTGTAGGTGCGCAGATAGTCGCGGACCTGGCCACCTAGAAGGCGCCAGACGGGGACTCCCAATGATTTGCCCAGGATGTCCCAGAGCGCGATCTCAATGCCGCTGACAGCAGACATTCCCTCGACGCCGAGACGCCAAAATCCGTGCCGCGTAAGTATCTGGTAGCACTGCTCCACGTTGCGCGGATCCTGCCCGATGAGCAGGGCCTCAAGGTCCTGAAGCGCCCCAACGACGGCTCGGGTCTTCCATTCCAGCGTTGCCTCACCCCAGCCAAACAGCCCGGGCTCGTCGGTTTCGACCCGGACGAAGACCCAGTTGCGCATTTCCGCATTGCAGACGCGCGCCATGATGGCCGTGATTTTCATTGGTCCTCCCAGACCTGCCGCCTTTTTTCGAGGGCGATATGTATGATTTATTATGGATAATATGGACGAGTCAAGCGCAACGTCGATGTGGACCAAGGCCGTCAAGGAACTGGTCCTCAGGAGGATCCGAGCAATTGTCGATCAATCCTTGTCCGCCGATGGAAGGGCTGTCAGCCTCCGATCCGCGAACATCGCGGAAAAGGCGCGGCTAAATCACCGCGCAGACTGTTTTCGTCTCGAGATAGTTCTCCAGGCCCGGTGCGCCGTTCTCATAGCCCCAACCGGATTGCTTGTGGCCGCCCTTCGGCAATTCCGGCGAGAAGTAGGAATGGCAATTGATCCAGACGGTGCCCGACCGGATACGTGCGGCAAGGCGATGCGCAGTGGAAAGGTCGCGGGTCCAGACGCTTGCGGCGAGGCCGTAGGGCGAGTCGTTCGCATGGCTTAACGCCTCCGCGACATCGTCGAACGGTGTCACGGCAACGACCGGGCCGAAGATTTCCTCGCGCATCATGCGCATGTCCGGGCGAACGCCGGTAACCACGGTCGGCTCGAAGAAGTTGTCGAAGCGCCGGCCGCCGGCGATGATCTCGGCGCCGCTGGAAGCACCATCGCCGACGTAGAAGGCGACGCGCGCAGCCTGGGTTCCGTTGACCAGCGGACCAAGGTCGGCATCCGGGTCAAGCCCGTGTCCGAGACGCAGCTTTCGCGCCTCTTCCGCCAGCCCCTCCACCAGACGGTCGTAGATCGAGCGATGCGCATAGACACGCGAGCCGGCGACGCAGACCTGGCCGGCATTGGCGAAGATCCCCCGAGCCACTCCGGGGATTGCGAGCCCCATGTCCACATCGGGCATGATGATGGCCGGCGACTTGCCACCCAGCTCGAGCGTCAGCTTCTTCAGATTGCCGCGCGCTGCGGAGACGATCATCTTTCCGACTTCCGTCGAGCCGGTGAAGGCGACCTTATCGACATCGGGATCTGCAGCCAATGCTGCGCCCACGGTTTCACCGAGACCGGTCACGATATTGACGACGCCGTCCGGCAAGCCGGCTTCGATCATCAGTTCGCCGAGCCTGAGCGCGGTGAGCGACGTTTCCTCAGCTGGCTTGAGCACGATCGTACAGCCGGCGGCAAGCGCCGGGGCGAGCTTCATCGAGGCCATGAGCAGCGGCGAATTCCATGGCGTTATGGCTGCCACGACACCGATCGGCTCTCGCACCGTGTAGGCGAAAATCTTGCTGCGCGCCGGTTGGTAGCTGATGGAGGTGGGGATGGTCGTGCCGAGGATTTTCGTGGCAAAACCGGCGAAATAGTGGAACTGCTCGGCCGAGGCGGGAATCTCGGCGAAGCGTGAGGTCTTCAGCGACTTTCCTTGGTCAAGCGTCTCGAGTTCTGCAAGCTCATCGGCATGGCGTTCAATCAGGTTGGCGATGCGCCATAGCAGCTTACCGCGTGCCGACGGTGTCATGTCGCGCCAGCTCTCGCCTTCGAAAGCAGCACGCGCCGCAGCAATGGCGCGGCCGGCGTCATCGGCTGTGCCTTGCGCCAGCAGTGCGAGCGTGTCGCCATTCGCAGGATCGGTCGCGGGCAAGGTTGCGCCATCGCTGGCGTCGCACCAGCCGCCGCCGATCAGGTGCCGCATTCTGGGTTTGGCCAGGAACGCCTTGACGCCTGCATGCCTGGCTGCACCGTTTCGAATGATGACCGTCATGTCCGTACCCCGCAAGCGAGCGCCTCGACCGCGGCGAGAGCACCGCGGATGATGGAATGATAGCCTGTGCAACGGCAGATATTGCCTTCGAGCGCAGTGCGGATCTGAGACTCGTCTGGAGCCGGATTCTCCAGCAGCAGAGCGGTCAGCGCAACAGTGATGCCGGGTGCGCAGTAGCCGCACTGGAAGGCGTTTTCGGCCGCCAGAGCCTGGCGCAGGACAATAGCTTCGGGAAGGTCGTCGAAACCCTCCGGCGTGATGATGGTGGCCCGGTCGAGTTGCCACGACATGAGCAGACAGCCATTGACCGCGCGATCGTCCATCAGCACGGAACAAGCGCCGCAGCGGCCGATGCCGCAAGCCGTCTTGGCGGCAGTCATGCCGAAATGATCGCGCAGCAAATCGATCAGGCGCAACTCGGCGGGCACGGCCAGCGCCTGGCGGCAGCCGTTGAGGTTAAAGGCGATCTCGATGTCGGCACTCACGCCGCACTCCTCCGCAAGGCGTCGAGCACCCATTCTGGATCGACCGGGATGCGCTCGGGCCAATCCCCTGTGGCGTCCGCAATCGCGTTGACGATGGCTGGCGTCACGGCGCCAATGCCAAGCTCACCGGCTCCGCGCGGGCCGAACGGGTCGTCCTCGTCCAAATCCTCCAATGCGAAGGTCGCGAGGCTTTCCGGCGTATCGGCAATGCCTGGCAGCATATAGAAGTCGAGGTTGCCGGCAAGATACCGGCCATCCCGCATCGCCGCGTCCTCGGTGAGGGTGAAGCCCAGCCCCTGGACGCCGCCGCCTTCGATCTGGCCGAGATAGGCGGCGGGATCGAGCATCGGTCCGGCCGCGGTGTGCTGATGGAGGTCGAGCACACGTACCTGTCCGGTGATGCGGCTGACGGCAACGCGCGCCAGTGTCGCGCCGAAGGCGAAGATCAGGCGTGCATTGCCTTCCAGATAGTCCGATTTCGGAAACTCGAAGCTGACGGCAGCAGCTGGCAGCCGGTCGGGAGGCAACGCCTCGGCAAGCTCGGCGAAACTCATGAGCAGTGAGCCGCTGTTGGAATGTCGCTCGACGATACCGCCGGGTGCCAGCGCCAGCGTCCCGGCTTCGCGGCAAAGCAGCTGGCCCGCTGCGGCCAGCAGGTCACGCGCAAAAGCTGGTGCGGCGACTGCCGCGACCCGCCAGACCACGTGAGTGCCGCGCGAGGCGGTAGAGGAACCGGATTCGGGCGTCGCCGCCGTATCGCCGGTGACCGGCCGGACATCGTCGCGACCGCAGCCGAGCGCTCCGGCTACGGCGGCCTTGACCGAGGTGAGCAGGCCCTGTCCCAGCTCGTCCAGGCCGTAGAGAGCTTCGATCATGCCATCCGCAGCCAAGCGCAACGCGCCTCCGGCCGGGTCCGGCGGCAGCGTGCCTAGTCCGTTGCCTTGATAGTTCATCGCCATCCCGACGCCGATCGTCTCACAGCCGTCGAACGACGGACCACGCGGCTTGGCCCAGATCGGGTCAGCAGCGGCGGCTTGCAGCATCTCGGCCAAACGTTCGGACGGCGCGACCTGCTGGCCGAGATGGCCTCGCGTGCCAGGCTCGCGCAAATTGCGGCGCCGTATCTCGATAATGTCGATGCCGGCGGCTTCGGCCAGCCGGTCCAGCTGGCACTCTACCGCGAAGGCCATCTGGTTGGCACCGAAGCCACGAAACGCGCCGCAGACGCCGTTATTGGTGTAGGCGAGCCTGCCCGAGCTGAGGACGTTGGGAACGACATATGGCCCGCAGGCGTGTTCGAGGGCCGTCTCAAGCACGCCCGGACCGAGCGACGCGTAGGCGCCGGCATCCGCGATCACATCCACCTGCTGTGCGAGCAGCCGACCTTCGGGGTCGCAGGCGGTACGCATATGGATGCGCATGGCATTGCGCTTGGTGCCCGCGATGACGGATTCCGCCCGGTCGAGATGCAGCCGCAGGGCGCGTCCGGTCTTCAGCGCCAGCAGGGCCAGGGCAGGCTGCACGGTCAGCTCGTCCTTGCCGCCGAAAGCGCCGCCAGTCGGGCTGGTGACCACCCGTATCTGCTCTTGCGGCATACCGAGGATGCGCGAGAGCTGCATGCGGTCGCGGCGGCCATGCTGCCCACCGGCAAAGACGTTCAGGGTACCATCCGTACCGACGAAAGCGTAGCCGCCCTCCGTCTCCATAAAGCCGTGCATCTGGCACGGCGTTTCGTAGACAGCCTCGACGATATGAGCTGCCTTGGCAAAAGTCGCGGCGGCATCGCCACGCGTGAACTCGAAGCTGCACTGCAGATTGCCTGAGGCGTGGACCGACTCGGCTCCAGCGGCGAGTGCCTGTTGGGGATCGCTCACAATTGGCAGCGGCTCGTATTCGACGCTGACGAGAGCAAGCGCGCGTTCGGCCGTCTTCATGTCAACAGCGGCAACAGCAGCAACCGCGTCGCCAACATAGCGGACCTTGTCGAAGCACAGTGCCGGCTGATCTTGCACGACAATGCCGAAGGCATTGCTGCCGGCAATGTCGCGGTGCGTGACAACCGCCGCGACGCCGGGCAGCGCCTCGGCCGCGCTCGTATCGATGGAAACGATCCTTGCATGGGGAATGCCAGCGCGCCGAATGCGCCCGACCAGCATACCGGGCTCGCGATGGTCGGTCAGGTATTCGAGCCGGCCGGCGATTTTCGGCGCGCCGTCCGGCCGCTGGTACCAGCGTGCGCCGGTTTCCGACCGGGACACAAGAACCTCGGCAGGCGGCTTTCCGGACGGCACGGTCCGCCGGCGCGGCGAATGTGCTCCTTGGGACAACTTGCCGCCGAGCCCGAAGACCAGCGCATTCGCCGCGACATTGCGCCGATAACGGCCGGACCGCCACGAATCGTCGATCGCCGGCGCCTCTGCAAGAATTGCGGCGTGCAGCTCGGCCCAATCGATCTCTTGGAGGCGCCGGCCGATGAGCAGCGCTTCAGCGCGGCCAAGACGGGCTGCTTCGCCGCCGCCGCTGGCCGCGAGCCGCGCGATCGTGACAAGATCGTCCGCCGTTTCGATCAGTCCGGCAACACCAGCCACGCTTGGGGTGAAGGCGGCGCGCAGGCCGACTTTGCGATGGGTCCAGCGAGCGGCAGTTGGCTGCGGTGGAACGATGATCGTCTCAATGAGGGCCGCTGACGGTGCGTCGGCCAACCATTGCGCGAGCGGCACGACGGCGCGCCCAGCCGGTGAGACGATCTCCAGCTTCGCGTCGATCGCGAGCAGGGCCGGCAGAAGGCAACCCGTGCGCCCGGCGACGTTGCCGCCCAGCGTTGCGAGATTGCGGACGGCGGGTCCCGCCGTGGCGCGGACGGCGGCTGCGAGCAGAGGCAAATTCTCGCCTATCGCCCGGTCACGCTCCAAGGCACCCAGGGTCGTCAGTGCGCCGATGCGAAAGCCGTCATCGGCCGGTTGGATGCCCTTCAGGCAGGCGATTCGGCCGATGTCGATGAGGCGCCGCGGCTTTGGCAGGCCTTTCGCCCAGCCGAGCTGCAGCGCCGTGCCTCCGGCGACCAGTTGCGATGCGCCCTCGCCTGCCAACGACAGCGCCTCGGCAACGGAGGCCGGGCGAAGCACCTGGAGATCCGGTCCGGTCATGTGGCTACCGCGGTCGTGCCGAAACGAATGCCTTTTTCCTTCAGCCAGCGGCGGTAAGCGATGGAGGAACCGTCGGCGCGTGTCGGGATTTCCATCCGCGGCTCGAGCGGAAGGCGCAGCGGCCGCTGGTTCTCCACGATGATCCGATCTTGCAGAAAGATGACCTGTTCGAAGTTGAGCAACGCCGTCTGCGTCGAAGCGGAGTCGACGAGATACATGACCGGCTGGGCGCGGCAGAGATCTTCCTCGAGAGGCTGGATGAACAGCGCGATCACATCGAGCCGACCGCGCGCTCCGGGGCATACACGGTAAAGCATGACAATGAATGGGCTCGGCACACGATAGGTCAGATGCACAAACGCGCCGGAGCTTTCCGTGGCGGCGATGCGCGGCTGGAAGAACGTGCAGTTGGTCGCCCAGACCTCGTCCACGTCGCGACGTATCTCGCTCAGATAGGCCGGCACCTCCGTATGCGGCTCCGAGCCGAGAATGTCGGTATGCACGAAGGGGAAATGTGCCATGTCGAGGAAGTTCTCTACGACACGCAAACCCGAAGCCCGCATCGTCACCCAGCCGCAGGGCACGTAGCGCCGGTCGGGCTCCGACGCCTCGGCGATCTCGAAGATTTCCTTCCCCGGCTCGCCCAGCGTCGTCCAGACGCAGCCGTAGCGCTGTCGGACAGGCAGCGCGAGGCCGCGGCCGTCGTCGTCCAGGACCTCCCTAACGATGATTGCGCCCGTGATGTCACGGACCAGTTCGATGTCCTGGCCCAGCAGCCGCGTGCGGCTCGGCGCGCCACCCAGGTCGGCCACCGTCGCCACCGCATACCAATCGTCCAGTGCCGCCCTGTCCGTCGTCTTCATTACCGGGGCTCGCCTTATTGGGTCCACTGCAGGCTGCCGCCGGAATTCTCGGCGAGGAAGGCGGCGCGCCGGGCGAACAGGCCAGGCGCGACGCGATGGATTTCGGCAATGATCTCGCGCAGGTCGCCGGTGCGCAGCACGCCGTGCTCGACGAGGATCTCGCCATCGACCATCGTCAGGGACACGTCGCTGCCGCGCACGGCGTGGACGAGATTGTGGTGGAGATTGAAATAGGGTCCGTCGCGGAAGACCGGCGTCATGCGCGGCGTATCGGTGCGGACCGCGATGATGTCGGCACGCTTGCCGACCTCGATCGAGCCGATCTCATGATCGAGGCCGATCGCCTTGGCGCCGACGATGGTGGCCATGCGCAGCACTTGCCAGCTATCCATGGCAGCGGCGTCGAGGTCCTTCAGCTTGCCCAGCAGCGAAGTCACCTTCATCTCTTCGAACATGTCGAAATTGTTGTTCTCCTTCTCGCCGTCGGTGCCGATCCCGACAGGCACGCCGGCCTTCAGCATCTCGGCCACCAGCGCGATGCCGCTTGCCAGCTTCATGTTGGAAACAGGATTGTGGGCCACCGAAACGCGGCGCTTGGAAATAAGCTCGATCTCCTCCCGGTCGAGCCAGACGGCGTGGGCGATCATGGCGCGCGGCGTTTCGAAGAAGCCGAGGTCGTCGAGCGCGAACATCGGCCGTTTGCCGTAACGCCGCTCAAATTCCGCGATCTCGATCTCGGCCTCGCTGCAATGTGTGTGGAAGCCGGTCTCGTATTTCCTTGCGAGTTCGATCGCCCGGCGCTGGCCGGCTTCGTCGGCATAAAACAGATGCTCCAGCCCGACCCAGACGTTGATGCGGCCGCCCGCCTTGCGATGCCAGCCCTCGATCATCGCCTCGTTCATGTCGAGCGTGTCGAAATAGTTGTAGTCGGGATGCTCGCCGACGTAAGGCACGGCGACCAGGCGGTTGCCGATCGCCTCGGCCGCCCTGGCGCTGCCTTCCATGAACCGCCACATGTCGACGACGGTGGTCGTGCCGCCGAGCACGGATTCCGCGTAGCAGAGCCACGACGCCGCCTCGGCCTCGTGTGGCTGCAGCACGCGATGCATCGGATTGATATGGAGTGTCAGCCAGTCCCAGACCGGCAGGTGCTCCGCCGTGCCGCGCAGGAAACCGGAATGCGCATGCGCGTTGACCAGCCCGGGCAAAAGCACCGCATTGTCGAGCTTCTTCACGGCTACGGCCGGATGCGCGGCACGCAGTGCAGCGAGCGCACTGACCGCGGCGATACGGCCATCCTCGACCAGCACGGCGCCGTCAGGCAACACATGGTTATTTTCATCCATAGTGAGCAGCGTGTCGGCCGCAAGGATGAGGCTTCGTGTCATCGCCAGTGCTCCGTGTGCGTTCTGTCGTTCATGACATCCTCAAGCTGCCGCGAGCAGGAAATCGGCGGCGCGCTCGCCGATCATAGTGGCGGGCGCGTGGGTGTTGCAGGTCGGGATCGTCGGGATCACCGAAGCGTCGGCAACATGCAGCCCATCAAGGCCGTGCACGGCGAGGCGGCTGTCGACGACGGCCATCGCGTCCTCGCCCATCTTGGCTGTTCCGCAGGTGTGGAAGAACGTCGAGCACGCCTCGCGGATGAAGGCGATTGTCTCGGTGCGGGTCAGTCGGCGGTCGGGTGCGGCGAAGCTGCCGAAGAGACCGGCATTCGCCTTTGCAGCCGCCATCTCCATCACCAGCTCGACCGCAGTGACCATGGCGTCGAGATCTTCCGGTTCCGCCAGAAAGTTCGGTTGGATTTCGAGCGGCCCGCCGGGCTTGCCGTCGAGTAGCTTCAGCTGCCCGACACTCTTCGAGCGCATCAGGCCCGCACCGAAGGAAAAGACATCGCCGGATAGATCGTAGCGCGCGCGGATCGCCGGTTCGGCGCTGTTGCCCTGGACCGGAAAGGCGTGCAGGTCGGGCTGCGGCAGGTCCGGCCGCGACTTCCAGTTGACCATCGAGCCACCGCCATTGCCCACTATCGGTCCGATCGGGCGCTTCGCGCGGAAAACGCAGGCCTGCGCCAGCGGATGATCCTGAAGATTCCGGCCGACGCCCGGCAGGGCGCAAACGACCGCAATGCCAAGGCGCTTCAGGTCGAGCGGATCGCCGATGCCCGACAGCATCAGCAGGCGCGGCGTGTCGATGGCCCCGGCCGCTAGCACGATGCTCTCTTGCGCGCGCGTTTCGCAGATTTCGCCGCCGACGAGGTGCTTGACCGCGACGCATCGGCTGCCTTCGACCGTCAGGCCGATGGCCGCGGATCCGGTCAGCACCGTCAGCATCGGGTGATCCAGGATCGGCACGAGATAGCCCGTCGCCGAACTCCAGCGCTTGCCGTCGAAGATGTTGAAATTCGCGGCCGCCGCCCCCTCGTTGCTGGGGCCGTTCGGATCGTCGATCACCGGGATACCGATCTCGGCCGCGCCATCGATCAGCGCCTGCGCGACCGGGTGCAGTGCCGTCGGCCGCTCGATACGGAGCGGACCGCCCGCTCCGCGAAACTCGCTTGCACCGTCGCGCCAGTCCTCGCAGCGCCGGAAAAAGGGCAGCACGTCGGCGAAGCTCCAGCCCTTGGCGCCGCCAGCCTCCCAGGCATCGTAATCATGTGGGTGGCCGCGATACCACATCATCGCGTTGATGGCGCTTGAGCCGCCCAGCAGGCGGCCACGCGGGATGCCGATGGTACGGCCGTTCACGCGCCGTGTCGGAGCATAGTCGTAGCCCCAGTCATAGGTGCCGCGGCCAAGCGGCACCCATTGGCCGGGGTCGTCGGCCTCCACGATCCCAAGACTCGTCGGGCCTGCTTCGATCAGGAGGACGTCGGCACCGGCATCGACCAGCCGCCGCGTCACCGCACAGCCACCGGAACCCGAGCCGACCACGACGTAGTCGTAGCTGGGTTTCAGCGCGCGTCGAGGGACGACAGGTCCGAGGGTGCCCATGATCTCGTCAGTTGTGCTCGCTCGGGCCCATGATGACGATGCGTTCGCTCGCCTCGACGTGGCGGACGAAGATATACTTGTCCTCGCGGCCGTCGCTGTGTTTGCGCTTGATGTCCGGCTGAACCGTTCCCGAGACCTTGGCGACCACTATATAGGGTGCCTCCATCGCGAGCGCCCTTGCGCAATGCACGTCGAACTCCTCCACGGTGCGCGCCGTATGGGCGTTCTCGACGCCGGCGCCGCGCGCGATCGCGGCAAGGTCGACGCGGCCCAGCGCCGTATGCGTCGGCGGGCCGCCGATCGACTGGTAGCACTCATTGTCCCAGACCACGATGAAGAGGTTTTTCGGTTGTTCGTTTCCGAGCGTGGCCAGGATGCCCAGATTGAAGAGCAGGCCGCCATCCGTATCGAGCGAAACGACGCGGCGGTGCGGCAGGCCGGCGGCGAGCCCGAAGGCCTGCGGCGTGACGCAGCCGAGTTGCTGCTGGAACAGGCTCGCCTCGCGCATATGCGGCGCGGCGTTGTACCACTCGTCGACGCTGCCGCCGAGCGAAAGGATCACCAACTCATCCTTCAACCGCGCGGCAAGCGCCTTCATGCAGTCGAAGCGTTTCATCGCACCACCTCGCCGCCGAGCGCCACGGCCGAATGGTAGTAGGACGCATAGGACCAGGAATAGGCGTCGACGATGGCGTGCTCGATCTTCGCCTCCTCGGTGACGATCCGGTACGGAACGCGCAGTGCGTTCAGCACCGGCTCCATGGTGATGCCATGCGGGATTGCCCACCAGTTGTTCTCGCCGAGCTCGCCGCGATAGCTCATCAGCATCACGACCGGGATGCCGGCTCCGAGGCCCATGCGGGCCAACGGCTCGACCGAGGCGCGCAAGCCGGAATTTTCCATGACCAGCGCCGCGCGCTTGCCCGACAGGAAGACCCCGCCGCAGATCGCCGCGCCCTCACCCTCGTTGGTGACGCGGATCGTGCGGATATCCGGATCGGCATCAAGCGCCGGGTAGAGCTCCTTGAACAGCGAATCGGGCAGGTAGCAGACGATGCTCACTCCCGCCCGCTTAAGCCCCCGAATGACCGCGTCGACCGCACTCTGCTTCATGACATCCCCTTCGGCCGGGAAGTCTCGCAAAGCTCAGTTGTTCGAGATAGGGACAAATTACTCTCTTTATCGATGCGCAAAATGCAACAACTAACCATGCAACGCCTCGACCATGCGGGCCAGCAGCGCCGCGAATGCGGAGGCCGCATCCGACATTTCGCGTTCCAGTCGGGCGAGCAGCATCAGTCGGTGCGGGTTCATGCGAGAATCGCGCAACGGCACGAAAACGATCGATCCGTCAGCCACTTCCGGTTCGATGCCGAGCTTGGTGCGAAGCACCACGCCGAGGTTGAGGCGCACCATCTCGGTCATCAGTCCGATCGAGTTGGTCCGCGACCGTCGCGTGATGTCGATCATGGAGCGCCCGATCGCATCGTCGATCGAAATGCCCAAAGCAAGGCTGTTGTCCGAGACGATGACCTGTTCGCCGGCAAGATCGAACAGCTTCACTTCCTTGCGGCCGGCAAGGCGACTGTCCGGATGAGCGACGACGCCCAGCGGCAGAGGCGTGCTCGCGATCTTGCGCACGTTGCGCGGCACGCGCACGTCGAAAGCAAGCGCCAGATCGCATTCGCCGTCGGCAACCGCATCGCAGGCGCGCTGCGACCCGGCGACATGCACATCGACCGATATCCGCGGATGGCGCTTCCAGAATTCCTTCAGTGCGTTCGGCACCAGCCCGCGCGCCGCGCTCTCCACGACTGCCACGGACAACGAGCCGCGGTTGAGGCCACTGAGATCGTTGATCTCGGACGAGGCGCGGGCCAACTCGGTGATGCTCTGACGCGCGTGGTAGAGCAGAAGCTCGCCTGCGCTGGTCAGTTTCAGTCGCTGGCGCACGCGTTCGAAGAGCGGTGTGCCCAGTTCGTCCTCCAGGCTCTTGATGACGCGGCTGATAGAGGATGGCGCCACGTTGAGCGCCTGCGCGGTCTGGCGCACCGAGCCCAGCCGCGCGACCATTTGGAAATAATGGATGCGCGGTGAGACCAGGCCAAGTCGGAAGGGATCCACTCAGGCGGCCTCGAAGGCGGGGACGATCTCCATTTCCGGCACCAGCACGAGACCTTTGTCGGTGATACGGATTTCGGGGATGACCGAGAGCGGGATGAGGTTGAAGCCCATATAGGGAATGCAGCAGCCGGCCGCCTCCCATTCCCGCTTGAGGATCTTCACCTCCTCTGCGACCTCGGTGACGCGCTTGTCGGACAGCAGACCGGCGATCGGCAGTTCGACCATGGCAGTCACTTTGCCGTCGACGACGACACAGACGCCGCCTTGCGTTTCCTCGATCGCCCGCAGCGCCACCTGCATGTCGGACTCGTTGAGGCCGGCGATGATGATGTTGTGGCTGTCGTGGCCGACGGACGATGCGACGGCGCCGCGCTTCAGCGTGAAATTGCTGAGCAGCCCGTAGGCGACGTTGCCGTCCGACTTGCCATGTCGCTCGACCACGGTGACGAAGCACAGGCCGTGGCGGTCGAAATGGTTCTGCCAGTCGTTGGCCGGATCGAGCGTGATCTTCTGATGGCCGAGCGTGATCCCCGGCAGTTCGGTGCGGATGGTATGCGCCACCACCTTGGCGGTTGGCAGGTCCGGCGTCAGCTTGATCTGCTTCGGCAGCTTCACTGTGTGGTAGGCCGTGTCCGGATAGCGGTAGCGGGTCGAGAGGGCCTGGTCGAGCAGCGGCGTGATCTTGCCGTCATCGACGACGAGTTCGCCGCCATACCACGTGCTGACGGGATCGAAGCCGTCGTCGAGCAGCACCAGGTCGGCACGGCGGCCGCCACCGAGGCCGCCGATTTCGCCTTCCATGCCGAAGCGCGTCGCGCCATGCAGTGAGCCCATAGACCAGGCCTGCTCCGGCGTCATGCCGGCCTTCATCGCCTCGCGCGTCACCCAGTCAAGGCCGAAGAGCATCAGGTCGTCAGCATCGCGGTCGTCGGTGCAGACCGCGATGCGCTTGTGCGAGGCTCCGAGTTCCGTGATCGTCTTGATCGCTGCGGGCAGGCTGTGCCACGGCGTCGTCGGCGGGCCGCCGCGCAGGAACAGCCAGATGCCGGCTTCGAGCATGTCGTCGGCGATCTCGTGGTTGATCGCCTCATGGCTGTCGGTGACGCCGGACGCTGCATAGGCCGACACGAATTCGCGTCCATAGACGTGTCCCGATACCGGGCGGCCGCGTTTCAGCGCCGCAGCGAGGATGGCATGGCTGCGTTCATCGCCCATAGCCACTGGCACGAAATCCATCTTCTCGCCGAGCGCCACGGCTTCCGGCCATTTGTCGAACAATGCGCCGATCTTCTCGGCTGTCAGGTCGCCACCGGCCGTTTCCAGCAACGGCGAAGTTGCCGGGACGGTGCTCGGAACCGTCAGGAAAATGGACAACGGCGCCAGGCGCGCGTCCTCCAGCATCGCCTCGATGCCAGCAACGTCCATGACGTTGCCGATCTCGTGGCTGTCGCAGAAGAGGGTCGTGGTGCCGTTGAGCAGCGCCGCCTCGGCATAGGCGCAGGCCGTCACCATCGAGGATTCGATGTGGATGTGCGGATCGACCAGGCCGGGGGCGACGATGCCGCCCCTGGCGTCATATATCCTGACGCTGCCGCCCTTATAAGTGCCGGCCGGCTTCACAGCGGCGATCCGCCCTCCCGACAACCAGATCTCGCGGCCTGGAAGCACGCGCTCCGAATAGGTCGACAACACGCGTGCGCCGGCAATGACCAGATCGGGATCGGCTCGCCCGGAAGCGACGCCGGCCAGCCGCCGGGTCATGGACGAGAGCGGCTGGACGGAAAGGCGTGTGAGAGAGGTCATTCTGTTGCTAGCCTCGTTCTCGTCGAATGTTGGGCGTCAATGGTAATCGGGGATGCCCGGCATGGTCGTGAAGCCGGGAAGCGCGCGGAAGCGACGCACCCAGCGGCGCAGCGCCGGATACTCGTCATGGTCGACGCCGAAATCGCGGCTCAGCGCAAAAGCCGGAAAAAGCGCGATGTCGGCGATGGTCGGGCGGTCCGCAGCGAACCATTCTTTTTTCTCGAAACCCCGCGCGGTCATATGGTCGTCCATGGCGCGGAGTGCGTGCGCGGCACCGGCCCTCAGCGCAGCCTCGTCGCCGCCGGCGCCGAACATGGCATGGCGGCGTGCGGCGCCGGCAACGCCGAGATCGCCGGTCGCGAAGAAAAGCCACTGCATCACCTTGGCGAAATCCGCCCCATCCGCCGGCAGCCATGCACCCGTTGAATCGTGGCTGCGCGCCAGATGGACGATAATGGCCTCGGCGCCGAACATCGTCACCTCGTCGTCGCGGAGAATGGGCAGGCTGCCCGCCGGGTTCATGGCCAGGAATGGCGGCGTCTTCTGCTCCGCCCCCGGAAATGCATCGACTGCAACGGTCTGCCATTCCAGGCCGAGCATGGAAAGCGCCAGCCGCACCTTATAGCAGTTTTCGTCCAGCTCGTAGTTGTAGAGCGTGATCCTCGCCATCATGCGGCCCACGTCGTCGAGGTCGCGCCGGTACGCCCGGTCTCGAGATGATGACGCAGCTCGCTCGTCCAAGCGAAGAAATGCTCCTGCCCCTTGCCGGCATACTTGGCTGCCGGCCCGTCAATCACGACGTGCAGGGCCGATCGTTTGTCGGTCAGTTCCTGCAGGCCAAGAAGCAGCGTGTGTTCGCCGACCGTCAGGCTGAACAGCATCCCGCTCAGCGCCTTCAGATCAGCGAGCCCGGATCCGCGGGAGAAGGGCCTGGGCGGCATGGCCCTCACGACATCGATCACCATTGCGGCGGGACTGTCGAGATACAGGCTGCGGACCGGCACCACCTCCTCTGGCAAGGCAGGCAGTTCGGGCAATGCTGCTGCCGGATCCAGTGCCGTCCAGACCATTCCAGCCGCCTCGGCCGTGCTGTAGACGGACACGGCAATGGACGCCGGCACCCTGAGATCGGGGTGGGCCGGAATGTATCGGCACTGGCCGGCCGCATCGTACTGCCAGCCGTGATAAAGACAGGCAATATGATCGCCGCGGACAAAACCGAAGCTCAGCTTCATGCCGCGATGCGGGCAGCGATCCTCCCAGACATGCGCTGCGCCGCTGTTGTCGCGCCACACCACCAGTTCGTTTCCGCCAAGGCGGATCCCGGCCGAACTGCCCGGCTCGATCGATCCCGACAGCGCCACTGGGTGCCATCCAGCCTGTATCGTCATCCTGCGTCTTCCTCTCTGGAATATCCCCGAATTTCGGCCCGTTCGCAGTCCATCACCAGACAGTCGATTGGTCCCAGGCTACATGCCATCTCGAAGGCATCGATGAGATCGGGCTGGCCCGAAACCTGGACGACAAAAAAATCGTCCGCGGCTTCGTGCACCAGCAGATCGAGATTGAGCCGAGCGGCACGCCTGTCGGCGAACTCGCTAAAGCTCGACGACACCATTTGGCCGACGAAGCGCAGGCGCGTTGTTTGAGGCGGAGGCGCAAGGTTCTGCGCTTCCAGTAAGTGCTTCATGCCTATATTTCTCCCGGCCTGCACATTTTTTAAGCAATTTTAGAATGTGTCTAGTTAGGCATCATTTTTTGGCTTGTGCAAGCCCCGTTTCCCTGACATCTGTTGCGTATCAGGTGATTGGACACTTGGAAAAAGCCGCGATTATCGAACAACTCGGCAGCCGTCCGTCGCCCAAGAAAACCAGGTGCGGCTTGGGATTGCCGGTCCGGGCGGGTGAGCGTCGATGTCGTTGTCAAGTTTCATTCAGCTTATACCCAAGGTCGAGTTGCACTTGCACCTCGAGGGTGCCGTCTCCACAGAGACATTCGCCGAGCTGGCGGCGCTGAACGCGGTGTCGCTGCCGGACGGCAGACCGACATCGGAGCTCTACAGCTACGGCAACCTGCTGGATTTCCTGAAGATTTACGATCTGGTTTGCGCCTCGATCAGGACTGCGGACGATTTCTCTCGCATCACCTTCGAGGCACTGGAGCGCTGCGCGAAGGCCGGTGCGCGCTACGTCGAACTGTTCTTCAGCCCGCATGCGCATCTGGCTCATGGCGTGGCCTATTCGACGATGCTCGAAGGCATCCTCGACGGCTTTCACTGCGCGAAGGAGCGCTATGGGCTTATAGCAAAGCTGATACCGGCGCATGCGAAGCCGCTCGGCGCGGCAGGTGGCGAGCGCTTCCTGGACGTGGTTCTGGCCGAGCGCCCGGCTGAGGTGATCGGCATCGGCTTCGATTACGACGAACGCCCGAACCCACCGCCGATGTTTGCGCGCATCGTCGAGCGAGCGCGGGCTGCCGGGCTCAATGTCACCAACCATGCGGGCGAGGACGGCCCGGCGGACTATGTCCGCGACACCATCGACATTCTCGGCCTGAGACGGGTCGACCACGGCTACCACCTGGTCGACGACCCCGCGCTGATGGAGCAGTGCAGGGAGATGGGCATCGTCTTCACCTGCTGTCCGAGCACGACGCTGGCCACCACCGTCTGGCGTGACCTTTCCGCGCCCGACCACGCGATCCGCCGCATGATCGAGGCCGGGCTTACCGTGACGATCCACTCCGACGATCCGCCCATGTTCGCCACGACGCTCGACCGCGAATACGCGCTGATCGCGGAGAATTTCGCGCTCGGGCCGCCGGCACTGAAGCGGATCGCGCTGGCTGGCCTGTCCGCCGCATGGCTCGACGACGACATCAAGCAGGCATGGCTGGCCGACTGGTCGGCAGAAATCGACCGCCTCATGGAAACCGAACTGTCTCTCCCGAACTGAACACAACACGGAACAAAGGACCGACGCATGATCGACCTGCGCAATCTCTCCCGCCGAGGCTTCCTCAACATGGGCGCCGCAGCCGGCGCCTCGCTGCTCCTGCCGAAATCCGGCCTTATCACGCCCGCCCATGCACAGACGCCGCTCGCCGCCGTCGCCGAGGAAAACGCTGTCATCGCCTTCGGCCACACCGGTCCGGTGACCGATGAAGGCTGGACCTGGAGCCACGACCAGGGCATGAAGGCCGTGCAGGAAGCGTTCCCGAAGCTGAAGACGCTGTTCGTCGAAAGCATCCCCTATTCGGCCGACGCGACCCGCACCTTCCGCCAGTTCGTCTCGGAAGGTGCCAACATGGTGTTTGCCACCTCCAACTATGGCGACTTCCTCTACGACGTGGCCAAGCGTTCGCCGGACGTCGCCTTCTATGAATGCGATGGCCGCAACCCGCTCGAAAATCTCTCGACCTATTACCTCGCCCATTGGTACCCGACCTACGTCACCGGTGTCGCCGCGGGCCTGATGAGCAAGAGCGGCAAGCTCGGCTACGTCGCCTCCTTCCCTGTTCCGTCGGTCTTTTCCGGCACCAACGCCTTCCTGATGGGCGCCCGTTCGGTCAATCCCAACGCCACGGTGCAGACCATCGTCATCAACTCGTGGTTCGATCCGCAGGCTGCCACCCAGGCCGGCACCGCACTCATCGATAACGGCGCCGACCTTCTGTTCGGCATCATGGACGAAGCAGGCTATCTGCAGGTGGCCGAGCAGCGCGGCGCGAAGGCCGTCATGTGGAATACCGACATCCGCCGCTACGGGCCGAAGGCCTACGTCTCCTCGATCGCCATCGACTTCAAGAAATTCTATGTCGACCAGGTGCGCCTGCGCCTCGAAGGCAAGTGGACGCCCTCGCAGACCATCCTGCCGATGGGCGGCGGTATCGACCGCGATGCCTGGGGCGAGACGGTGCCCACCGAGGTCGCAAAGCAGGCCGATGCCGTGCGCGACAAGATTCTCGGCGGCTGGAGCCCGTTCGAGGGCGAGATCAAGGACACCAAGGGCAACGTCAAGGTGGCTGCCGGCCATCGCATGACCGAAGAGGAACTCTACAACTGGGATTGGTCGATCGAAGGCGTCAGCGGCCTCCAAGCGTGATCCCGAAAGATTGCAGAGTTTTCGGATAGACTATGCGGCAGAAGGCAAAGAGCTGAGCGGGATGAATGATTTTGTTCCAGTTCATCATGCTTCGAGCGAGCACCGCTACGGCGGCATGGAGGTGCCGTCCACCTCCCCGGGGCGTTACGAGCCTGGCTCCGGCGCGCCGCCGCTCGTGCTGCTCAAGGGCATCAGCAAATATTTCCCCGGCGTCGTTGCCAACCAGGATGTCGACCTGGACGTGATGCCGGGGGAGATCCACGCCTTGCTCGGCGAGAATGGCGCCGGCAAATCGACCTTGATGAACATCCTCACCGGCATCTATCAGCCGGATGCCGGTGAGATCGTCGTCGACGGCTATGCCAAACGTTTCGCATCTCCAGTCGATGCGATCTCCGCCGGTATTGGCATGGTCCACCAGCATTTCAAGCTGGTGACCGCCTTCACGGTTGCCGAGAATATTCATCTCGGCTGGTCCGAAACGCCCAAGCGTATTGGCTCGTCGGTGCTCGAGGCGCGGACTGCCGCACTGGCCGACAAGCTGAACCTCGCGGTACGGCCATCCGCGCGCGTCGCCGATCTTTCGACCGGCGAGCAGCAGCGCGTGGAAATCCTACGCGTGCTCGCGCGCAACGCTCGCGTTCTGATCCTCGACGAGCCGACTGCAGTGCTTACTCCGGCGGAAGCGCGCGAGCTCTTCAAGGCGCTCAAGCAGTTCGTGTCCCGGGGCAATGCGGTGGTCTTCATCAGCCACAAGCTCGACGAGGTCCTGGAGATATCCGACCGCATCACCGTGCTGCGCGGCGGCCGCAAGGTGGCCACCGAAAAGACTGCGGACTGCGGCGAGAAGATGCTGGCGCGCCTGATGGTTGGCCGTGAGATCGTGCTTAGCAATCTGCGTGCCAGGCAGCCAGGCGCGGCCGGCATCTCCGCCGAGCCGGTGCTCAGCCTCAAATCCGTCGTCGCGCGTGACGACGTGGGCGGCATCCTTCTCGACGAGGTTTCGCTCGACATCCATGCCGGCGAGATTCTCGGCATCGCCGGTGTGGCCGGCAACGGCCAGAAGGAGCTGACCCAGATCGTCACCGGCTTACGGCCGATCCACTCCGGCCAGATACTGCTCGGCGGAAAGGACGTCACGACCGCCGGCGCGGTCGATTACGCGAAGTTCGGCGTCGGCCACATTCCCGAAGACCGGCTGCACAGCGGCCTGGCGCCGGCGCTTTCAATCACCGATAACGCCATAATCCGCGAATATGCGTCGCCGCCTGTTTCAAAGGGCTTTGCGTTCCGACCGCGCCTTGCGGCAGCTCTCGCGCGCACGATCGCCGAAGCGGCATCCGTTGCGGTGCCCGATTTCGGCATGCCCATGCGCAACCTTTCCGGCGGCAACCAGCAGCGCCTCGTCGCACGCCGCGAGATGCGCATCGCAAGCAAGGTTCTGATCGCCGCCTATCCGAGCCGCGGCCTCGATGTCGGAGCGATCAACACGATGATGCACTACCTCGTCGAATTGCGCGATGCCGGCGTCGGTGTGCTCTTCATTTCCGAGGAGCTGGAAGAGCTGTTCAACCTGTCGGATCGCATCGCCGTGATGTTCCATGGCAGGATCATGGGCGCGGTGGAGACTGCCTCCACCGACATCGAGGAAATCGGCCTGATGATGGGCGGGCAGATGCGGTCCAGTGCTGGCGCCCAGGCCGCTGCCGGGAAGCACTGACCTTGGCGATCAAGCTTCAGCGCGTTCCATCCGCGCAGCCCTCCGTTGCCTTTGCGGCACGTGCCCTGGCGATCGTGCTGGCGCTGGGGGTCGCCGGCCTGGTTCTGGCCGCTCGCGGCAATGCTCCCGTCGAACTCGCCTGGGAGGTGCTCAGCTCGACTTTTGGCTCGAGCTTCGGGCTGGAAGACGTCGGACTTCTGGTCACTCCCCTGATCCTGACCGGCCTGTCGGTCTGGGTAGCGCTGAGAATCGGCGCCTGGAACATCGGCGCGGAGGGCCAATTCTATGCCGGCGCCTTCAGCGCCACGGCGGTCGCGCTGTTCATTCCCGGCCCGACCTGGCTGATCCTGCCTGTTATGTTCACCGCTGGCGCGCTCGGCGGGCTGCTCTGGATACTGGTGCCGACGCTGGCGCGCGCCTACGCCGATGTCAGCGAACTCATCACCACCCTGCTTCTGAATTTCGTGGCGACGCTGATGGTTTATTACGTCGCCACCGGCCCATGGCTCGACCCGAGCGGCCATGCGCTCGCGACCACTGCACGTCTGCCGCATGACGTGCCTGAATTCTGGGGTATCGTGCACTACGGTTTCCCGCTGGCGATCCTGCTCACTTTTGTCATCGCAGGACTGCTCAACTACACGCGCTGGGGTTACGAGGTGCGGGTCGCTGGGTCGAACCCGAGCGCGGCGCTTTATGCGGGCATGCCGTTCCGGCGCCGCCTGATCGTCGTCCTGCTGATGTCGGGAGCGATCGCCGGCATCGCCGGTATGCTGGAAGTAGCTGGCACGGTGCATCGCCTGCAGGGCGGCATCTCCAACAATTTCGGCTATCTCGGCATCATGGTCGCGGTGCTGGCGCGCGGTTCCTCACTTGGCGTGCTCGCAGGCGCGGCTTTGATGGGCGTCATCCTGAATTCGGGCATCATCCTGCAGACGCAAGGCATCACCGTCTCGGCCGTGCTCGCCATCACCGGACTGATCCTGTTCTTCACGGCGATCGGCAACGAACTCGCTCACTACCGCATCACGCGGACCGAACCGGCCGCGAGCTGAGGAAACACCCATGGACATGATCGCCGGACTGATCCAGACCTCCATTCTCGCCGGCGGCGTGCTGGCGCTGGCGGCGCTGGGCGAGACGCTCTCCGAGCGCGCCGGCGTCGTCAATCTCGGCGTCGAAGGGCTTATGGCACTCGGTGCAATCACTGGCATCGCGGTCGTCGTCGCCACGCCGCACCCTATGCTCGGCTTCGTCCTTGCGCTTGCCGTCGGTTTCCTCGTTGGCTGCGTCTTCGCTCTTGGCACCGTCGTCGTCAAAGCGAACCAGGTGTTGTGCGGCCTGGCGCTGACGCTGATGGGCACCGGCATGGCCGCAACGATCGGTCGCGCCTATTCCGGCATGCCGGCGCCGGCGACCTTCGCGCCGATCGCTATTCCCTATCTTAGCGACATCCCGCTGCTCGGTCGCGCGATCTTCACGCAGAACATCCTTGTCTACCTGATCTACATCGTCCTGCCGGTTGCGCTGCACTACATCATGTTCCGCACGCGCCACGGGCTGAACATGCGCGCGGTGGGCGAAAACCCCGCGGCAGCCGACGCCGCCGGCATTTCGGTGCAAAGCATCCGCTTCTGGTATGTCGCCGCGGGCTCGGCGCTGGCGGCCGGCGCCGGCGCTTACCTCACGCTTGCCTTCGTTCCCTCTTGGTCGGAAGGCGTCGTGGCCGGCCGCGGCTGGATTGCCGTCTCTCTCGTCATCTTCGCAGGCTACCGGCCCCTCAACGCCGTGCTGGCCGCTCTGCTGTTCGGTCTCATCACCTCTCTCGGCTTCGTCGGCCAAGCACGCAACTGGCCGATCGCGGCGCCGATCCTGTCGATGCTGCCCTATCTCGGCACGATCGCCCTGATCATCGTGCCGGTGCTTGCCTGGCAGCGCATGCGCCGGGTAATGGCCGCGCCGGCTGCTCTCGGCGAACCCTATTTCCGCGACATGCGTTGAGACCATCATGCCCCGCCTGCTTGTCAAGAACATCGATCTGCTCGCCACCTTCGATGGTACGCGCCGCGAGATTTCCGACGGCGCCTTGTTGATCGACGACAACGTCATCGAAGCGGTCGGCACCACCGCGGAACTCAGTGCCTCCAGTGCCGACGAGGTGCTCGACCTATCGGGCCATGTCGTCATGCCGGGCATGGTGAACACGCATCATCATATGTACCAGAACCTCACCCGTGTGATGGCTCAGAACGACGAGCTGCTTGTCTGGCTGAAGACGCTCTATCCGATCTGGGCCGAGCTCGACGACGATGCGATAGGCGTCTCGGCGCGCGTAGCGATGGCCGAGCTCATCCATTCGGGCTGCACGACCAGCTCCGATCATCTCTACATCTTGCCCAACAACTGCACGCTCGACGCGACGATCGGTGCGGCCCGCGATATCGGTCTGCGTTTCCACGCTGCGCGTGGAGCCATGTCGCGCGGCGAAAGCCAGGGCGGCTTGCCGCCGGATCGCTGCGTCGAAAAGGAAGAGGATATCCTGAAGGATGCCGAACGGCTGATCGGCGGCTATCACGACGCGTCGCGGCATTCGATGAGCCGAATCATCCTGGCTCCTTGCTCGCCGTTCTCGGTGACTCCGGAGTTGATGCGCGATGCGGCATCGCTGGCGCGCAGCCACAAGGGCGTGAACCTGCATTCGCACCTTGCCGAAGAGCTTTTCGAGGAGAAGTACTGCCTCGAAATCTATGGCAAGCGGCCGGTCGAGTTCGCCGAATCCGTCGGCTGGCTCGGTGACGACGTCTGGTTCGCCCACTCGATTTTCATGACCAGCGACGAGATCGACCGCTTCGCCGAAACCGGCACCGGGGTCGCCCATTGCCCGTCGGCTAACATGCGCTGCGGCCAGGGCATCGCGAAGATCCGCGAGATGCTCGACAAGGGCGTGAAGGTCGGCCTTGGCGTCGACGGCTCGGCCTCGAACGACACGTCGAACCTGTTCATGGAAGCGCGGCTGGCGCTGATGCTTCAGCGTGTCGCGCCGCACCACTACCTCTCCGAAAAGCCCGGCGGCCGCGGCGGTTTCGGCGGCACGCCGACGGCGCTGTCCGCGCGCGAGGCCCTCGAAATGGCGACGCGCGGCGGCGCTGCCCTGCTCGGTCGCAATGACATCGGCCATCTCGCGCCCGGCATGTGCGCCGACTTCATCGCGGTCAAACGCAGCCAAGTCGGCCTTTCCGGGACCGAGCGCGACCCGCTCGCCGCGCTGGTGCTTTGCGGACCCTTCAAGGTCGACTATTCCTACATCAACGGCCGGCAGATTATCGCGAGAGGCGACTTCGCCTCTTTCGATGTCGAGGCGGCGATGGCCGACCACCGGGCTGTGATGGACCGCATCTATCGGCAGTGAGATAGCACAGGAAGGACGCAACAATGACCATTAAGCGAGCTGCGGAGCAGGCGGCCCTCGATCAATGGTATTGCATTGACGCGCTGAACGAGATTCCGGTCGGCACGATGGCGAGCCGGCTTCTGGGCATCGATCTGTTGGTAGCCCGCGATACGGCAGGCGCGGTCAATGTGTCGCGTGCCGGCGACGGCAGCCAAGTCCCGGCCAAGGAACGCTACGGCTATCTATGGATCACGCTCGGCATGCCGGCCGGCGATGTGCTGTCGATCCCGGAGGCCTATGAGGACGATCGCCGGCCTGTCGTTTGCGGAGCGATCGCGGTAAAGGCGTCCGGCCTGCGCATCGTCGAGAATTTCCTCGACATGGCGCATTTCCCCTTCGTCCATACCGACATATTGGGCGCCGAGCCGCACACGGAAGTGCGGCATTACACAACCGAAATCCGCCGCGACGTGGATGAGGTGTGGGCGACCAACTGCGAATTCTTCCAGCCGCAGGCAGCACTCTCGGCGACCGGCGGCATCATGACCCAATACATGTACCGGGTCGCCAATCCTTTCGCGGTGATGCTCTACAAGACCTGCCCCAACTCGGCCACCCGGTTGGACGTGATCTGTCTGTTCGTGCAGCCCCTCGATCCGGACCGCTGCCGCGCGCACCCCGTCATGTTCCTGATCGACGACGTATCGACCACGACCGAACTTGTGCAGTTCCAGCAGCTCATCTTCCTGCAGGACCGCATCATCCTGGAGAACCAACGGCCACTTCTTTTGCCGCTCGAGCCGCGCGCGGAAATCCCGACGCGGGCCGACGGCTCGTCGATCGCCTATCGCCGCTGGCTGAAGGAGAAGGGCATCACCTACGGCACGACGGCGCAAGCCGCATGAGCGGCAGCCCTTCCGATATTGTCATCGGCATCGACGGACGGGCAATCGCGCTCTGGCGCTTCGCGACGGCAGTGCGTAGCTGTTCTTCGGCGGAGGACAGGTGAGCGACCTGAGCGGCAAGACGCTTCTGGCCAGCGGCTTTCACGCGCCGGAGCGCGGGCTCGTGGAAGAGTTGCTCCATGCCCTGATCGCAATCGATCAATCAGGCATCATCGTCTCGGTGCTGCATCCGCATGATGCCGGCTATGACGAGGCGCTGGAGGCCGCGCGCCGGACCGGTTCGCTGGCGACCTTGCCGGCGCAGAGTTATCTGCTGCCCGGCTTCGTCGATCTTCACGTGCACGCGCCGCAATATCCGCAGCTCGGCCGGGCGCTGGACGTGCCGCTCGAGGCCTGGCTCCACAAACACACGTTTCCCCTGGAGGCGCGCTACGCCGATCTCGCCTTCGCGCGGCGCAGCTACGGCCTGCTGGTCGACGACCTGATCGCTAACGGCACGACCACAGCGCTCTACTTCGCAACCATCCACCAGGACGCGACAAGGCTGCTCGTCGACATTTGCCTCGAACGGGGGCAACGTGCGCTGGTCGGCAAAGTGGCGATGGACAATCCCGACGAGTGCCCGGCCTACTATCGCGATACCTCGGCGGACGCGGCCATCGATGGCACGCGCGCTCTGATCGACTACGTGCATGGGCATCCGGACAATGCCACGGGACGGGTAAAGCCGGTCATTACGCCGCGCTTCATCCCCTCCTGTACCGACGCCGCCCTCAAAGGGCTCGGCACGCTTGCGCAGGAATGCGGCTGCCATGTGCAGACGCATTGCTCGGAGAGCGACTGGGCGCATGGCTACGTGCTGCAGCGCCACGGGATCAGCGACACGTCTAGCCTTGATCGCTTTGGCCTGCTGCGCGCCGGCAGCGTGCTCGCGCACGCCAATTTCATTACGCTTGCCGACATGGAGACGATCCGCGTGCGCAAGGCGGCCGTGGCGCACTGCGCCGTCTCCAACGCCTACTTCGCAGGCGCCGTGTTCCCGTTGAGGGCGGCCCTCGAGAAGGGTGTCAAGGTCGGGCTCGGCACCGACATTTCCGGGGGACCGAGCGCCTCGATGTTCGATGCGATGCGCGCGACGGTCATGTCGTCGCGCATGCTGGAAACCGGCACCGACCCGGCGCTAGCGGCCGAGACGCGCGGCACGGCCGGAACAGCACGCGTCGACTTTCGCGAGTCCTTCCACCTGGCGACGGCAGGCGGTGGCGCGGCACTCGGCTTGCCTGTGGGGCGATTCTCTCCTGGCTACCATTTCGATGCGATCCTGGTCGACACCGCCGCGCCCAGAGGCACAATTCACCTGTGGGACGAACTCGACGACGGCGACGGCATCCTTCAGAAGATCGTCTACTCCGCTTCCAGGGCCAACATCGCGTCGGTCTGGGTCGGCGGGAGAGCTGTTCTCGCCTAAGCGGACCGGAGGCTGTGCCGAGAACCAGGACTCTTCCCGTTTTATTCCTTACGGTCGGGGGCACGTCATGGATTTTGATCAGTATTCGCCGACGTCGATGACAGCCTGGGCAAAGGCTTGCGGGGCTTCTTGAGGCAAGTTGTGGCCGATACCGCCGGTGATGATCCGGTGCGTGTATCTGCCCGAGAATTTCTTGGCGTAGGAACTGCTGTCGGGATGGGGTGCGCCATTGGCATCGCCCTCAAGGGTAATGGTCGGCACTGTGATCACGGGAGCTTCGGCCAGCCGGTTTTCCAGAACGTCATATTCCGGCTCGCCCTGTGCCAGGCCGAGCCTCCAGCGGTAATTGTGAATGACGATGCTGACGTGATCCGGGTTGTCCAGTGCTGCGGCGCTGCGCTGGAAGATGTCATCGTCGAAATTCCACTGCGGCGAAGCGAGTTGCCAGATGAGTTTGGCGAAATCGCGCGTGTATTTCTCGTAGCCGGCGCGGCCGCGATCCGTGGCGAAGTAATACTGATACCACCATTGAAGCTCCGCCTCCGGTGCCAGCGGCACCATGCCGACCTGCTGATTTCCGATGAGATAGCCGCTCACCGAGACGATCGCCTTGCAACGCTCAGGCCAGAGCGCGGCAACGACATTGGCCGTTCGAGCGCCCCAGTCGCAGCCGGCGATCGTGGCCTTTTCGATCCCCAGCGCATCCATCAGGGCCATCGTATCCGCGGCGAGCGCCGACTGCTGGCCGTTGCGCATCGTCTCGTCCGACAGGAAGCGCGTAGTGCCGTAGCCGCGCAGGTAGGGCACAATCACGCGGTACCCCTTTGCGGCAAGCAGGGGAGCGACATCGGCGTAGGTGTGAATGTCATAAGGCCAGCCATGAAGCAGGATCACTGGGGCACCTTCGGCGGGCCCCAGCTCCGCATATCCGACGCTCAGATTTCCGGCATTGACCTGCCCGAGCGAGCCGAATGATTTCTGCGTGGCTTGCGTAGCAGATGCCCTCGCCTCGACCGTCCAAGTGGCCGCCGGCTCGCTCAAGCCGAGTTCGGTGGCGGCGAACGTCATTGCTGCAGCACCAACAATGCGCCGGCGGCGATGATCGACCGTGTCGGGAGCCTTACTCGCATTCATGATGAAGCCTCTGTAATGACCAACAAGCAGGAACGACCGGACCGCCCGCCTCATCGGCCGACAGGAAATGTTGCCTATTTCGATGGTGACTGCGGGCGGCGGACCAACCACTGTAACACTCGGCCAGGAGGCAGTGCGGCGAACTCTGATTGAATGCCGGTCAGGTCAAGCGTTTCCTCGATTTCCCTCCTCAGAAATTCGAGACCTAGGCCGTCCCCGCGCTTGGAAGCGGCTGGATGTAGATGTAGCATCCGCAGGAACGGCAGCATGAGAATGACTCCTGATCTTCTGTTTGGGCGAGAGGACATGTTGCATCTGGTCTTATGCTCGAAGTCGCCCTCGGCTTCAGACGAGGCCCTCACGATCCATTGCGATGCGCACGGCCGGTCGGGCAGCCATTCGGACGCGAAGGGCTTGCAAAGGCGCGGGAACAGGGACTTGGAAGCGGGCCGCCCAAAGCAGCATCACGAAAAGATAAAAATCCGCGACGCTGGGCTTGTCGCCGAACAGATAGTCGGTCTCGAGCCCGTCAGCGACGAACTCGAGTTGGCTCGTAATCGTCGCGCTCGCCCTGGCCTTTTCGGCATCGCTGCTTTGGTGCCACATCGGCTTGAAGCTTCGGTGTATTTCAGTTGAGACGTAGGTCAGCGCTTCGAGAAGGCGGGTACGGCCCAACCGCCCCGCCACTGCCAGTGGCGGGTATTGCGACGCAATCCAGTCGAGGACGGCGATATTTTCCGTCAGCGTTTCGCCGCTATCCAGCACGAGGGCTGGAACATAGCCCTTGCGCGTGACGGTAGTGAAATCATCCCCGGAGCCTGTCCGTTTGGTCTTGAGGTTCACACTTTCGCGCTCGAAGGAAACACCGGCCTCTTCCAGAGCGATGTGGTCCGCCAGGCTGCAGGCGAGAGGGCTGTAGTAGAGTTTCACCGCTTTTCCCTTATCTTAGCCCGATTGAATCCCGCAATTGGTCGTCGCCGAGCGGAAAACCTGCCCCGCGCCACGCGAGACAACCGCTCCAGAAACTCGCACTTGGCGGAGACGACGACTACGACACCGACAGCTAGACGTGCCTATGCCGAGGTATGGTCGGGGTGAAGTTCGGATCGCCGTGCGCAATGCCGGGACGTATGCCAGCTCAGCGGCCGACGGTTATCTGGAGGAATCCAGAACCTTCCATGATGGCATCATCGCCGGCCCGGCCAGTCCTTCGCTCAGGAAATCCTAAACGAAAGTATTGGACGCACGTGCCGTTGGCACGATGGCTCACACCCGGCCACGGCCGGCATATTCCGCGCGGCACGAGCAGACTGGGAAACGCGAAAGCCGTGGTCTGACTTTTGCTCGATTGCCACCAACGCGATGACGCAGCTTCCGACAATAGGAGTCGCTATCATGGCCGACCTTTCCGACACCTCCACAGCCGAGCACACGTTGCGCGTCGAGGCGCCCGCCGCGATCGAGGTCGACGTCTCCTCGCTGACGCCGGGAACGTCGCTGATCGTCGACTGGCACGGCAAGCCGGTTGTCGTGCGCAACCGCACCGAAAAAGAGAGGAAGGACGGCCAGGCAGTCAGTCTCGCCGAGCTCAAGGATCCAATTGCCCGCAACGCCAACCTGCCGGCCGATGCGCCGGCAACCGACGCCAATCGAACTATGCCGGGCAAGGAAGCCTGGGTGGTGATGATCCAGGTCTGCACCCATCTCGGCTGCATCCCGCATGGTCAGGAAGGCGATTTCGACGGCTGGTTCTGCCCCTGCCATGGTTCGCAATACGACACTGCCGGCCGCGTCCGGAAGGGGCCGGCACCCGAGAACATGGCGGTGCCGGTGTTCCAATTCGTTTCCGACACCAAGATCCGTATCGGCTGAGGCAGGGGGCATTTCGATGAGCGGCGGCAAACACTCGACCTATACGCCCAAAACCAGAATCGAACGTTGGTTCGACGCCCGCCTGCCGCTGCCGCGGCTGGTCTATGACAGCTTCATCGTCTATCCCGTCCCGCGCAACCTGAACTATGCCTATACGTTCGGCGGTATTCTCACGATCGTGCTGGCTTCACAGATCCTGACCGGCATCGTGCTTGCGATGCATTACGCCCCTGATACGGGGCTGGCCTTCAACTCGGTCGAGCAGATCATGCGCGACGTGAATTCGGGCTGGCTGCTGCGCTATCTCCATTCCAACGGCGCGTCGTTCTTCTTCATTGCCGTCTACATCCACATCTGCCGCGGGCTTTACTACGGCTCCTACAAGGCGCCGCGTGAGCTGCTGTGGGTGCTCGGTTGCACCAACCTCCTGCTGATGATGGCGACGGCCTTCATGGGCTACGTGCTGCCTTGGGGACAGATGTCGTTCTGGGGCGCTACTGTCATCACCAGCTTCTTCACCGCCGTCCCACTGATCGGCGACTGGCTCCAGCAGCTTTTGCTCGGCGGCTTCGCGGTCGACAATCCGACGCTGAACCGCTTCTTTGCGCTGCATTACCTGCTGCCATTCGTGCTTGCGGGCGTGGTGACCTTGCATATCTGGGCGCTTCACGTCGTCGGCCAGAACAATCCGACCGGCATCGAGGTCAAATCGAAAACCGATGTCGTGGACTTCACGCCTTATGCCACCGTCAAAGATGCCTTCGGCATCCTCGTGTTCCTGTTCTTCTTCGCCTATTTCGTCTTCTACCTGCCGAACTACCTCGGCCATCCCGACAACAACAGCATCGCCAATCCGCTGAAGACGCCGGCCCACATCGTGCCGGAATGGTACTTCCTGCCGTTTTACGCGATCCTGCGGGCCATCACCTTCAATATCGGGCCGATCGATTCCAAGCTCGGCGGCGTGCTCGCGATGTTCGGCTCGATCGCCGTGCTGTTCCTGGTGCCGTGGCTCGACACCTCGAAGGTGCGCTCGGCGGTCTATCGGCCCTGGTACAGGGTGCTCTTCTGGCTGTTCGTTGCCAATGCCCTCTTTCTCGGCTGGCTCGGCTCCCGGCCGGCGGAAGGCGCATACGTCGTCATGTCCCAACTGGCGACGCTTTACTATTTTGCGTTCTTCATCATCGCCATGCCGGTGCTCGGGCTGATCGAAAAGCCGCGACGGCTGCCGAATTCGATCACCGAAGCAGTTCTCGAAAAAGACAAGGCCAGCGCCAGAGGCCCGATCGCCGGGCCGGAGATCAAACGTTGAACCGGGCATCGCGGTGATCGTTCATGAACTGGTGGAACTCTCCTCTGGTCTACATCGTGTTGCTCGGCCTCGCCGGGATCGTCGTTTGGTCTCTCATCCCCAGACGCTTCGCCAATGCGAAGCTGGTCGTCCAACTCGGCTTTTTCGTCGCGATGTCGGCCATGGTTCTCCACCTGCGCGTCGTGCCGTACGAAGCCGCAGGAGACAACGAGACAACCGGAGCAGCGATCCTCATCGGCTCGGTCAAGCTGCTCTGGTGGGTTCACCTTGCCTGGGCGCTGATCGGATTTGTCCGTATCTATCTCGTCTTCGAGCGACAGCCGCGCGAGGCACGTCTCCTGCAGGACGTCGTGGTCGGTGTCGTCTACGCTGGAATGTTCCTGTCGATCCTGGCGTTTGTCTTTGCAGTGCCGGTCGGAACGCTCATTGCCACGTCGGGCGTGTTTGCCGTCATCCTGGGACTGGCGCTCCAGAATACGCTTGGTGACGTATTTTCGGCGATCGCGCTTAACCTCGGCCGCCCTTACGTGCTTGGAAACTGGATCATTCTGGGCGACGGAACCGAAGGCCGCGTTGTCGAGACCAATTGGCGGTCGACCCAACTTCTGACCCCGACACACAATGTCGTGGCGCTGCCAAACAGCCTTCTCGCCAAGATCGGGGTAACAAACCTAAGCGGTCCGGACGAGAGCCATGGACTTGCCGTAACCGTCAAGGTGGCGCCAACGAAGACGCCGGCGATCACCGTAGACCTCATGCGCACTGTCTTGCTGAGCTGCAATTCAATCCTCCAGGACCCTTCGCCTTCGGTCACCATCAGAAGCCTGGATGCCGCAGCTATCGAGATCGAGTTGTTTTTTCGCGTCGCAAGTATCGACCAGCGAAGTGCCGCTCGGAACGAAATCTTCGATCTCATTTATCGCCATTCAAAGTCGACCGGCATGCTGCTGGCGGAGCCATTTTCGGGCTCGATTGCCATGACCAACCGGCCGGGCCACGAGACGGCGGCCTCCCAAGGCTTCACCCCGATCGAACTCATCAATTCCATACCGGTATTCTCGGCGCTAACGGATACCGAGCAGGAGTCGCTCGCCAAAGCGGCCTCGGTTCGCACCTACCATAAGGGCGAGATCATCGCACGACAGGGAGAGATGCTGCCGTCGCTCATGATCGTACGGACGGGAGTCATCGTCCGGCAAATTGGCGAGGGCGATGATCAACTGCAGGAGATCGGCCGGCTTGCACCTGGCGATTTCTTCGGCGAGACCGGCTTGCTCGCCGGCATTGGCGAGATGTCAAGTTTGCGGGCAATGACCCCTGTCACGGTTTACGAGATAGACCAGGAAAGCTTTGCGCCGCTGCTGCACGACAGGCCCGAAATGGCCGAAGATCTTGCCGCGACCCTGTCGATGAGGGTGTCGGCTTTTAATGAAAGCGGCATCGCCGAACAGCACCACGCGAACTCCAAATTCGCGCTCCTCAAAGCCATTCAGACAGTCTTTCGCGCCGCTCCGTTCAAGCGCGTTCGAGCACCTGGCTGACAAGGCATGCAGAAGGGCAGAGATCCATGACCATCCGCCAAAGCGATATCACAGGCATCGATACACTCATCCAGCCGGCTATCCGTGATTTTGCGGACGGACTGAAGATAAGGCGCGTATTGCCGTCCTCGAATCGCCTGATGATCGGGCCCTTCATCCTGTTCGACCATTTCGGCCCCGCTATGTTCGACGCAGGTCACGGTTTCGATATGGGACCACATCCGCATATCGGCGTTGCGGCCGTGACCTACCTGATCGATGGCGAGATCGTCCATCGCGACAATTTGGGGTAAAGTGCAGACCATCCGGCCTGGCGAGGCCAACTGGATGACGGCCGGTCGGGCATCGTCCATTCCGAGCGCACGCCACCGGACGTTCTCCGACATGGTCTATGCCGAAATTGTGCTCACGAGCGGTGCGCGCTACCAGGTGAAACCCGAACACCGTGAGCGTGCGATCTACATCGTCGCCGGTGAGGTTGGAATGTCGGCCAGCTCGGTACGTTTCATGAGGCCGAATTAGTAGCTCTGGCGCCCGGCGCTGAGATTGTGCTCCAGGCGCCTGCCTTCCATGCGGCGAGACTGATGCTGATAGGAGGTGAGCCCCTGGCCGAGCCACGTCATATCTTTTGGAACTTCGTCTCCTCTTCAGCCGAACGGATCGAGCAGGCAAAGGCGGATTGGCGCGAACGCCGCTTCCCCGGCGTGCCGGGAGAGCACGAGCTCATGCCTCTGCCAGATGGCAGCGTGTGAGGGATAAGGCAGCGGATGGTGACCTCAGCGCCGCGACAGCTTGACGCCGGGTGGCGCAGGCAGACCACTACGACATCAGGTAGAGATCGTTCATCGTTTCCTCATCGAGCAAACCGTCGAACCAGACGTCGAAGATTGTCTCGAGCAGGAACTCGTCATTGCTTGCTTCGGAAAACAGCGTCAGGGACGCGTGCAACTTCTTCGCATCAACCTCACCGAAGACAGCGCGAGCGCTCAGGCCGGAGAGCCGCTGCAGGGTGCCAACGCATTCCCGATAACGGCCTCCAAGGATCGGAAATGACAGATAAGCGCTGGCTTCGTCGAGCGATGTGATTGCATATGGCTCAGGCGCTGCACCACTTCGCCTTGTGGCCAACCTTGGGAAGATGAACTCCATATAGGGAGTGCACATCATCCCTCGACGTAGAATGGCCAGCGCGTCGTCGTAGACCGGATCCTGTGCGCTGACGAACCTCTGCAAATCATACTCGTCAGGCATTTGGATAGATCCTTGGGAAACCCTCAACATTGGTGCCCTGACTAGCCGTCGACGACATCTGCATAGTCCGGGTGCTTGGCGAAAAAGCGGCTCATGAAGGGACATTTCAAGATCGCTTTACGGCCGGTTTTGCGGAGCAGTTCGAAGGTCCCTTGGGCCAATCGCGACGCGATCCCTTGTCCGGAAAATTCCGACGGGACTTCGGTGTGTATCAGCGCGACCTTCCCGCCCTCGAGCCGATAGTAGGCCGCCGCAAACATATCGCCGGCGATCGGCAGCTCGAAACGGCGCTGTTGGACGTTTTCAACGAGTTGTGCATCCATCTCTATCTCTCGATTGTATGTCACGTCTGTCACCGGAGGGAGATTGGCCGACCGCTATCGCATCGCCGGCAATCGCAGGGTGACGGTCGTGCCTGCCCCGAGCGTGCTCTGAAGGTCGATGCTTCCGCCTGACTGCTCGACAAAGCGCTTCACCATCGGCAAACCGACGCCGCCGAGGCCTTCGCTTTTGGTGGTGAAGAACGGATCGAAGGCGCAGACCATTGTCTCGCAGGTCATCCCGATACCGTTGTCCGCGACACGGATATCTACCTGACCGGCGGTAGAGCTTTCAGAGGCCAAGCCGGCATCGATCGAGATGAAACCGCCGTCAGGCATTGCATCGCGCGCGTTGAACAGAAGATTCAGAACCGCATTTTGCAATCCAAAGCGGTCGCATCTCACCAAAGGCAGGTCGGATCCAACCCGAAGCTCAAGACCGAAATTGGCATCCAAGGCGCTCCGCACGAGGGTTTCGATCTCAGCCAGGCAAGCACCTACGTTTGTGCATTCGATTTCCGCGTGGCTCTCTCGGGCCAGGCTGATGGTTTGCCGGACAAGGTCCCCAGCCCGTTCCAAAGCCGTTTTGGCGCCGGCAATTACAGGCCCAAGCGCCGGAGCCGCTTGGATGCTCGGATCGCGGGCCAGGTGGTTCAACGCCGACGACGCGACCTGAATGAGATTGCCCAGGTCATGGACGATGCCGGCCGTCGACATTTGCACGGACATACTACTTCCAGAACCATCGCGCGGGCTGTCGAAGACATCTTCTTTTATGTCCGGACGAAACATTTCATGCCCCCGCTTGGCTCAGTCGACACCCATTTGCTTCAATACACTATAACTCACGGCATTTATTTTCCATTATATCTAAGAAGGCTCCGATACATACTTCTGTATATCCAAACGATAGACCAAGCTCTATTGATAACCGATTCCGCTGATGTAGTTGGCAAGCAGCCGTTCCTGCAGTTCCTCTTGTTTGAAAAGCGCCTTCATCGCATCACGGATATCGAGGACGCCTAGCGGTTTCGAGTCAGCCCCGAGCACCGGCACATTCTGCAGGCCTTGCGCGGCCATGGTCTGCCAGACTGAATGAAGATCATCATCGGGACCACAGGACACGATGGACCGGCTCATCAATGCCGCAATCGGCGCTTCTGTTGGCCCTGAATTCGCCAGATGGCGGACAAGGTCGGACTTGCTCAGCACGCCTGCCGCCTCCCCACTGCCGTGGCACACCACGACCAGGCCTATTGCGGGCCTGGAAAGTGAGAGTGCCGCACTGCGGAGTGGAGCGTCGACATCGACCACCATGAGACGGGCCGATATTACTGGATGCAGACTGTCAATTCGCATGACGCCCTCCTGAGAGCGCCTCGCGGCCGCGGCCGGGAGGCTGAGATCGGTTCCAGTGTTGGTCGCCGAGCTCGGCGCCTTCGCCCGGCCGGTCAGAATGGCGCACAAACAAGCGCCATTCTGACCCATTCCAAAGATTAGCTCAGTGCTGCTTTGCTCAGGCCAAACTTCGCATCGCCCGAGCCCGGGACGGGTTTGAAGCCGATGTTCAGACGGTTCCAAGAGTTGACCGCCATGACAACGAAGGTCAGATCGGAGATTTCCTTCTCGGAAAGCTGCGACCTGACCCGATCGTAGATCTCGTCGGGGACACCCTGCTCGGGCAGCTTGGTCAAGACTTCCGTCCATGCCAAGGCTGCGCGCTCGCGAGGAACGAACAAGGTCGAATCCCGCCAGGCTGCCAGGTGGTAAAGGCGCAGTTCGCGCTCGCCATGGATCTTCGCCTGTTTGACGTGCATATCGAGGCAGAAGGTGCACCCGTTCAGCTGCGCGGCTCGGACTGCAACAAGGTCGCGGATTGGCTCTTCGATCGACCCCTCTCGCGTCGCACCAAGAAATTCAATAAATTTCTTCAGAAGTTCCGGCGACTGCTCGGCATAACTCGCGCGTTGGGCGACGGCTTTTCCCTTCGGAGCGACCGGTGGCGCTGCAATATTCATTACTTATCTCCTTGAGGTGTTTGCAATCCATTGCAGCGTAAGGATGACCGGTGAGACGAACTGTTGCTATCGTGCCGATGATATGTATTGCCACTCGATTGGGTTGGGGCGCCTAAACCGAAGTATAGGAGGTGGAAATTGGCACCTGACCGCTGCCCCCGGCAATTCGCTTTGGCGCAGGCTTGCGACGGGCGCACAGCGTTTGGGTCACTTGAAGGGCGAGGCTGAACCGACCGGTGTCGATAGAACCTGGATCGAAACGGCGTTCACTCTTCGAAGGGAGCGTTCATCACAAGATCAACTGCCGAAGTCGCCTTGTAGCCTGAAACAAAGCGCTCGCCGAAGTCCCGGGCAAAGTTGTCGTAGGTGGTTTCGGGCCTGATCTCGGCGATATGGCAAAAGCATCGCGTCATCCGCCGCTTCATCCCGAGGCGCGGAAATTCGCCAACGATCTTTGCAATCTCGGCTGACGAAACGAGGCTGTATTGCAAGCCGACGACATCGAGGCAGATGCCGGCTGTGCACAGCGCCACCTCAGCCTCCTTGTAGAGGCCGATCGACGGCGTCGAGTTGAGGGCGACGCTGTCCCAGATCAATTGGGCGCGCCGCTCGTCGAAGCCGCCCTCCCGAACGAAGGCGCGGGCGAGATCGGCGCCTTCCACTTCGAAACGGCGCGGCCCGGCGAAGTCCTCATTGAGCGTGACGTCATGCAACAGGGTTGCAACGGCAACAACCTCCCCGTCGTGCTGGATATTCTGAATCTGTCCGATCCGGGCCGCGAAAAGCCAGGATCGGACCACGTGGTTGAACAGGTAGGGTTCACATCGAGCGCGGGCATGTTCGATCGCTCGGCCAACAAGCGGAGTATCGGGGACCAAAATCCCCGCAAGTGTGCGGATGGCGATCGAATTCATGTCACTGACCGTCCCTTCGCGTACGCCCCGGGGGCTACGATTTCATTTCGCGTTCGTCGTCAGTTCCGTCTCGCTGGTGTCGACGACGAAAATAGCAAGCAGACGAGCGCCTTCCGTCTTGCTGGCGTTTTCGCTGACGGCATGACGGTCGCCAGGGAATTCCGAGAAACTCTCGCCGGCGCGATAAGTCTTCACCGGCCCGTCATTGACCTGGCTTCGGATCGCCCCCTGCAGGACCGTGGCATAGATGAACGCGGATTTGGGATGGGTATGAGCCGGCGACGTACCCCCAGGCGCGTACTCGACGAGCACGGCTTTCATGCTCTTGCCGGGCACGTTTGGCAGAGCCTGGTCGTAGACAAGCTTCACGCTGGCGGCGTCATTGGCCATTGCTGCGGTGACGGAAGCGGCGGCGAGCGCGGCGCAGAGAAGTGTTTTGATCATGTCTGGTCTCCTTGTTGTGCGAATGGCGGGCCTATCCGATGACTACTTACTTCGGTGGTGTGTATCGGCTGAGCCAATCATCGAAACGCACGGCGCCGATGCGCGCGTTCTCGCCGGGCACCAGCGTTCGATCGTCGATTGCCACTTGGCCGTAGTAGAGCGCGCCGGAATCCGGGACGACTTTACGCGGGTCGTTGGTGGCCTTCAGGAAGCGCTCGACAAGGTCGCTCATGCGAACACGCTCCGGGCCGGCAATTTCGATCATGCCGTTCAACGGCGCGGCAATCGCGACGTCCGCCATCGCATCGGCAACATTATCAGCCGCCATGGGTTGGAAGTAGGCCGGCGACATATGAATGGTATCCCCGACGGCGCCCGTGTTTGCGATGGCGGCGGTGAATTCGAAGAATTGAGTGGCGTGAACGATGGTGTAGGGAATTCCGGACTCCCTGATCAGCTGTTCCTGAAGCAACTTGCCGCGGAAATAGCCCATGCCCTGCAGCCGGTCGGTACCGACGACCGACAGCGCCACGTGATGACGGACGCCGGCGGCCGTTTCGGCGGCAAAAAGATTACGCCCGGATGCCGAGAAGAACTCCAGGGCAGCCTTTTCCTCGAACGACGGCGAGTTCGCGAGGTCGACGACGACCTGCGCACCGGCAAGCGCAGCCGCCAGACCCTCTCCCGTAACGGTGTTGACGCCCGAATTCGGCGACGCCGCAAGTACGTCGTGGCCTTTGTTTCGCAGTCTCTCCACGGTCTTTGAACCGATCAGCCCGGTTCCGCCGATGACGACGATCTTCATGTCTAGTCTCCTGGTGTTGCGTGTCTATTTTCGTTGCTCGATCGGATGCTGGGCGTTTCCGGCCTGCTACTGACTGACCGATGCAGCAGCATCCTCGATGAGTGACGTGACCTCGTCGGGATGCGAAACCATGAGCGCGTGGGACGCACCCTCGATGACGACGGTCTTTACCGCGTGCGCACGCTTGGCCATGAAGCTCATGACGGCTGCCGGAATGTTGCGGTCATCCGAGCCATAGATCATGTAGGACGGCAGCGTCTTCCATGAGGCGACGCCCGAGGCTTCAGCCAGAGCCGCCTGCGCAACAGGGCGTTGAGTGGCAGCCATCAGCAAAGTCTGCTCTTGCGGAACGTCGGCGGCGAACTGCGCGCGGAACTTGGCCGGCTCGATGAAGAGGTCTTGTCCGCCGTCCGGCAACGCGACGGGAGCAAGCGCGCTCCCCAAGGTGCTGCCGGGAAACATGCTGGACAACGTAAGGCTCGATTCGCCGGTATCCGGCGCGAAACCCGCCACGTAGACCAATGCCTTCACATTGGGATTGCCATTGGCGGCCTCGGTGATGACAGGCCCGCCGTAGGAATGCCCCACCAGCACGACCGGCCCGGAAACCGACCGGATGATGGCTGAGACTGCTTTCGCATCGCTGGCAACGCCGCGGAGCGGATTAGCTGCGGCTATCGCTACATAACCGTCCTTGCTGAGCTTGGTGATGACTGCATCCCAGCTCGACGAATCCGCGAAGGCGCCGTGCACCAGTACGATCGTCGGCTTGGGCTGAGAATTCGCGGCCTGCGCCATCCCGCCGCCCGACGCGGCAAGCGCTGCGGTGAGGGCCAGGACTCGAGTTATGTTTCGCATTTGCTTTCTCCCGTGTGGCCTGTGGTGACCAATGCTCAGGAGCATGCGCCGACGCGGCCCGCCAACCTATTGTGCGGAAGGGTCTGTCATACAATGCCAAGGTGCAGGGTAGGTCACCGGGGAGATCAGGTGCCCTGCAGCATAATTGAGGTATCTATGCCGGGTGTGCATTGTCGGCGATCGCCGGAACAGACACTGAGGGCGCGCGGCCAGAGAGTTGTGTTTGCAAGACGCCGCTGCCGCCGTGGCGAGAACCTGGCGCGGTCGATCCGTTGAGCGCTGGTGAGCCGGCCGGATCGAACACGGCGGCAAAGCCTCCTCTCGTCAACGACATAGTTCCTGGCCTTCGGCCCGCATCGCCCAAATGCCTTGGTATGGGTGAAACAGCCGGACCGGCGTTATTCGCCAGTCTATTGGCGCGACATCGCAGTCGTGGCTCAGAGCACTGCCATCCCGCCGTCGACCCGCAGATTGATGCCCGTGACGAAACTGCTCGCGTCCGAGGCAAGGAACAGGGCGGCTTTTGCCAGCTCTTCCGGCTGCCCCATCCGGCGCAGGGGAATTGCCTCCGCCATCACCTTTTCAAACAGCCCGCGCTGCTCAAACGGTACGCCTAGCTTATCGAGAATAGCCGTATCCACCGGACCTGGGCTGAGCACGTTGACCCGGATGCCGCGAGACTTCAGTTCGATCGCCCAACCGCGCGCAAAGGCATTTATGGCCGCCTTCGAGCCAGCGTAAACAGCATGACCGTCCAGAACCTTCTCGCTGGCCAGCGAGCGCATGACCGGAATCAGCTTCTGGACGCCGAAGAAGACGCCTCGCGTATTGACGGCAAATTGCGCATCATATTCTGCCTCGGAGACGTCGGCCGAGTGCGTGATGGTGTTTATGCCGGCGTTCGCCATATAGATGTCGAGCGCCCCGAACCTCTGGCGGATCTGCCGTGCTACCTCGTCATGGTGCGACACGTCGGCCACATTTCCCTGAATGCCCAGCGCGCCTGCCCCGATCTGTGCGACCGCTTCCTCGACCGCCTGCCGCCGGCGGCCGGTAATGACGACTTGCGCGCCCTCGGCCGCAAAGATTTTTGCAGCCGATAGTCCGATCCCGCTGTTTCCGCCGGTGACCACCGCGATCTTGCCCGAGAGTGCGCCCATTTCGTTCCTGCCTTCGAAAAATAGTGCCGGTGCTGCTGCGATAGTCGCAACTGCTGGCCAAGAAAATTTCACGCCGAATTGAGACCGCCAAAATGAGCGGCAATCGCAAACGGCTACCGATTGATAAACTCCCGGTGCTTAGCCAGTTTGACGTCTTGGAGAGCGCTTTGGCCTTCAAGGCAGAACAAGCGCGCGGCGGCGACCCCCGACAGCGCGACGTAGTGTCGAACGCCGGCGATCGCCTCCGCGCTGCACAGGCGCAGTTGGCCGAGTGGCAGCCGTGGCGCAGCATATGTTTCGCGCCTCTGCCAGCGCTCCAGCTCGATGGCGCAGTGGTTCGGTTCCACAATCCGGGACATGAGCCGACAGAACCAGCATTCAGGCCACCGCTCGGCTATGCGAGCGCACAAGGTTTGACCTGGCGCGCCACCCGACATGCGGTTCAGGGCGCGCGAAGTATTGCCAAAAGTGGTCATCGGCGGCTCCAAGGAATTGCGGACAACATGCGGTCGTGACTGAGGGCGTGCTATCCTTTGATGAAGGCGAGCAGGTCAGCATTGACCTGATCTTGGTGCGTGGCCGTGATCCCGTGGGGCGCGCCGGGGTAATAGATGTCCTTTGCGCCTTTGATCAATCGGGCCGACTTGACTGCCGAGTCCTTGACCGGGACGATCTGATCGTCCTCGCCATGCAAGACCAGAGTTGGCACATCGAACTTCCTGAGATCTTCGGTGAAGTCGGTCTCGGAGAACGCCTTGACGCTTTCGTACGCGTTCACGAGACCCGCCTGCATGCTCCAGAGCCAGAACTGATCCAGAGTCCCCTGGGAAACCTTGGCGCCCGGCCTGTTCGCGCCATAAAACAACGGTGCGAGGTCCCGGTAGTACTGCGAACGATCCTTGACGAGGCCAGCCCTTATGCCGTCGAATACCTCGATCGGCAGACCTTCCGGATTGGCCGGCGTTTTCACCATGATCGGCGGAACAGCGGCGATAAGAACAGCCTTGGCCACCCGCTTCGTCCCGTGCCGTCCGATATAGCGAGCAACCTCGCCTCCTCCGGTGGAATGGCCGACCAGCGTGGCGTCCCGGAGATCCAGCGCCTCGATCACGGCTGCAAGATCGTCCGCATAGCCGTTCATGTCGTTGCCGGACGTGGCCTGGCTCGATCGGCCATGGCCGCGCCGGTCATGCGCAACGACGCGAAAGCCGTTATGGGCAAGAAAGAGCATCTGGCCGTCCCAGGCGTCGGAATTCAGCGGCCAGCCGTGCGAGAACGTGACGACAGGACCCTTGCCCCAATCCTTGTAGTAGATTTCGGTGCCATCCTTGGTCGTGATGGTGCTCATCGTCGTGGTTCCTTTGATTGAGGGGGAAGAGGGAAGGTTTTGTTTTCGGCTCGTTGCCGAAGCAGCGCGGGGCAGTCCGGCGGCAACCGTAGAGATCAGGCCTGCCAACAAGACATCGCGGCGAGATCCGCCGACGGAGAAAAGTCCGTCTTTGTTCATCATGTCCATCCATGTGCTTTGAACATCCTGCTCACCATCACGACCGTCGAGTCGGCCTGTGCGGTCGCGTTCGGGGAGGAGCGAGCGAGGAGCGGTAGAAACGCGACGGTCGTGATGGCTTGCGAGGAACAGAATGCACCGATCCGGGCCGCGAACCTACTCTACGGAAGCATCTGTCATACGATGCCAAGGTGCAGGGCAGGCACGCCGAAGATAGGGCCGGGCTAAGGCAAGCTCTTATAGACACACGTCAATTTAGGCTTTGGGTAGCGGCGCGGGGACCGACGCGGCATGGCCGGCGTCAGTTGCTGATGCATGAAAATGTTGCGAGTTTGTCGGTCAGACTGGCGCTGCCAAAGAGCGCCGCTCAGTGGTAACCGATGTTTGGCGCGGGCCTTGCCGCGAAACACCAACAGGACCACCGATGTACATCAGGATCACCCGCAGCAGCACGAGCGTACCAACAGGCAGGAAGGCCTGGGCGCGCTGAGAAAGCACCTGAAATGGCCGGGCGGGCCGGGCGATCCTATTGGATGGGGCATGGATCGGCTTGTGCCAAATTCTAGACCTCGCGCATCGGCGCGGGCAGCGTTTCCCACGCCCGGATCAGCTCACCGATGGAAGCGGCTTCCATCTTGCGCATGACGTTGCCGCGGTGAAGCTTGACCGTCACTTCACTGATGCCGAGGTCGAAGGCGATCTGCTTGTTGAGGCGTCCGCGCGCCACTTCACGCAGGACCTCGCGCTCGCGCGGCGTCAGCGTCTCGACGCGCTCGATATTGCGCTTGACGATCACGGCATCCGCCCGCCGCTTGGCATCCACCGCAATGCCGGCGATCACAGCGTCAAGCAGCGTCTGATCCCGCACCGGTTTGGTGAGAAAGTCCACGGCGCCGGCCTTCATCGCCTGGACAGTCATCGGGATGTCGCCATGCCCGGTCAGGAAGATGATGGGCTTGGGGTTGCCGTTTTTCGCAAGATGGTGCTGCAGATCGAGACCGCTCGTCCCCGGCATGCGCACGTCGAGGATCAAGCAGCCGGGGCTCTCCAACACGTCGGCGTCAAGCAATTCACGGGTTGAGGTAAAGCACACCGGCAGGAAACCCGCCGACAGGATCAATTCAGACAGCGCCTCCCGAACAGAGGCATCATCATCGACAATAATGACCAGCGGCTGCTCGGCTTCAGCCCTTCGCTGCTGTGATGATGGCGTCGATCTCGGTAAGGGCAATTGGTCAACTCTCATGTTTAGCCTCCGTTTCTGGGTTGCGTAAAGCGTCGCCGATCGCCGCAAGCAGTGCCTGGCCATCGAACGGCTTGCGGAAAAGCCCGCCAATGCCCTTGGCGCGGTGCTGATCCACTATCTCGTGGCGGCCGGTGATCAGGAACACAGGCAAATCCGGACGCGCCTTCTTGACCAAGTCGCGAAGTTCAAAGCCGTCCATGCCGGGCATCCCGATGTCGGTGATAAGCATGTCCAATCCAGACAGGCCGCTGACCAGCAACGACCCTGCCGACGAGAAGCTGCGGGCCACATAGCCGGCGGACTCCAGAAGGTCCTCCAGCGACTCGAGCAGTCTTGGGTCATCGTCGACAATCGCCACGACAGGCCTCCGCTTGCTCACCCTCAGTTCCCCCCTGCCCGGCGCGAGTGCGTGATCGGTATTCCCAGTCGCTCGGCGATGCGAACGAGGTCGGCGAGCGACGCCGCGACCATCTTCTGCATGACGTTCCTTCTATGAATTTCCAGCGTAACTTCGCTGATCCCCAGTTCAGCGGCCGCCTGCTTGTTGAGCAGGCCGCTGACCACCAGGGGCAGCACCTCACGTTCGCGCGGCGTCAGCTCGAGATAACGTTGCTTCAACACGCCCAGCTCGGCGCGCTCCGATCGCTGTACCCGATCCTGGGCAATCGCCGCATGGATTGCGGCCATGAGGTCTGCATCGCTGAAGGGCTTAGTCAGAAAATCCACGGCGCCGTGCTTGATCGCACGCACCGAGGACGGGATATCGCCATGTCCCGTCAGGAAAACGATCGGCGGATGATCGCCCTCGGCAATCTGCCGCTGCAGATCGAGGCCGTTAATATCCGGCAACTCGATATCGAGGATGAGGCAGGCAGGGACGTCCGGCTTGTCAGCGCGGATATAATCGCCCGCCGATCCGAACGCTACGGCACGCATGCCATGTGCGGCCAGCAGCTCACTGAGCGCCTCCCGGATGCGTTCATCGTCATCTACGATGAAGACAATTTGGCCGTCCGTCGTCATGACGCCGCTTTCGCTTCAATCGGCAACGTGAAGATAAACGTCGCTCCACGTGGTTCGTTCTTCTCGACCCATAAACGCCCGCTGTGCGACTCGATGATCGAACGGCAGATCGCCAGTCCCATGCCCATCCCTTGCTCTTTCGTGGTAAAGAACGGTTCGAATATCCGGTCGGGAAACTCGACGCCCCGGCCGCGATCTCTGACTTCGGTCTGGACAACATCCCCGATATGGCGCACGCGGATGCTGATAACTCCGTCATCCGCACCAGAGTCCATCGCCTCCATGCCGTTGCGGATGAGATTGACCAGAACCTGCTGGATTTGGACGCGATCGAACGCGACTAGCGGAATGTCGCTTCCGACATCAACGCTGGTGCGAACGCCCCGACGCATCGCTTCCTCGGCCACGAGGTCGCGTGCCTCTGCGATGACACTGCTGAGCGTCGCATTGGTCCTCGTCTCGGTGGATTGCTTGAACAGCGCGCGGATGCGGCCGACGACGTCCGCCGCCGAATTAGCGTCCCGGATTATGCGCTCGGCCGTAATCTTCGCGCGTTCGACGTTCGGAGGGGCGGCGGACAGCCAACGGTGGCATGCATGGGAATTGGCGACGATCGCGGCCAGCGGCTGATTCACCTCGTGCGCGATCGAAGCGGAAAGCTCGGCGAGACTTGCAGCCTGAGTGGCTTGCGCGAGTTTGTCGGAGGCTTGTCGCAGCGCTTCCTGGGCGCGCACCTCTTCGTCGATGTCGAGGGAAACCCCGTACCATTGCACAACCGCCCCGTCTTCATCACGCCGCGGCTCGACCCTGCACTCCGCCCAGCGATAGCCATCTGTTTCGCGCCAGCGAAACCGCATCGCGGAACCGCCGCCTGTTTCGAAACAGCTCAGCAACGTGCGCAGCACCTCGGGAGCATCTTCGGGATGAACCAGTTCTTGCAGCAATTCCTCGATGCGCGGCTCTCCGAGTGTTTCGAAATTGGCGATGACGGCGCGGGAATGGTCCTGGTATCGCTTGTTGAAGTAGACCGGCCCGCCGGTCGGCACCGCGCTCCAAATGCGGACCGGCACAGCGTCGATCATCTGCTGAAGCTGCAATTCGCTCCGCCGCAGCGCCTCTTCGGCTTGCATCTGATCGTCTATGTCGTGACAGAGGCCGTACCACTGCACGATCAGGCCAGCGTGATCGCGCATCGGCTCTGCCCGGCTCGACATCCAGTGATAGACGCCATCGGCGCGGCGTAGGCGATACCTCATGGAGAAGCGCTCGCCGGTAGCAAGGCAGTGACTGAGCGTATCGCCGAATGCTGCTGCGTCGTCCGGATGGACGGTGGCCGCTATCATCGCCGCCAGCCGGCCGATGCCCTGTTTGTCCAAATCCGTTGCGTCAAGGCCGAGAAAGTCGACCATTCGCTTGTTGAAAAAGGTCGGCTCGCCGTCCGGCGTCAGGCGCCAAACGTGGCTCGGAACCATGTCGACAAGCTGCGAGAGCTCCCGCTCCCGGTCGCGTAATGCCTCCTGCGCGCGCACCTCATCGTCGATGTCGATGCTGGCCGTGTACCATTGCACGATCGCCCCACTCTGGTTCCGCAGCGGCTCGGCGCGGCCCTCCCTCCAGCGGTAGACACCGTCAGCGCGACGCAGGCGATACCTTATGGGATAGGGTTCGCCGGTGGCGAGGGAGCGGCTGAGCCATTCTCTCATCCTGGGTCCATCGTCGGGATGGACGGCTGCCGCGACCACGGGCGCCAGGCGGCTCGTGCCCGGCTCGTCCCAGTCCGCGATGTCGTTGAGGCCGATATAGTCTGTCGTGCGCTTGCTGAAGAAGGTTGGTTCGCCGTTGGGCGCCATACGGGCGATGTGAGCGGGGATCATTTCGACCAGCAACGAGAGTTCTCGCTCCCGCTCCCGCAAGGTCTCCACACTTTGGCGCAAAGTGAGCACCGCCGCCTGATGCTGCCTGGAAATGGCGGCCACGACGAGCGCCGAAAATGCAGAGATGGCCAGAAAAAGCTGCAGCATGATCTGGTTGTGCTTTTGGGACTCGGGATCGCCGGCAAATTGGCTGGCGCCGGATATCGTGAATACCGCCGTGATCAGAGCGAGGACGGTCAATGCTACGGCGGCGCCTCTGAACTCAAAACGCACCGCGGCCCAAAGAAGAGGCGGCATGATGATGTAGGCGAAGGGCAGATAGCCGCTCAAGGAAAGGGCGGCGATACCAAGAAAGATCAGCCCCAGGACGCAAGCTTCCATCCATCGCGCTGCCGAGAGCTGCGCCTTGCCGCGCCAGTTCTGGAACACGACCAGCGCCAGTGGCGCTACGATCAGGACTCCCGTCGCGTCTCCGATCCACCACAGCGGCCAAGCCGTCGCAAAGGTTTGCGCTTGTATGCCAAACCATGCAAGCGCCGCACTTCCCACCGTCGCGCTTGCAACTGGCGCAATTCCAGCGGCCAGTACGACGAATGCGAGAACGTCCCGCAACGTTTCCAGCCGAACTGGGCGCTTGCAGGTCTGGTTCACAAGCCATGCGCCGGATACCGCTTCAAGAGCGTTGCCGGCAAAGATCAGGAAGGCCGCGGGCAGCGGAGTGTGGAACCACAAGAAGTTGCTGAACAGTTCCGCCACACAGGCCCCCAGCACCCACCACGGCCAGCTATACCTGGAGGCGAAGACAAGCGTAGCGATGAAAAGCCCGCTCGGAGGCCAAATGGAAATCCCTGTTCCAGGTATGATTGCGAGCGACTGGGCGAAGCCGCAGCCCAGGACATAGGCCGTAATAAAAAGCCCCAGATGCAAGAATCGGGGACGGTGCGACCAGGCGCGCGACAACCCGCCTCTTTCAATGTCGCGGATCAGGTTGCCGCGAATCAGGCCCGGTTCATTCGTCGCGGAAGGTCGGCCACTTCCCGGTCCGGATCGGTCCAAGTCATGCGTTAACGCGCGCGTTGCGTTGGAATCGGTCTCGCCAAGTGAGTTGGGCGCTATCGTCATCGGGTGCCCCTGACGGACAAACAAACTCTGGAGATTGTCGGCGCTTCGTGTAGCACTTGCTCTTGATAGCTGGACTGGGCTGACGGACTCACGTCGCCACCCTAATCCCGCCACGCCCCAACCGCACCTCATGGAAATCCATGCATTGCACGGGGCGGCGGCGCCCCTTCACCGAGAGCCGAAAAAACCAAGCGCTTACTGAGCGCCGCCAGTTATTGCGCAGCTTTCGCTTCAACCGGGAGGGTGAAGATGAATGTCGCCCCACGCGGCATGCTATTCTCCGCCCAAAGGCGTCCGCCGTGAGACTCGATGATCGAACGGGAGATCGCGAGCCCCATGCCCATTCCGTTCCCTTTCGTTGTAAAGAACGGCTCGAATATCTTGTTGGGACGTTCGATACCCGGGCCCCGGTCGCGGACCTCGGTCTGGATCGTGTCCTCTATCCGGCGCACGCGCATTGCAAGAACCTTGTCGCCCGCCGTGGTGTCCATCGCCTCCATGCCGTTGCGAATGAGGTTGACCAGGACCTGCTGGATCTGGACGCGATCGAACGCAACCAGCGGAAGGTTGCTTTCGACATCGATGTCCATGCGAACGCGACGCCGCATGGCTTCCTCGGCCATAAGGTCACGTGCTTCGGCAACGACGCTGGGGATCGGTGTGCTGGTTCTCATTTCAAGCGAAGGTCTGAACAAGGCACGGATCCGGCTGACGACATCCGCCGCCGAGTTGGCATCACGGATGATACGCTCGGCCGTGATCTTCGCGCGCTCGACGTTCGGGGGCTCGGCGGACAGCCAACGATGGCATGCGTTGGAGTTGGCGACGATGGCGGCCAGCGGCTGGTTCACCTCATGAGCGATGGATGCGGAGAGTTCGGCAAGGCTCGCCGCCTGGCTCGCACGCGCAAGTCTCTCTTGTGCCAGCCGAAGCTCCTCTTGTGTCCGCATCTCATTTTCGATGTCGAGGCAGATAACGTTCCACTGCACGATGGCGCCTTCAGCGTTGCGCATCGGCGCGGCGCGCGTCTCGACCCAGCGATATTCACCATCGAAGCGCCGCAGACGGTGCCGTCGCGCATACGGCTCGCCTGTGGACAGACAATCGGCATATCTCTCTTTGACACCTGTCAGGTCGTCGGGATGAACACCGGCGTCGAGTGTGCCAGCCAGCCGGGACTTTCCCGCTTCGTCCAATTCCTCAAGATTGTATCCGAGGAATTCGCGGAGCTGCTGGCTGCGATATATCGGTTCGCCATCCGGCGCGGCGCAATCGATCATTGCCGGCAGCGTTTCAACGAGCTGCCAGAGAGCCCGTTCTCTCTCGCGCAGCGCCTCTTCGACGCGCAGCTGATCGTCGATGTCGTGCGTAAGGCCGTACCATTGGACGATGCGTCCACCCTGGTCCCGCAGCGGCTCCGCGCGGCCCTCCATCCAACGATAAACGCCATCGGCACGGCGCAGGCGATACTTCATGAAGAAGCGCTCGCCGGTGGCAAAGCAGCTGTCGAGTGCTTCCTTCAGGCTGGCTGCATCGTCGGGATGGACGACGGTGGCAATGAAGGCCGCCAGCCGGCTCGTGTCCGGCTTTTCCGCGTCCGCTATGTCCAGGCCGAGAAAATCTATCAGGCGCTTGTTGAAGAAGCTCGGCTCACCGTTGGGAGACAGCCGCCAGAGGTAGCTCGGAACCATGTTGACGAGTTGCGAGAGCTCTCGTTCCCGGTCGTGCAACGCGGCTTGCGTGGTCACCAGGTCATGGATGTCGACGCTCACGCCGTACCATTGGAGAATGCTGCCATCTTCGTCGCGCAGCGGCTCGGCGCGAGTCTCGGTCCAGCGATAGCCGCCGTCGGCCCGCCTCTGGCGATATCTCTGAACGTAAGGCACGCCCGTTGCGAATGAATGGCGGATCGCCTGCCGTGCGGTGTCGATATCGTCTGGATGGATCACGCTCAGCGACGGCGAGCCGTCCGGGGCGGTGATGTCGTGGAGCGTGGCCCCGGTTACATCGGTGAACCGTTTGTTGACGTAGGAAGGCGTCCCTTCCCGTGTCGTACTCCAGATCAAAGCGGGCACGGTGTCGATCAGTTGCTGAAGGCGCCGCTCACTTTTGCGCAACGCCGCCTGCGCGCGCACCTCATCGTCGATGTCGAGAGAAACCCCGTACCACTGCACGACCGTTCCGTCGCCATCGCGTCGCGGCTCGACCCTGCACTCAGCCCAGCGATAGGTGCCGTCTTTTTCGCGCCAGCGAAACCGCATCGCGGAGCCGCCGCCAGTTTCGAAACACCTCAGCAACGTGCGCTGCACCTCGGGCGCATCTTCGGGATGAATCACCTCGTGCAGCAACGTTTCGATGCCCGGCTCGCCGAGCACATCAAAGTTCGCGATAACGGAGCGGAAATGGTCCTGGTATCGCTTGTTGAAGTAGACCGGCCCGCCGGTCGGCATCACACTCCAGATGCGGACCGGCACCGCGTCGATCATGTGCTGAAGTTGCTGCTCGCTCTGCCGCAACGCCGCTTCGGCGTGCATCTGATCGTCTATGTCGTGACAGAGGCCGTACCACTGGACGATGCGGCCAGCGTCATCGCGCATCGGCTCCGCCCGGCTCGACATCCAGCGATAGACGCCATCGGCACGGCGCAGGCGATAGCGCATCGCGAAGCTCGCACCGGTAGCGAAGCAACCACGGAGTGCATCGCCGAATGCTGCCGCGTCGTCCGGATGAACGGCGGCCTGTATCATCGCCGCCAGCCGGCTCATGCCCGGTCGGTCCAGATCCGCTACATCGAGGCCGAGAAAGTCGACCATGCGCCCATTGAAGAAGATCGGCTCGCCGTCGGGACCGAGCCGCCAGATGTGACTCGGGACCATGTCCACGAGTTGCGAGAGTTCCCGCTCCCGGTCGCGCAATGCTGACTCGGCCCGCTTCTGGTCCTCAATGTCTATTGTCGTGCCGTACCATTGAACGATGCGCCCCTGGCTATCGCGAAATGGTCGTCCTGAGCTTCGAAACCAGCGATAGACGCCATCGGCGCGCCGCAGACGATGCTCGGTATCATAGGGATCGCCGGTTTCGAGGCAATGCCGCCATCTGGCGGCTACAGGATCATAATCGTCGGGATGGACGGCTCGACGCCAGCCGAAATCATCGTCGTCTTCGGAAGTGTTGAGATCCTCATCCATGTTGCCGAGGAACGCCAGGGTGTTTGGGCTGACATAGGTGAATCTTCCGGCGGCATCGGCTGCCCACGCGTGGCCGGGCATGCTCTCGATGATTTGCAGCGCAAGCGTTGCTTCGGGGTCGATTTCGCCAAGTGAGTTGGACGCTGCTGTCATTGGCTTCTCCTGTCGGACAAAAAAGCCTGGGGACGGTCAGCGCTTGATATAGCACTTGTTTTCAATATCTGGACAGGCGAACTCACCGCCTAAATCTAGTTCCGCCATGCCACGGCTGCATCTCATGGAAATCCATGCATTGCGCGGAGATATCGCCGCAACGGGGGCCCTAACGATGGCCTCGCGCGAGGAGCGACGCGGATCGATGCATCAACACCTACCACTGGGAATACGAGCCGGACAGGTAAGACGCTACCGCTCGTCGAAGCAGACAGCAGCCACATCGCGCCTGCGAAGAGCAGAATGCCAAATGGCGCAAGCGTGATCAGGCGCATCCCGGTCCTTTGGATGACGAAGCCGGACAACAGAACCTGATCGGTAGTTCGTACTGAACCTCAGCACAGGTCGTATTATCAGTCAGCCGGATTCAGGCGCGCGAACGTGCCGGCGCGGATCTCCGTAGTGCCGAAGACCGCCCACGAGAAAATCCACTTTGAAGTGTTTCCGGATCATCCTGTGGCAGCAATGATCGCAGAGAGCGCCCTCTTGAAGAGTTCGGTTGTCTTAACGTTCACCTATTTTGACAAGCGCAACACGCATTCGCTGTGCGCAGTTGCGAGGGTTCATGAAAACAACCCGCTATCTTGCCGCCGGCTAACGCGGTGCGACACGCAGCCCGGCGGCATCGAAGAGATGCATGCGCTCCGGCGGCAGAGCGAGGTTGATCGGCGGCCCTTGCGATTCAACGCCCTGCTGCTTGAGAACGGCGATAAGTTTGCTGTCGCCGGCAATGGTGGCGTGGACAACTGTTTCCGGTCCCAACGCCTCGGCCAGCGTTACCCGCGCTTCCACCGATCCCTTGCCGCCATTCGAAAGTTGGATGTCGTGTGGCCGGATGCCAAGCGTCGCGTCGTCTCCCGGTTTCAGCGCGACCCCGTCGGCGGCGATCGAGGCCGACAGCCCGCCTGGACCTTCGACACGCACCTCGGCGCCGCTTGCCGAACGCACCTTCACTGGCAGCAGGTTCATCCGCGGCGCGCCGATGAAGCCGGCGACGAACAGGTTGGCCGGCGCGTTGTAGAGATCGAGCGGCCGGCCGACCTGTTCGATCCGCCCCGAGCGCATGACCACGATGCGGTCCGCCAGCGTCATCGCCTCGATCTGGTCATGGGTGACGTAGATCATCGTGGTTGCCAGCCGCCGGTGCAGGCCCGCCAGTTCAGCGCGCATGGTGATGCGCAGTTCGGCATCGAGGTTGGACAGCGGTTCATCGAGCAGAAAGGCGGTCGGATTGCGCACCACCGCACGGCCGATCGCCACGCGCTGCTTCTGACCGCCCGACAATTGGCCGGGCCGGCGGTCTAGATAGGGAGCAATTTCCAGCATGCGCGTCGCTTCCGTGATCCGCGCGTCGATCTCGGCCTTCGGCATACGAATGTTTTCAAGCCCGAAGGCGAGGTTCTGGCGCACGCTCATGTGCGGGTAGAGCGCGTAAGACTGGAACACCATCGCCAGACCGCGTTGCGCGGCCGAAACGTTGGTGACGTCGACCCCGTCGATCTCGACCTTGCCGTCGGTCGGCCGATCGAGTCCGGCAATCAACCGCAGCAGCGTGGACTTGCCGCAACCCGACGGGCCGACGAGGACCAGCATCTCGCCGTCACCGACGTCGAGGTTGATACCGTGCAAGATCTTCATCTTGCCGTAAGCGCGATCGATGTTGGTCAGCGTTATCCGTCCCATGACATCCTCACTTCAGCCCGGTGCCGGCAATGCCGGAGGTGATGTAACGCTGCAGGAAGACGAAGACGAGGACGACGGGGATCATCGTCACCACGGTCATCGCCAGGATGTAGTGCCACTGCACGTTTAGCTGGCCGGCATAGGTGTTGAGGCCGACCTGGAGTGTGTAGAGTTCCTTGCGCGACAGCACCACCAGCGGCCACAGAAAGTCGTTCCAGCGCCAGACGACCGAGAAGATCGCCAGCACGGCGAGCGCCGGTGCTGCAAGCGGCAATACGATGCGCCAGTAGATCTGCCATTCGGAAGCGTTGTCCATGCGCGCCGCATCGAGCAGCTCGTCGGGGATGGTCAGCATATATTGGCGCAGCAGGAAGACGCCGGTTGGCGTCGCCACGGTCGGCAAGATCACGCCCCACAGCGAATCGAGCAGTCCGACGGCGCCCACCACCGAATAGAGCGGCACCAGGATGACCGACAGCGGCACCATCAGCGTACCGACGATCACAAGCATCGTCAGATCGCGACCGCGGAACTTGTATTTCGACAAGGCGAAGGCGGCCATCGAATTGGTGAGCAGCGTGATCAGCGTTGCCATTGCCGTCACAAAAACCGAATTGCGCAGATAGCGCAGGAAGTCGAAATGGACGAAGGGCTCGGTGTAATTCTCCGTCGCGAAGCCGATTTCGCGCACCGGCTGCCGGTCGGCGATGTTGACCTTCACGATATCGTTCGGCGCCTGCGGATCCATCATTTGCGCCACGATGCCGATGCGCCGCACCTCGGCCAGCACCTTGGTCGAACCATCCGGCAACTTCACCCTGTAGAGGGTCAGCGGCTTGTCGTAACCTTCGACCCTCGCGTGTTGGCTGACATAAGGCATTATGGTCGGCGGGAACTCGGCGAGCTGTGCCGGCGTCTTGAATGACGAACCCACCAGCCAGACGGCCGGGCCGAACATGATGACAACGCCGCCGAGCAGCCACAGCCAGCTCACGATATCCGTCCAGTGCCAGCCGCGACCGCCGCGCCGGCGGGTCAGGAATGTCACGACCCGGCTCATTCGCGGGCTCCTTTCCGCTCACCCCGGCGTCCGACCTGCAGCTGAACCAAGGTCAGCACGACCAGCACCAACCCCATCAGGATCGAAGCCGCCGAAGCCAGCCCCGGATTGCGCAACAGGGAGGCGAAGCCGATCTCATAGATGTACTGCGTGATATAGAGGGTCGAGGTTCCCGGCCCTCCACCCGTCAGCACATAGACCTCGTCGAAGATCTGCACGGCGCGGATCAGCGCCAGTATGATGACGACAAGCAGATTCGGCATCAGCAGCGGCAGCGTGATGCGCCAGAACACCCGCGCCGGCTTCGTGCCGTCCATCTCGGCCGCTTCGTAAAGGTCGCGCGGGATCGCCTGCAATCCGGCAAGCAAGATCAGCGTATAGAAGCCCATATGTGCCCAAACCGAAACGCTGACCGCGGCGGTGAAAGCCCAGAAGCGGTCTGTCAGCCAGTTGTGCGGCTCGCCGCCCAGATCATGGACGATCAGGTTGAGCAGGCCCTGGCGCTGCAGGATCCAACGCCAGATCAAGCCGGTGACGACGGGCGACAGCAGCACCGGAAAGAAGAACACCGCGCGCCAGAAGCTGCGCCCGACGATCTCGCGGTTGAGGATCAACGCTGTCGCCATCGACACGACCGTCATCAGCGCCACCTGCACGACGACGAACAGGCCGGTATTGTGCACGGCCTTCCAGAAGAGATCCTCGTGGCAAGTGGCAGTGTCCAGGTAGTTGCCGCAATCGAGCAGGCGCTGATATTGCTCGAGCCCAACATAGGTTCGGTCCTGCAGGAAGTAGGCCGTTCCCGACGTGGCCGAATAGAAGAAGTTGATGATCATCGGCACCAGGACGAAAATGCCGAAGATCGCCATGTTTGGGGCGAGGAAGAACGCGGCCATGCCGCCGGTGCCCGTCGCTCGCTGCCAGAACTTCAGCGGCACGTTGACGATCGACGCCAGCCACACGACCGGCGCCGCGAGGGCGGCGCCAATCCATGCCTTCAGTGTCGCGGCGGCGATCACTTCGCCTCGGCAACCTTGTCGGCGATATCCTGGTCGATCCTGCCCCAGGCATCGTCGAGGCTGAGCTCGCCGGCCATCACCTGGCTGACGCGCGTCACCAGCGCGGCGAAGTAAGCGTTGGCCCACTTCCACGGCGGCAGCGCATCGGCCGCCGGCAGGGTTTCACCCGCCGCCTTGACGAACTTGTCGAGCGCCGGACCGACGTTCTTGTCGGCAGAAACCCATTTCAGCCCGCCCTTGTCTACGACGCCCTTGTGCGCGGGCAGAAACAGCGTGCGCTCGCTGAACTCTTTTACCACGTCTTCACGGGCTAGATAATCCATGACCTTGGCGACGTCCTTGGGGTTCTTCGTGTATTTGATGGCGACCAGCGCCGCGCCGCCCTTCACGCCCGAACAGCCTGCGGTACCGCAGGGCGAGCCGGTCGCCACCCAGTCGAAACTATCGCCGATCTTGGTCGATAGATTGGCGACCTGCCAGCTACCCGAATAATAAAACGGGATCTGGGCGTTGATGAAGTCGTCGGCGGCCGCGCGATAGGTCGAGCCTGCCGCCGAAACCCAGGTATCCTTCAGCATCAGGCCCTTGGCGGTCCAGTCGACGAGCTTGCCGACGAAAGCCTTGGTGCCGTCGTCCACTTTCGCCGGCATGCCATCGGGGCCGATATAGTTCGCTCCGAAGGAGACATTCGGACCCGAAATGCGGTGACCGGAACGATCGATGGCGAAGGCAGCCGGAAGCTGCTGGCTCTTCGCCACCTCGGCGGCGGCGTTGATCCAGTCGTCCCAGGTCGCCTTGTCACCGGGCAGCGGCACGCCGGCCTGTTCGAACAGCGTCTTGTTGGCGAAGCCGCCGGTGAGCGTGAGCTGGGTCATGAAACCCGGGATGGCGTTGGAGCCGTCGGGGCGCATCCAGTCCAGCGTGTCAGCGAAATTGTCCTCCCAATATTTCGGATCGGCCACCAGTGGCCTGAGATCGAGCCAGTGCTGGGCAAGCTCCTTGATGTTTGTGACGCGGGCGATGTCCGGACCCTGGCCGGCTTCGAGCTGGATGGGCAACTGCTCCTGGATCACCTTGTAGGCGACGTTGTCGAGCGTGACGTGGATGTCGGGATTGTCCTTCATGAAGCGGTTCAGAATGTCCTGGATGACATCGCCCTCGACACCGTCCGAATACCACATGATGCGCACGTCGCCGGCAAACGCGCTGGTCGATGCGAGCAGGCTGACCGATAGCGCGGCCAGCAAAGTGCGGGTCTTATTCATGCTTCGTCTCCTCCTTTAGCGGGGCGGCGCCCCGATGGTTCAAGCCTGCTACGCCCTCCTCCTCTTGAGCGTCGCAGCCGATCTCCTCCCTACTCTCTGTGCTTCATGCGCATCGCCTCACCGCGCACGGTCCAGTTGGCCGGATCGAGTGTACGTCCCTCAGCCACGATCCTTGCGTCGGCGAGGAAATGCACCGTGCCGTATTCCGGATCGTCGACGATCAACTCGCCGTCGGGACCCGACCGCACCGACAGGTCCCCAAAAACGGCAGTCCAGGCGTCGAGGGCCGGCCGATTGGCATTCCGGTCACCGAGGCGAAAGATCCATGTCGTCCTGCGTCCCGCCGCCCGCAGCTCGTTGCCGGCGGTCGGGCCGGCCACTACCTGCATGAGCGGCACATCCGTCTTCAGCATGACGAAGGCGTCGCCCGATTGCGCGAACGCCCGATCGCCACCCACTTGCACGGCATCGAAGGCACGTGCGGGGAACCAGGCGTGCGTGAAGTCGGGCTGTTCATCCGAGCAGGAGAAGCTGACGACTGCGAGGTCGCGGTATTGGTGAAGCCGGGGCAAAGTGCCTGAGCCACCCCAATATGATGGTCTGCCATATCCCGACTGCAGCACTTCGCCGGGGTGGTTGATCCAGATCTGCGCATCCGGATTCTTGCCCAGCCGGGCGTGAATGACGGTCTCCTGATAACCCCATTGGTTCCAGCGGTAGCCAGCGGCGCTGCCCATCGCATGGTCGCGCGTCTTGTAGTGGTAGAGCCGCGCGAAGCGATCTTGTCCCTGCGCAAAAGTCCATTCCCACGCCGTATCGTCGGTGAGGGAAGCAATTGCTGCCAACCCGTCCGGAAGGCTCAAATCGTGATCCCGCAGGCACAATGCCAGCTGCGGCAGCGCGTGAAAGCGCATGCCGTAGTTGCCCTTGCCCCAAAGCATGCGGCAGATGCCGGATAATTCCAGGGAACGCGCGGCGCGCAGCGTGTGCTCATAGGAGCGGCCCTGCGCCCCGGTGAGGATGCCGCGATGCGCCGAGCGGGCGACGATTTCAAGCAGGCGTATGATTGCCTTGCCGGCACGTTCGGCGATGTCCTTGTCCGGGGCCAGCGCGTAGAGCGCGCACAGGCCCTTGAGGTCGATCGGGAAATAAGGCGCCGAGTTGAACTCGGCCATCTCCCATGCCTCGAAATGGTCGAGCCAGGCGCGTACACGCGCGGCTCCAACCGCGGACTGTTCGCGGCCAAGGCGGCCCGACCGCACGAACCGCACATCAGGCAACAGGCCCCCGGCAATATAGGCGGCGGTGTGGAAGAGCAGCGCGTGGTTCTCGGAGAAGTACCACTGCACATCATTGCCGGGCTCGTCCATCCAGTAGCGATAGCCGAGGATGGCGTTGTCGACGCGCGCGCGCAGGCTCGCTTCCAGCCGATCGCCATAGGCCTTGCGGCACCACAGCAGCGGCACCAGGATAAAGTCGGCGCAATCGTGACAATCCTCGATCGCCGGCAGCGTGCCGGAGATCATGGCGTCGGTCTCGGCGCCCTGCCGCCCGATCGCCAGGCGCGCCAGCGCGCGCACCGTATCGGCCTCGGCGTGACCGGCGACCTCGCGCAGGGCTTCATCTATCCGCGCGGTAAGCGTTTCCGGCGCATCGCCCTGACGGCGCGCGTGGCATATCTCGACGCCGAAGATACGCGATACGGCATGGTCTGCGACCGTCAGCGCTACCTTGAAATGGCGAAAGTCGGCCGGCAGCTGCTCGGTATCGGCGATCGGCAGCCGCGTCTGGCCCGCCGGCAGATGGAAGGCGAAGCGCACCGGCGTCTCGATCGACATGAAATCGCCTTCGATCTCGATCTCGACTTGCGCGTCGCGCGGCAGGGCCACGCCGGTGACGAGCGCCACCTCGCCGCCGTCATAGGCGGGACGGTCGAAATGCATGGCGTCAAGGGCTGCTTCCATCGCATCGGCAACGCCGCTCTCGACTTCGATCGGCAGTGCCACCGAAGCAGCCGGACCGGATAGATAATCGAGCTGGAAATAGTAGCGGGCGTCGCGCTCGGCGAGATCGTCGAACCACACGCGAATGTCGTTACGGCCGGCCCGCAGCGCGATCTTGAAATGCTCGGCACTTTCCAGGTTGCGGCCGTAGGGCGCCATCCAGCCGGCTTCCTCGCCATTGGCAAAGAGTGTGGCGCCGCCGCATGTGCGCAGCCGCACCAGCGCCTCGCCAGCCGAGGCCGCCTCGATGGTGGTCTCGGCCCAGGTTCCAAGCACCGTCGGCCGGAACCAGAAGCCCGACAGGTCGATGCGCGGCGAGGCGAAGGGCAGCCAGATGCGCTCGGCGCCGAATTCGGCGCTGACCTGTGGTCGCTTGCCGCGTCGTTCCCCTGCGAACTGCGTGCGGCACGGATATTCATGGGGAATGAAATTCTTGTGCTTGGTCAGGAAGAAGAAGGGATCCATCTCGCCTTGCATAGGCTGGTCGGCCACGTCGTAGCGTTGCTCGGCGATAGACCCGAGCCGCCAATAGACGATTGGCTGCCCCGCCATGAGCGGCCGGCGCAGCGTAAAATCCGTGCGAACGCTTTGCGCGGCCTCGCTCATCGCAAATCCTTCACGGCAACTGGATCGACATCGGTGTAGGCCTGGTTCTCGCCGGTCATGCCCCAGACGAAGGCATAGGGGCCGGTGCCGGCACCCATATGGATAGACCAGGCAGGCGACAGGACGACGTCGCCGTCGGCGACCATCAGGTGGCGCGTCTTGTCTGGCCGGCCCATCAGATGGATTACACGGTCGGCCTCGGCGAGGTCGAAATAGCAATAAGCTTCCATGCGCCGCTCATGCAGATGCGGCGGCATGGTGTTCCACACACTGCCCGGCGCGAGGTCGGTGATCCCCATCAGCAAGAGGCAGGACGGGGCCACTTCGGGATGGATGTACATACGCAGCGTGCGCCTGTTCGCACGGGCCTCCTCGCCAAGCACAAGCGGCCTGGCTTCGCTGCTGACGATGAGACGGTGCGCAATATCGGCGCCAGCCGGCACCGAGTTCATGTAGAAGCGTGCCGGCCTCTCCGGATCGTCGCTCTCCAGCGTCACCTCACGCGCTCCGCGTCCGACATAGACGATGTCGCGGTTAGCCACGTGAAAGCGCCGGCCGTCCACCGCGACCGTGCTATTGCCGCCGAGATTGGCGATGCCCATCTCGCGCGCGTCAAAGAAGAGCGGGGTGCCGACTTCGGCCCCGTTGCCGAATGCCAGCGGGTTGGCCAGCGGCACCGCGCCACCGACGATCATGCGGTCGACATGGGTGTAGACGAATTCGATCGCGCCAGGCCGGAACAAGCCGTCGACGAGGAACTCGGCCCTCAGCCGGTCCGTGTCCATGCCGGCAATATCGCCCGGCGACGCGCCATAGAGCGTCCGCATCATGCCGCCTCCACCTTCGACTGCAGATGCCGCGCCCCTTCGGTCAGGCACAGAATGGCCAGCGCCTGCCCGTAGCCCGTCGGATGGATGGGTATATCGCGATAGAACTGCAGGTCGGCGCCCATGCGTGTGCCATAGGACACGTTCGCCACCACACCTTTGTCATCGATGTTGGCCACCACGGCTTCCAAGGCGCGGAGGCCGGCGGCACGGCACTCTGTCGAGCCGATTCCGAGCCGCGCGGCCTTCATCAACCCGTAGCCGAAGCCGGCCGTGGCGGAAATCTCCTCGTAAGATGTCGGGTCGTCGAGCAGAGTGTGCCATGCGCCCGAACCTGCCTGCACCTCGAGCAGGGCGTTGATCTGCGTGTCCAGCACGCCGAGCAGATAGGCCCGGACCGAAGGTGCAATTTCGGCGAACTCCACCAGTTCCAGGATGCCGACGGTAATCCAGGCATTGCCTCTCGCCCAACGCGCGCGGGCGAAATTGTGCCGTCCCGCGAACGTCCAGCCGTGAAACCACAGCCCTGATGCCGGGTCAGCGAGATAACGGGCGTGGACCAGGAATTGCCTTTCTGCTTCCTCGACGAAGCGACGCTGGCCGGCAGCCTGGCCGTAGGATGCGAGGAACAGCGCCACCATGAACAGCGTGTCGTCCCACAATTCGTCGTCGTTGACCCGGTCCGAAACATCATGCTGGAAACCGCCTTCGGGCGTCCGCGGCAAGGCGGTGGCCACCCGCTCGGCCCATTCGCGCAGCACCGGCTCGAAGCGCGGCTGGCGCCGGCGCCGCCACAATTCGCTTAGCGCCAAAAGGGGCGCGGTGGTGTTGACGTTCATCGCAGGGAGACCGGCAGCGATGCGTCGGTCGTACCAGGCCTCGATCGTCTGCAGCAGCCGATCGTCGCCGGTCTGCGCCCACAGCCGAACCAGCCCGTAGAGCCCGACGCCTTGCGGCCATTCCCAGCTGTCGAAGCTGACATAGTCGCCCGGCGTGCCGTCGAGATTCGGCTCATGGAACCGCCCGTCATGACGCAAGCCGGTCATGCCGGCCACAAGGCTGGCAAGCACGGAATTCAGGCGTTCGGCCGATAGCGGCATCACTCCTCCCGTTTCTCCCGCTTCATCGGAATTGTTTCACAGCCATTTTTCTTGCGCAATCTGAAAATTTTTTGCATTAATCGGATGACTTTGCCGGAGGTGACGGAGCGGATGAATATCCAGGGCAAGCGCGGCAGCCCCAGCCGCCGCATTCGACTTGAAGAGATAGCGGCGCGTTGCGGCGTGTCGGTCAGCACCGCCTCCCGTGCGCTGAGCGGCGTCGGCGGCGTGAGGGACGAGCTTCGCACCAGGATCATCGAAACGGCGAAGTCGATGAACTATGCCATTCCCGCCTCGGTTGCCGGCCGCAAGGTCATCCTGGCCGCAAGCAGCGTGGCAATGGTGGACAGTGCCCGCAATCAGTTCACCTACCATGTCCTTGATGGACTCAACGAGCGCGCCCGGTTGCTGGGCGTCGAACTCGTGACCCGGCCGGTTTCGGCGCCCGAGGACGAAATCGCACTGCTGCGTGAATCCGAGCGCGACGACAGCGTCGCCGGCTGCCTGTTTCTGACGCTGGACGATGACGATGTGCTGACGCTGACAGCCGGATTCGCCAAGCCGATCGTGCTCGTCAACGGCGACGATCCCTCGATGCGCCATTCGAGCGTGACGCCCTGCAATCGCTCTGCCGCCATGCTTGCGGCGCAGCATCTGATCGGCCTCGGCCACCGCCGCATCCTGTTCCTGATGCGGCGTGGCCGGCGCACGATCGAGCGGCGCTACGAAGGTTGGCGCGACGCGCTGATCACGGCCGGCATTGCCGGCTTCGACGACTTCGTGGTCGAGGTGCAGGACTGGCTGCCGGAACTTGCGAGCAGGGCCGTGACCGAGCGCATCGCGGCCCGTGGCCTCGATTTCACCGCCGTGCTGACGGCCGGCGACAGCTTGGCGTTTGGTGCCATCGCCGGCGTCCAGGAGGCCGGATATTCGGTGCCTGGCGATGTGTCCGTGGTCGGTATGGACGACTTGCCGCTCGCTGCCTTCTGCAACCCGCCGCTGACGGCGATGCACATTCCCATGCGCGAGATCGGATCGGCGGCGCTTAGCCTGCTGCTCGACGATATGGCCCATTCGGGGTCGCCGCCGCGTCGCGTCGAACTTGCCTGCAATCTCGTGGTGCGCCAGTCGACGGCACCAGCCCGAAGCGGCGCCGGCGGTCATCAACTGGCCTCTTGAGCGCGCGACTTGCCGCCAGCAAAGAGCAGCGGCAAACCCTCTTGCGTCTGCAGTTCAAGGACACGTCCAAGCAGGATCATATGGTCGCCAGCCGGGAAGCGGTCGGCGACGCTGCATTCGAACCGCGCCAGTGCGCGCGGCAGCAATGGCACGCCGTGCTCGCTCCACGACAGGTCAAGATCGGCAAAGTCCGTCCCCGACTTCGAAAAACGCCAGCACAGATCGATTTGATCTTCCGCCAGCACGTGAATGGCGTAGTGCGCGGAATTGGCGAAGGCTTCGAACCGGCGCGAGTGGCGGCCGATAGACCAGAGCACCAGCGGCGGATCGAGCGACACGGATGAGAAGCTGTTGGCAGTGATTGCGACCGGGCCGTCGGCCGTGCCTGTGGTGACGACCGTGACGCCGGTGGCGAAGCGCCCGAAGGCATTGCGCAAAAGGCGTGGATCGCACACGACATGCTCCATCAGCGGCGCTCCCCCGTTCCCAATGGTGTCGCCGGGGTCCGTTCCGGCACACGGCCATAGGCGTGCGGGAGCGAGCATGTCTTGAGCTGGGGCAACACCTTGGTGCCGAAATGACGCGCTTCGTCGAGATGCGGGTAGCCGGAAAAGATGAAGGCGCGGATCCCCATCTTCATATACGTCTCGATTTCCGACAGAACCTGATCGGCCGAGCCCACGAGCGCCGCGCCGCAACCAGAGCGCGCCCGCCCGACGCCCGTCCACAGATGCGGCTCGACATAGCCTTCGGCATCGGCGATCTGGCGGTTCCTGGCTTGGTGCGATACGCCGAGCGATCGGGCGTCGAGCGCGCGCTCGCGGATCGCCCTGCCCTGCTCGTCGTCCAGTTTCGAAACCAGCTCCCGGGCATATTCCTTTGCCTCGGCCTCGGTATCGCGCACGATCATGTGGACGCGCAGGCCGTAGTCGAGCGTCCGCCCATGGCGCTCGGCGCGCTCGTGAACTGCTCTCATGCGGCCGGCAAGTTCCTCCCTGGTTTCCGGCCACATCAGGTAGACATCGCACTGTTCGGCGCAAAGCTCGAGCGCGTCGGGCGAATAACCGCCGAAATAGAGCAGCGGGCCGCCATTTTGCTGATAGGGCTTCGCTGGCGCCGTCGAGAGTCCTTTATAGCGATAGACCTCGCCCTCGAAATCGATGCTGTCCCTGGTCCAGGCCTGGCGCAGGATCTGCACAACCTCGCGCGAACGCTGATAACGGTAGGCGCTGTCGGCTGTCTCGCCCGGAAAGTCCGACGAAATGATGTTCACCGTCAGCCGGCCTTCCAGCATGTGATCCAGCGTCGCAATCGTGCGCGCCAGCATGATCGGCTGCATCTCGCCGCAGCGCACAGCGGCTAGCAGATTGATCTTCGAGGTGATCGGCGCGCAGCCGGCTACGAAGCTCAGCGTGTCCTGGCCGACCTGATAGGACGACGGACACAAGATGTTGCGGAAACCTAGTTCCTCGGACGTCTTCACGATCTCAGAGCAATGCGCCCAGCTCGAGCGCAACGCGCCGTCCGGCACACCGAGATAGCGATAGTCGTCCGAGCAGAGTGCGGCGAACCACGAGACTTCGGCTGCATCGAGATCCGGCGAGGTGATTGGGACGATGCTCATTGCCACTCTTCAAAAAAGAAGCCCGGGCCATTCTTCAAAGAGGTCCGGAGCTGCGAATAGGGCTTGCGTAGCATTCGTTTTGGTGTAGATCAATACTGTATCAATTTGAGCCAAACCCGAAACCGGGATGCGATTGGACACCGGATGCATTTGACAAGGGCTGACCCCGGCCACCGATCCAGCCAGATGCGCGGGCCCTTGCCTGTGCACTTGCAGACCAGCGAAATGCTGATCCGCGAAATCGCGGCCGGACGGCTGGCCGACGGGGCGCGGCTGCCGCCCGAGCGCGAGATGGCCGCGAGCCTCGGGATTGCCGTCGGCACGCTCAGGCGGGCGCTGGCAGATTTGACCGAAAAGGGCCTTCTCGACCGCATCCAGGGCTCGGGTAACTATGTGCGGGCGCGCGGCGACTTGCTCGGGGTCTATGCCTTTTTTCGCCTGGAGCGCATCGGCGGTGGCGGCCTGCCGAGCGCCGACGTGCTGTCCATCGAGCGGCTGCCCAAGCCCGCCGACCTGCCGCAATTCGGCAGCGCCGGCGAAGCCCACCGAATACGCCGGCTGCGGCGGCTCGACGGCGAGCCGGCCGCGGTCGAGGAGATCTGGCTGGACGTCAGCCGCGCCGAGCGGCTCAAGCGCGAGGATTTGTCGGAATCCCTCTATCTCCACTACCGGCTCGCGCTCGGCTTTTCGATCGTTCGCGCCGAAGACCATGTTGCCGTCGCGCCTGCGCCGGACTGGGCCCCGCTTGAGTTCAGGCCACCGCCGGGCACGGTCGTGGGTTTCATAGAACGTATCGCCTGGGCTGGCGACGGCGCCAGCGCGGAATATTCCCGCAGCTGGTTCGATCCGGGCGCGGCGCGGTACGTCACGCGTTTCAGATAGGCCGGAGGAAGACGCCGCGTGACCAGATCATCGATCGGCTACGGCATCATTGGCTGCGGCATGATGGGCCGCGAGCATATCCGCAATATCGCTCTGTTGCCCGACGCGCATGTGGCCGCGATCGTCGAGCCGGACCCCGGCATGTTGGCGGCGTCGCTGGCGACGGCGTCGGGTGCGCGATCGGCGGCATCGATCGCCGAACTGCTGGCCATGGATGAGGTGGACTGCGTCTTGATTGCCAGCCCCAACCACCAGCACCTCGGTCAGATGGAGCAGATCGCCGCACTTCGACCACTGCCGGTACTGGTGGAAAAGCCGCTCTTCACCGAGGGCGCCGACGAGGGGCGCATCGCGGCGTTGAAAGCTCGGCTTCCGCTCGTCTGGGTGGCCATGGAATATCGCTATATGCCCCCCGTCGCCGTATTCGTCGAGCAGGCGCGCCCCGCCACCGGCGGCATCCGCATGCTGACGATCCGCGAGCACCGCTTCCCGTTTCTGGCCAAGGTCGGCGACTGGAACCGCTTCAACCGCAACACCGGCGGCACGTTCGTCGAGAAGTGCTGCCACTTCTTCGACCTGATGCGGCTGATCCTCGGATCGGACCCCGTCCGCGTGATGGCGAGCGCTGGACAGGCCGTAAACCATCTCGACGAACGCTATGGCGGTGAGAGGCCGGATATCCTTGACCATGGCTATGTGCTGGTTGATTTCGCGAGCGGCGCGCGCGCCATGCTGGAACTCTGCATGTTTGCCGAGGGCAGCCGCTACCAGGAGGAACTCTGCGCTGTCGGCGGCGACGGAAAGATCGAGTGTCTGGTGCCCGGACCAGGCCGTTTCTGGCCGACCCACCTTGGCCCTGCGCCAGTGCCCCAGTTGATCGTTAGTCCGCGCAATCCGCCTGGACCACGACTGCTGGAGATTCCCGTCGACCCCCGGCTGCTCGAGGCAGGCGACCATAACGGTTCGACCTATTTCGAGCACGCCCGCTTCACCGCTGCGGTGCGCGGACAAGGCAAGGTGGAAGTGACCTTGCAAGACGGCTGGTGGGCCGTCGTCATGGGTCTTGCCGCCCAGAGATCGGCCCGCGAAGGCCGCGCCATCGAACTCGCCGGTGAATTCGCGTTGCCGACCTAGGCCGACGACGCATTACCGGACCACCGAGTCAGATGCGCCGACCGGTTGCTGCGTCGAACAGATGCGCACATGCGCGGTCGATCTCGATCCGCACCCCTTCGCCTTGCTTGAGCGCAAGCCTTTCTCGGAACAGGCAGGAAATTTCTTCACCGGAGCAGTCGACCTTGGCGAAGATTTCCGAGCCTGTCGCCTCGAGAAGCGTGATCGTGCCCGGCACGCCCTGCCCGGTTGCCCGGATATGTTCCGGTCGAATGCCGTAGACGAGTTCGCGTCCCGCGGCATCCGCCGGCTGGGCGCCTTCCGGCAACGGCAGGATCAACCCGCCGGCGCTGCGGAACACGCCCTCCTCGATGCGGCCGGCAATGAAGTTCATAGCGGGCGAGCCGATGAAACCGGCAACGAAGAGGTTGGCCGGATGGTCGTAGAGGTCCAGTGGCGCGCCGATCTGCTCGACCAGGCCGTCATGCAGCACGACGATCTTGTCGGCCATCGTCATGGCTTCGATCTGGTCGTGCGTGACATAGATCGTCGTGGTACCCAGCCGCTGGTGCAGGGCCTTGATCTCGCCGCGCATCTGGACGCGCAACTTGGCATCGAGGTTGGAGAGCGGCTCGTCGAACAGAAAGACCTGCGGGTCGCGTACGATCGCGCGACCCATGGCAACGCGCTGGCGCTGGCCGCCCGAAAGCTGGCGCGGATAGCGGTCAAGCAGCTTTTCCAGGCCGAGGATGCCGGCTGCCTTCCTGACCCGGCCAGCGGTATCGGTCGGGTCGGCTTTCTTGATCTTGAGGGCAAAGCCCATATTGTCGGCCACAGTCATATGCGGATAGAGCGCATAATTCTGGAACACCATGGCGATGTTCCTGTCCCGTGCCCGCAGATTGTTGACCATACGCTCGCCGATGGCGATCTTCCCGCCGGAGATCGTCTCAAGGCCTGCGATCATGCGCAGCAGCGTCGATTTTCCGCATCCCGACGGGCCGACCAGGATGACGAACTCGCCGTCGGCGATATCGACGCTGACGTCGTGAATGATCTTGGTGGCCCCGAAGGCCTTCTGCACGTTGTTGATCGTTACCGATGCCATTGGATCTTTCCTGGAAAAAGAGTGATGTCAGGGCGCGCCCTCAGCCGCCCTTGACGGCGCCGGCGGTCAGCCCCGCGACGATCTGCCTTTGCGCGAACATGGTCAGGATCAGCACCGGCAACGTCACCACCAGCGCCGCCGCGGCGAGCGGCCCCCAGCTGACCTGCTCGTAGGACAGCATGTTGTAGACGGCGACCGGGAGTGTGCGCGTCTCACGGCTGGCGAGCACCACGCCGAAGACGAAATTGTTCCACGAGAAGATCACGGACAGGATGAAGGCGACGACGATGCCCGGCTTGGCGATGGGCAGGGCAACCAGCCGGAAAACCTGCCAGGAGCTGGCGCCGTCGATGTTGGCCGCCTCTTCCAGTTCCATCGGCGTGGTCTCGAAATAGCCGATCATCACCCACACCACGATCGGCACCGTCACCACCAGATGGATGATGATCTGCGGCCACAGCGTGCCGAGTATCCCGATCCATTGGAACAGCAGAAACAGCGGGATGAGATAGGATAGCCCAGGCGTCATGCGGGCGATCATGATGACGACCGCCGATCGTTCAGCCTTGAGCCGTGCGATGCCATAGCCGGCCGGTACGCCGATCAGCAGCGCCAGCAAGGTCGCCGTGCCGGTCACCAGAACCGAATTCCAGAGATAGAGCAGGAAATTGTTCTCCTCGAACACCTTTACATAGTTCGACCAGGCGAAGCGTTCGGGGATCAGGATCGGCGGATAGGCACCGTTGTCGATCTCGAATTTCAGCGACAGCGAGATCATCCAGAGGAAGAACAAGATCGCCGGGGAGACGAAAACCAGGGCAGCGAAAAACAGACCGATCTGGTTGAGCAGCCGTGAACTCATCTATTTGCCCTCCGTATCGATCCACTGCGAGCGTTGGCGCAGCATCAGCAGGACAAACGACAGGGCCACGATGACAATGAAGAACACCACGGCCATGGCCGAGCCGTAGCCGATATCGTAGTAGGAGAAGGCGGTGTTGTAGAGATAGATGTTGATGGTCTCCGACGCCGTTCCCGGCCCGCCCTGGGTCATCGCGTAGATGATGTCGAAGCTCTTCAGCGCATCGATGGTGCGGATGATGACCGCGATCATCAGGAACGGCGCGATCATCGGCAGAGTGAGATAGCGGAATTGCTGCCAGGCATTGGCGCCGTCGATCTCGGCGCTTTCGAAGGGCTCGCGCGGCACCGAGGCCAGCCCGCCAAGCACGATCAGCATGACCAGCGGCGTCCACTGCCAGGTCTCGACCGCAACCAGCGACGGGATGACCGTGTTGGCGTTGAATATCCATTCCTGAGCCGGGATGCCGACCAGCGACAGCAGGTAGTTGAGCACGCCAAGCTGAGGATGGAACATCATTGTCCAAACCAGTGCGACGGCAACGGGTGTCGCCATCATCGGCATGACGAAGACGCCGCGCAGCAAGCCGCGCAGCGGAAACCTGGCATCGAAGATCAGGGCGGCCAGAGTGCCCAGCAGCATCGGCGCTGCAACCGAGAGGAAGGTGTAGGTCAACGTATGAACAAGGGATTCCCAGAAACGTGGGTCGCTGGCCAGGCGGAGATAGTTTTCCATGCCGGCAAAGCTCCGCGACTGGCCGAGCGTCCAGCGATTGACGCTCATCCACAGGGTGAAAGCCCAGGGGAAAACGATGACGGCGCCGACGACGACGAGTGCGGGGACAACGAAAGGCCAGTAGTTGGGAGCCAGCCGGATCGTCTGGCTCCCGTCGACAACCGGCATCGTCACCCCGGTCTGTTCTGGGGTGGTGGCCGACATCAGCCCTGCTCGCTCCTGTCGAGAACCGGCTGGAATTGTTCGGTGGCCTTCTTCAGCTCCGCGGCTGGATCGGCGCCGGCAATCATGTTGGTCAACGCCACGCCATAAATGTCGCGGAATTCCGTGACGGGGATGATGACCGGCAGTGCCAGCCGACTGATATTGCCCGAGCCGACCACGGCATCAAGCCAGCTTGCCGGCATGGTGACGCCTTCGCGCACCTTGGGATCCTCCAGCACGGATTTGCGGAACGGAACGCCGGCGCCGGCCTGCAACAGCCGTGCACCCATGGTTGGCGATACCGCCCACTGGCAGAACAGATAGGCAGCCTCCTTCTTCTCGCTGGCGGCGGTAACGCCAATCCCGTCGCCGAAGGTGCCCGAGGCATGCGCCTTGGGACCCTTGGGCATCACGCCGTAACCGACCTTGCCGACCACCCTCGATTTTTCCGGATTTTCCATCGGCGGGGCAAAACCCACGCCGTCGAGCCACATGCCGATCTTGCCCTGCAGGAAGGCCGACTGTGCTTCGGCCCAGTTGAACCCGGTAACGCCCGGAGGGGCGGACTTGGTCATCAATCTTTGATAGAGCGCGGCAGCCTCGATCGCCTCGGGAGCCTCGGTGCGCAGCTTGCCCTTGTCATCTAGCGGCGTCATGTCGTACCCGAGCATCAGCGACGTCCACACCGGCGTGTTTGCGTTCTTGAGCCCGCGGGCGACGAAGCCGTATGTATTGGTCGAGGGGTCGGTCAGCGCTTCGGCGGCTGCCACCAGTTGCTCGAAGGTCTCTGGGTATTTGAGGCCCTTGGCCTCGAACAGCTCCTTGTTCCAATACAGGATCCAGTAGTCCACCGAGAACGGTAGCGAGCGCAGCACGCCCTGGCCGTCCTTGGCAAACAGAATGCCGGCTTCGGCGAAGTCGCTTTCGACCAGCGCCGGGTCGGTGAGCGACGGATCGGCGAGATAGCCGGCGATGTCGGCCAGCCAGCCACCCTTCTCGAACTGGCGCTTCTGCACGTGGTAGCTCAGATGCACGACGTCGAAGCTCGGCTTGCCCGAGCTCAACTCGATCACCGTCTTCTGGCGCTGCTGCTGCTCGGGCGTTGCCTCGGCATTGACCTTGATGCCGGTCAGTTCCTCGAACTCGGCGAGATATTTCAGGATGGTGTCGCTGCGCGGGCTTTTCACCAGATTGACGTCAAGCGTCGTCCCGGCAAAGCGTTTCCAGTCAACGCCTGCGGCAAAGCCGGGGCGAAGCCCCACAAGGCCGGCAGCGGTTAGCGCCGCGGTTCCGGCAAGGAGTTGCCTCCTGGTTGGGTTGAACAGATTGGACGACATTTCTTCCTCCCGGTTGCTGTCGTTGTGGATGCGCCGCGAACCGCGGCGCGGCTATATTTCCTCAGATCTGGAGCGCCAGCCGGCGCGCATTGTCGATATGCAGACTGATCGCTTCAACCGCTTTTTGCGGATTGCGGCTCTCCATGGCTTCGATGACCGCCAAATGTTCGCGCATCACCGGCACCACACGACCGTCGATGCGGAAACGCTCCTGGTGGATCAGCCGGATTTTCACCGAGTTGACCAGATAGGCCTTGGCGATAATCTCGTTGCCGAGCGCATTGATGAAGGTGTCGTGCATCGCCCAGTCGATGTTCTGGGCCTTGGCTTCCATTTCTGGCGTCGGCGCCTGCCCGAGAGCTTGAGCCAGCATCTCTTCATGTTCGCGCCGCATGCGGGCAAGTTCGGCATCAGAAGCACTGGTCGTGAATAGCGCCACTGCCTCGCGTTCCATGAACAACCGAAACTGAAACGCCTCGCGGATCAGATTGATATCGATATGCGCGATCTGCATGCCGCGCTGCGGGATGGTGGTCAGCAGTCCCTCGGCCTCGAGACGCGGGACGATCTCGCGAATGGCACCCAGCGGCAGCCCGGTAAAAGCGACCAGTTCGCGCTGTGACACGAACTGCCCCGGCCGCAGATCGCGGGCCAGCAAATGCCGCGTGAAGCTGGCATAGGCCTTCTCCCGGAGAGTGATCGGTTCGCTGCCGTCTTCCACTTCAGCTCGCTTCCTTGTCGGTCAGCCCGGCCTTGTCGGTCAGGCGGCCTCTGTCGCAAACAGCCTGTCGTAGGCAGCGGCAAGCTGCCGCTGTCCCTGCGGATCGATCGCCTCTAGGGGCGGGCGGACCGCCAGCCAGCGCTCGTCGCCGGTCTTGCGCGCGACCATGACCTTCACCGCCGGCGTGACCGGGTATTTGAGCAATTCGAGCACGAAGTCTTCGACGCGTGGGTCGTCGCCCCCGTTTTCGACCATTGCCCGGATTTCGCCGGTAACAAAATTAGCCATGCCGGAAATCGCGCCCTGTCCGCCGCGGCGCACGCTTCTCGCCAGATGCCGTTCGTCGCCGATGAGGATCACCAGATCGCCGTGCGCCTCAAGCAGCGCCTCACTGTAGCTCCAGTCCCCGCCGGAATCCTTCACCCCGGCCACCACAGCGGGAAAAGCGGCGCGCAGCCGGCCGATCAGCCCAAGCGGGAGCGGCACCATGGTGACTGAGGGGATGTTATAGAGCAGCACGTCGCGCGCCAGCGGACCCAGTGCGGCGAAGACGGCGGAAAACCATCCGAACAGCCCGTCCTCGCCGACATTCTTGAAGTAGCTCGGCGGAGCGAGCAGAATGTTGCGAACGCCGCGCTGCAAAGCGTGCCGGGCCTGATCGGCGGCATCTTCGGCTGCATCGACCAGCACTCCGGCGACGAGCTGATGTGGCGGAATACCGGCCGCCAGCATGGCCTCGGTGACGATCCGTCGCTCGTCGGTGCCGACCGAGGCACCTTCGCCGGTGGTGCCGAACAGCGTCGCGCTGCTGCAGCCGGCGCCAAGGCAGGCTCGGGCATGCGCGATCATCGGCGCGAGCGCTATCTGCCCCGACGGGTCGAAGGGTGTGGTCAGGGCAACCGAAAGACCAAAGCGGGAAGCCAATGCGATCTCCGTTGAAATCAATGTGGACGTAGCGTTAGCACGCTAACATGTCAGATGTAAACGGGTGATCTTGCCAACTGGTCACTGCCGCACGGCGCCGGCGAGGGCCGATCACATCCGATGACACATGCTGCTGCCCCCGAGCGTTCTTGCTAGATCGGCCGGAAACTTTGGGGTAGCCGCTATGGTTCGCCGTGGAATGCGTAATAAATCCACGTTCGCTGAGCGCGCCGGACAAACGCGGTTCGCTACCATTCAAAGCAACGACTTTAATATCGGTTTACCTGAATCTGCTAGCAGCAATGACGCCGGTTTTTCGTCGGTTAAGCAAAGGGTTCCACCTTGCCGCAGCAATTCAGCACTCCGTTCGGTCACCGGGGCGATCGCAACTGGCCGAGGTTACACGGCTTCATGGGCGTCGAGTTGGAACGCGCGCCCGATGTTCTCGTGCCTCGTGTCGCCTTGGCCCGGAAGCTCGGTGGACGGGACTTTGGTGGCGGGAGCCGGGCTTGAGCGTCATTCGCGCCTTGCAAGGCGCCGATCTCCCGGCAGTTGCGAACATGTTTCAGCGCGTGCTGTTGAAGGAGAGGACCGAAGCGCCGGCCTCTCTCGTGGAATACATGAAACGGTTTTATCTGGATGCGCCCGGTTGCGCAGACAACCTCCGGTCGCTTGTCCATGTCAACGACGCCGGTCGCGTCTCCGGATTTGTCGGCGTCCACGTCCTGCCGATGACGTTCAACGGCCGACAACTACGCGCGGCCATCTGTAGCTCGCTCATGGTCGAGGACCATGAGCACGACCCGCTGGCCGGCGCCCGCTTGCTGAAAGCTTACCTGGATGGTCCGCAGGACATCTCCTTCAGCGAGACGGCCAACGATATTTCCGTGAAATTGTGGACCCGGCTGCGCGGCGTGGTCCTGCCGCAATACAGCCTTGACTGGGTCCGCGTGATGCGCCCCGCGGCCTTCATGCTCAGCCTTTCCGCCAATCGCATGGCGCTTGCGCGAATGCTCAATCCGCTGGCGCGGACAGTCGACCGATTTTACTGCAGAAGGATGACGTCCAGCGAACGACGTTGGTCGGGTGTGGCGGTGGACGGGGCAGGCCACGGAGCATTTCGTACATCCGAAATCGACAGCCACGCATTTGCCAAGCTCATCGAACCGTTTACCGCTCAATTCGCCCTGCGCCCAGATTGGACGGAAGACCAACTCGACCACATCCTGACCGATGCCGCACAAAAGCCGGATCTGGGCGAGCTTGTGTACGTTTGCGTGACATCGCCAGTCGGCACCAATGTCGGCGCTTTCGCCTACTACGCACGAAAGTATGAAATTGGTCGCGTGCTGCAGATCTTCGCCCTCCCCGGCCAGGCGGGCTCGGTGATTGACTGCCTGATCGATCACGCCGCCGCGCGCGGCGTCAGCGGCCTGCGCGGACGTATTCAACCTGCACTTCTGGAGGCGATGCTTGGACGACGCATTGCTTTCCTGACCGTTGCCTCAACGGTGGTACATTCACGTGATCCAGAGCTTTTGGACGCCATGAAGAACTCGCAAGTCTTCCTGAATGGGCTTGCGGGCGAGCAGTGGAGCCGGCTGATCGGCAGCCGTTTCAGCTGAGGCGGGATGCTTTCAAGTTGAAACCGAGCATCCCGCTCTATCTATTTATTTTAGGCGCGTTTCCACTTGGCTGCAAAATGCTTGGGTCAAAACCCAATCACTCTGAACGACCGAGTTCGACCGTTTGCCGTCATCCAGTTGGGAGCGTCGCATGACGCGATCTGACCCTTGTCCGACATTCGGGCTCTCATGCAGCAAGGTACACAGACCCGAAAAGCTGTCTTTCAGGGCCGGCGGCAATGGCATCAACCTGCGACCTGCTGTAAGCTTGGAAAGCGGGTAACAATCCGCGAAGGATTGGGGGGATGGAACGTCATCTCGCAGCCGTCCTGATTGCCGATGTCGTCGGCTATGGCCGCTTGAGCCAGATCGACGACGAGGGTACGCGTGCGCTTTTCCGAACCGACCTGAACGAAGTATTCGAGCCAAGGATCGCTGCGCACCATGGTCGACTGGTGAAAACCATGGGAGATGGGATGCTGGTCGAGTTCCACAGTGTGGTCGACGCCCTACGCTGCGCGGTCGAAATCCAGCAACAGAAGGCGGAGGTGAACGTTCTCACGCAGCCAGAACGGCGGCTTGATTTCCGCATCGGCATCAATCTGGGCGATGTTATCGTTGAGGGTGACGACATCCACGGCGATGCGGTGAACATCGCCGATCGGCTGCAAGGGCTAGCGGAACCTGGAGGAATCGCGATTTCCGCCACCGCCTGCGACCATGTGAGGGGAAAGGTGCCGATCGGCTTTGCCTCACTCGGCGAGCAGAAAATGAAAAGTATCGCCGAACCGGTTCGCGTGTACCGTGTCTTGATCGACCCCGCTACTGCGGGCAAGATCGTCGGTGCCAAACCAGGCCTTTCTGCCGGCGACGACAGTAAGCCGCCGGTAATTGCGGTTTTGCCGTTCGAAAACCTGAGCGCCGACGACGGCTGGACGCGGCTGGCAGACGGCCTGTCGGCCGACATGATCGGCGACCTAGCGCGCTATCCCGATCTTGCGGTCATTTCGCGCCAGACCATGCAGTCCTATCGGGGACGGGCGAGCGACACACGCTCGGTTGGACGGGAACTGAACGCCGATTACCTGCTGGAAGGCACCCTCCAGGCGATCGGACAGCGTGTCCGCGTCGCGGTGCAGCTGGTCGACACCCGGACCGGAGCCAACCTTTGGTCGGCGCGGTTCGACGAGTCGACCGATGATTTTTTTCTCATGCAGGACAGCATCACACAGAACGTCATCAATGCCCTGGCAGGCACTTTCGGCAAGCTCGCCAATCTCGGGCGTGAGGTGGCTCGGCGGAAGCCTCCCTCGAGCCTGGGTGCTTACGACTGCTATCTACTCGGGGTGGAACTGCACGACAGGTTCACGACCGATGCGAGGGCAGAAGCCATACGCATGCTGTCCCGCGCCGTGGAACTCGACCCCGGCTTCGCGCGGGCCTGGATGACGTTGGGATTGGCACATGCGGTCGATGCCTTCAATGCCTTCACGCCAGATTCAGCCGCTTCGGTCGAGCGCTGGCGAGAATGCGTGGAAAAGGCTCTGGCGCTCGACCCTACCGATCCGATGACGCGCCTTTACATGGGCGCTCTCCGCGCCATTGACGGCGATATCGGCGGGGCCGCAGAGGAATACGACCGGGCGCTGGCCCTGGCACCCAATGACGCCGATGTGCTGTCGATGCTTGCCTCAAGCCGAGCTCTCGTGTGTGGAAATCCGGAAGAAGGCTGTGCTCTTGCCGAACGGGCGCTTCGCCTCAATCCGCAGGCTCCGAGTTGGTACTACGCGCAGCTCGCCCGGGCGCGGTTCGTCGCCGGTCGCTATGCCGACAGTCTGTCGTCGCTGCGCCAAAGTCCGCCGGATATTCCCGTCACTCTGATGTTCCGTGCCCTGTGTCACGCGCTGCTTGAAGAGCCGGCGCAGGCGCAGTCGATCGCCAGGCGGATTGCCGTCGAGTTTCCAAGGTTCACCGTCGAGAACTTCATCCGAACCTATCCCGTCACCAATCCTCTGGCCCTCGCTGCGATTAAGGAAGGGGCTCGTCGCGCAGGTATAGCGTAGAGCCGAAAACGGTGCCTAGCTGAGGAGGGGGACGCGCTTCCTGGATATGCCACTTGGTAAGCCGGGCCCCGCTTCCGGCACAGGCTGAAGGTCTGCTTCGTAGCGCTAACTGGGCGCTGGCGTGACCCCTGCTAAGCTTCCGCTCCTGGCGCAACGTGCTCGTCTGGCAGATGAGACGAACGGCAACTTCCCGCCCATCTCGGCCATTGGCGGCAGCCTGCTGATTGAGTTTTGACCCTAAGGCGCTTTTTGGGACGTGGCCGGTCTCCAAGCAGGTCAGGTACCGAGTTCTTCGACTTCCTCGACGAGTTGCGGACGCTGGTGCAGATAACGCGTCGCCTTGCGCTTGGCGATGATATCGGCCCAGACGCGTTCCACTTGTGTGGCGGCCAACCCGGCCGCCTGCCCCACCACCTCAGCCGCCACGCCGTTGTTGAGACCGTAAAGGCAGAGATCCATACGGTCATAAGGAAGCGAGAAGTAGAACTCCTCCTGGGTCTGCGCCAGCGAGTAGGTATCGGTGGTCGGAGGCCGGTTCAGGATTTCCTCCGGAACACCGAGATGGGCCGCCAGCGCATAGACCTGCGTTTTATAGAGGTGGGCGATCGGCTTGACGTCCGCGGCGCCGTCACCGTTCTTCACGAAGAATCCCTGATCATATTCCAGCCGGTTCGGTGTTCCAAGAACGGCGAAGTTCAGACGATCAGCATGATAGTATTCGATCTGCTTGCGGGTGCGCTGCTTCATATTGGTAGCGGCGACGACGCCGAGATAGACAGGCAACGGCATTCTCAGTTTCGTCTGCTTGCCTTCGGGATCCTGCACCACCAGCGACGAGATATTATAGCCTTGGCCCTCGAGCGCGTTCGCGATCACGATCTTCGAGGCCCAGCCTTCGCCGTATTCCGGGACCAATTCGCGGATGAAGGCGTCGCGGCGCTGGTAGCAGCCCATCGCGCGCAAGGCCGGCCCGATATCCTCCGTCACAGCCTCGACACCGAAAGTTTCGGCGACGAGGCGGCCGAGCCGCAGACTTTCAGGATCGGAATCGCTTTCCGGCATGAACAGGCAAAGCACATTCTTGGGGCCGACGGCTCGTGCCGCCAACGCGACCGACACGCTCGAATCGATCCCGCCCGAAAGACCGAGCACAAGGCCCCGCTTGCGAAGCCCGCGCAACTGCTGGCGCAAGGCCGTTACGATACGGTCCGTTTCGGTGATCAGGTCGATTGCCAGAGCCTGCGCCAGAAAGGTCCGCGCATCCTCGGTCGGGCGAACATTCATTGCGCGGCCTCCATGGTTTCTGCCGCAAGCCGACGGCTGACCTTGCCGGTATCGGTCTTCGGCAGCTCGCGGCGGAACTCGATGACCTTGGGGACCATGAAGTCCTCAAGGTGGCGCGCACAGTGGCGTATGATATCCTTTTCGCTAAGCGCTGGGTCGGACCGTACGATAACTGCGCCGATCGCATGCCCGAGCACGGGATCCGGCACACCGACAACCACCGCTTCCGCGATGCCCGGATGAGCATGAAGCACGGCTTCCACTTCCTTGGGCGCCACCTTCTCTCCCCGCGACTTTATGATGTCGTCCTTGCGGCCGACGAAATAGAGAAAGCCGTCCTCATCGGCCCTGAACAGATCGCCGGTGTAGAGAACCTTCTCCCAAGGGTTCGGGCCTGGGCGCAGGGTTTGTTCCGTCGCAGCTTCGTTTCGCCAATAACCCTGCATGACGTGCGGCCCGCGAATGACCAATTCACCTGCTATGCCCGGCGGCACTCGTTGCCCATGGTCGTCGACGATAAAGGCTTCGGTGTTTGGAATGGCTATTCCGACCGATCCCGGCCGGCGGTCGAGCTCCTCGGGCGGCAGATAGGTGCAGCGCTTGCATTCCGTCAGGCCATACATCGAATAGAGCCTGACACCGGGAAAAAGGAACCGCAAGCGTTCTATGTGAGCCGGCGGCAAGGCAGCCGCCGTGTTGGAAATATAGCGAAGGCTGGGCAGGAAGCCCGGCGCCAGATCACGCATCTGCAGGATCATCGCTGCCATCGTGGGCACGAGCGGAAGCCCGGTGACGCCTTCCTGGCGGATGCGTTCAAAGACCGCCTGGGGAAAAGCGAAGGACTTCTCGAGCACGAGCGTGGCGCCGAGCCTGACAGCCATCAGCAACTGATAGAGGCCGTAGTCGAAAGCGAGGGGCAGAACATTCAAGATGATGTCGTCTGGGGAGTTGCGCAGATAAGTGATGATGGAGCCCGCCGCCGCGTCGCAATTGCGGTGCGTCATCATCACGCCCTTGGGCCGGCCGGTCGAGCCCGAGGTGTAGATCAACATCGCAAGATCGACGTCAACGCCGCGGTGGTCAATCTCCCTGGCTTGGAGCGTCAAGCAATCCGCCAGGGACATCGCCCCTGCCGGGCATTGATTATCGGCAGCAACGGTGGAAGCCACGAAGATGCCGGTCTTGCCGGAGGACGTCTTGCCGGACGATCCGCACGCCTCGGCGACCACGGGCATCAGTTTTGCTTGCGTGAGGATCGCAGCTGCGTCGCAATCGCCGATGATGTAGGCCAGCTTTTCGGCCTTGGTGGATGCATTGATCGGACTGAAAGTCGCGCCTGCTTTAAGAACTGCGAAAATCGAAACCGCAGCCTCCCAGCAATTGTCCATGAAGATCAGGACCCGGTCGTCGCGACTGACGCCATTCATGAAAAGGGCGGCGGCCAGGCGGCTCGAAAGATCGTCCAGCTCTTCATAGCACAGCCTTTTGTGCTCGGTGATCAATGCCGTTTTGGCTGGATGGGCAGCGGCCTTCGCCGTCAGAAAATGTTCGATCCGCACGGACGCTCCTCGCCGATGGCGCCTACGCTGCCAGCGCTTCTGCCTTTGCCTTGATGAAGGCTGAGATGCGGTCAATCGAATCCAGATTGGCCGGTACGATGTCGGCATCGACCATCGCTATGCCGAAATCATCCTCTATGAATGCCACGAGCTCCAACACGGCCGTCGAGTCGATGATGCCGTTCTCGATCAGTGATACGGAGTCTGCAAGCTCGTAGGACGTGTCCCCGAACAGGAAGTTGTCGACGATAAAGGTTTTGACCTTGTCCTTGATTGCTACCATGATTTTTCATTCCCTCGATTTCTCAGGCCGCTCGTGCTGCACCGACCTTTTCGCCAGTGAAAATCTTCTGCCACAGTTGCGTCGACAAAATGCCGACGAAAGCCGCATTGTCGCGGAATCCGGACGCTGGCTGCAAGCGGCATTTCTCGTGCAGGTTCGCCACCGCCTTGGCGTTGAATAGTCCGCCGGCGGCGATGCTCGCTTCGCTCAGTGAGTCGCGTACGTAGTCCAGTTCTCCCGCTCCAACGAAGGAGCGGGCTTCCGGTGCCCGGTAAGGCTGTTTGGTGCGCTCGCGGATGGCCGTCGGAAGCAGGTGCTTGGCAGCTTTGCGCAATATGTGTTTTTCCACCAGTCCCTTCAGCTTCATCTCCGGCGGAAGTCTGGCCGCAAACTCCACCAAGCGATGGTCAAGGAAGGGGAAACGCCCTTCGATACCGTGTGCCATGGCCATGCGATCGCCCTGGCTGGAGAGGATGTAGCCCGGCAGGAGAAAGCGGGTTTCGAGATATTGCGCCTGATGCAGCGGATGCCACCGGGAAAATGCCTCAGGCAACCGGCTGGCCAGGTCCTCGGCTGCGTCATACCCCTTCAATGTCGCGCGCAGGTCACGGGAAAAGAACATCTTCGCCGCTGATGTGGTCTTGAAACGCGGCCGATGCGAGAACAGCGGATCGTCCAGGGCAGCGCTGCCGGTTCCGAAGAACGCAGCCAGGTACTCCACGGACTGCTGTTGCAGGCCCGGCAGATAGGGATAAAGCTTGCGGAACAGTTGTGGCCTTATGCGCGATGCCGGCTGTCGCGCGCAGAAACGGCGAACCCGCGCTTCCTTGAAGACATCATAACCGGCAAAGACCTCGTCGGCGCCTTCGCCTGTCAGCACCACTTTCAAACCGGCCTGGCGAACGAGGCCGGACAGTTGATATAGGGGGGCCGGGGCCGTGCGGATGATCGGCCGCTCGGTAAAGCGGATGACTTCGGGAAACACACCGGCGATATCGCCGGCACGGCAGGCGATGGTTCGATGCTGCGTGCTAATTGCCGACGCCATTTCGGTCTGGAAGGCGCTTTCGTCATGCTCGGCGCTGTCGAACGTCACGGAAAATGTCTGCAGCTTAAGAGGAGTCATGCCGGCCGCGAGTGCCGAAACGAGGGATGAATCGAGCCCGCCCGAAAGGTAAGAACCGACCGGCACGTCGGCGCGCATGCGAAGCCTCACCGCGTCGGTCAACAGGGCCTGCAGTTCCTCGGCCGCGTCGTCCTCATTGGTGATCTTCGATGGCGTATCCGGATACGGGTAGTCTAGGTGCCAATATGGTTTGACCGTGACTTGCCCCTGTGTCGCGATCATCACGCTTGCCGGCTCCAGCTCGTGGATGTTGCGGAAAGCCGTGTGTGGAGCGATCGGCGCCCACAGCGTAAAGATCTGGTCGAGTGCAATCGGATCGATTTCGGCCGAGACGCCGGGTACCTTCAGCAGGGCCTTTATCTCCGACGCAAAGTAGAGCACCCCGTCCTTGCTGGTGTAGAACAGCGGCCGAACACCCATGCGGTCTCTTGCAAGCACCATCCGCCGCCGCCGGTTATCCCAAATCGCGAAGGCGAAATCACCGTTCAGGAGCGACAGGCAGTCTTCGCCCATCTCGTCATACAGCTGCAGGAGAACTTCGGTATCGCTCGACGTGCGAAAGCGTCGGCCCCTGGCCAGCAGCCCTTCGCGCAATTCCACGTAGTTGAAGATCTCGCCGTTGAACGCAATCGTCAAATTGCCGGTTTCGTCGGACATCGGCTGCTGGCCATCGCCAATCCCGATCACCGACAGCCGCGCATGCCCAAGTCCAGCCTCGGGCGCTACGAATTTCCCTTGTTCATCCGGCCCGCGATGGGCGATCGCAGACGTCATGCGCGCAAGCAAAGCTTCCGCATCCCGGACTGAACCGAAATAGCCCCCGAATCCGCACATCCACACAGCTCATACTGAACAGCAAGCCACGAAACATAGCGGTCATAAGCGCCTCAAAGGTTAATCGGATACTTTTCAGCAAGCATGTGGTTAACAGGATGTTAGGACAAAATGATGCTTTTGCGGACCGACTTGCGCCCCACTCCAGGTGTCACGCTTGAAGGCGTCACGGCGAGCGTTGCAAATCACTGCTTCGAGTACGGCCGGTACCAGGCAACAAACTTCTTCAGCCCGTCCTCTATCGAAACGCTAGGCCTGAAACCGAAATTCCGCTCCAGCGCGGTCATGTCGGCGTAAGTCTTCTCGACGTCGCTCGCCTGCATCGGTTCGTTGTGGCGGATTGCCTTGACCTCGAGCAGCCTTTCCAGAATGTCGATGAAGTCGCCCAGACGCACCGGCCGGTTGTTGCCGACATTGTAGAGCCTGTTCGGCGGAACGTCAGCCGCCGGCGGCTTGTCGAGCACGGCGACAACCGCCTTCACAACATCGTCTATGTAGGTGAAATCGCGCCACATTTCGCCATTGTTGAAGACCCGGATCGGCTTGCCCTCGAGCATCGCCTGGGTGAACATCCAATAGGCCATGTCGGGACGGCCCCAGGGACCGTAGACCGTGAAAAACCGCAGGCCGGTCTGCGGTATGCCGAACAGATGGGCGTAGGTGTGGCTCATCAACTCATCGGTTTTCTTGGTGGCGGCGTAAAGCGAAACGGGCTTGTCGACCTGATCGGCTTCGCTGAACGGCACGCTGCGGTTGCCGCCATACACCGAGCTCGACGAGGCATAGACCAGATGCTCGAATGCCGGTTCGGCGCGACAGAATTCGAGCACTTCGAGGTGGCCCATGACATTGGAGCGGATATAGAGCCGCGGATTGTCGAGTGAGTGGCGCACGCCCGCCTGCGCGGCAAGGTGCACGATCCTAACGATGCCTTGCCCGGCCAAAGCGGCTGCAAGCGCGCCCTGTTCGGCAATATCGATCTGGTGGAACGAAAAATCCTTATGGGGCAGAAGGCCGGCAAGCCGCCCCTTTTTGAGCGCCAGGTCGTAATAGTCGTTCATGTTGTCGACGCCGACGACCGCTTCTCCCCGGTCGAGCAGATGGTGGCAAACGTGGCTGCCAATGAACCCCGCGGCTCCGGTGACAAGTATAGGCAACAAGCTTCTCCACGCGCATAGCCGGGCCGGTATCTGGAGCGGCAGATCCGGCCCATTTTGTCGTGCTATAGTCGAAAGCCGAGGTGGAGACCACCATTAAGCTGATGCGTCAGCTTGCCTCGCGCATGGCTTCGGCCGCCTGCAGGTCAACCGACACCAGTTGGCTGACGCCTTGCTCGGCCATGGTCACCCCAAACAGCCGGTCCATGCGCGCCATGGTGATCGGGTTGTGTGTGATGATGACGAAGCGCGTTTCGGTGGTTGCGGCCATTTCGTCCATCAGATTGCAGAAACGCTCAACATTGTGGTCGTCGAGCGGCGCGTCGACTTCGTCGAGCACGCAGATCGGCGCCGGGTTGGTCAGGAACACGGCGAAGATCAGCGACATCGCCGTCAACGCCTGCTCGCCGCCGGACAGCAGCGTCATCGTCTGCGGCTTCTTGCCGGGCGGGCGCGCCAGGATCTCGAGCCCCGCTTCGAGCGGATCGTCGGACTCGATCAGTTGCAGCTCGGCGGTGCCGCCGCCGAACAGGTGCGAAAACAGCCGTTGAAAATGGCCGTTGACCACCTCGAAGGCAGCGAGCAGCCGCTCGCGGCCTTCACGGTTCAGGCTGTGGATCGCCTGCCGCAGCTTGCGGATCGCCTCGATGATGTCGTCGCGCTCTGAAACGATGGCCTCCAGCCGGTCCGACAATTCCTTCTGCTCTTCCTCGGCGCGCAGATTGACGGCACCGAGCCGTTCGCGTTCGACCTTCAGCCGGTCGAGCTGACGCTCGATCTCGGCCATTTCGGGCATCGGGCTGTCGGGTTCGAGGCCGGTGTGGCGGATCACCAGATGCGGCGGCGTGTTCAGCGTTTCCTGGATGCGCGCCTCGACTTCCAGCCGACGCTCGTCGGCGGCGGTCAGCCGCTCTTCGGCGCGAACGCGGGATTCGCGCGCCTCGGCCAGCGACTGGATGGCAGCAGTCGCAGCCTTGTCCAGCTCGGACTGCCGGTTCTCCGCTTCCTGCAAGCGGTCGCCCGCTGCCTTGCGCAGGCTTTCGGCCTCGGCGAGCTGCGACAGCAAGGCACGCCGCTTGGCGTCGATCTCGTCGGGGGCGTCGGCCAGTTGCTCGCGCTCGGCCTCGGCCTCTGCCTTGCGTTCGCCGAGCGCCGCGATCTGCGTCGAGGCGTTTTCGGCGCGCTCGACCCAGTTGCGCCGTTCAACGCCGATGGCGTCGAGCCGGCGCGCACGTGCCTGGGCTTCCCGCCTCAGGCCCTCGTGAACGGCACGCGCATCGGCAAGGGCGGCGCGGTCGCGGGCGACGTTGGCGGCCGACTGCTCGAGCTGCAATTGCAGATCGCCGAGATCGGGCGCGTCCTGCAGCAGCATTTCCGCCTCGACGAATGCCGCCGCCGTTTCCTCATGGCTGTCGACAATGCGTGCGCGCGCCTCTTCAAGTGCTGCACGCCGGCTCGACAGTTCGCCGCCGGCTTTTTCGGCCTCGGCCAGCGTATTGCGGGCAGCGTCGAGCCCGTGCTGGGCATCGCGCCCGGCCTGTCGGGCGTTGCGTTCGGCCTCGCTCGCCTGGGCACGCGCCTGTTCGGCCTGTGCAAGGGCTTGTTCAGCTTCGCGCAGGGTGCGCGTGGCATGGACTGCTTCGGCATCGAGCTCGGCCAGCCGGTTTTTCTGCGCCAGCCGCTGCGCGGCGGCGGTCGGGGCATCGGCGCTGGCGGTGAAGCCGTCCCAACGCCAGAGCGCGCCTTCGCGGCTGACCAGCCGTTGACCGGGAGCAAGCAGCGTCTGCAGCCGTCTTCCGTCGGCGGCTTCGACAATGCCGATCTGGGCCAGCCTGCGGGCCAGCTGTGCCGGCGCACGCACAACGCTGGCGAGGTTCCTTATGCCTTCGGGCAATGCGGCGTCGGCAGGCTGGATTTCGCTCTGGCCCCAATGTACCGGCGCACTGCGGTCGAGCGGCACGTCGAGATCTTCGCCAAGCGCGGCACCCAGCGCCGTCTCGTAGCCACGCTCGACGCTGATCTGCTCCAGCACCGAGGGAAATAGATCGCCGCTGGCGGCGTTGAGGATCTTGGCCAGCGTGCGAGCCTCGGTTTCGATCCGCGCCAGCTCGGCCTTTGCGTCCTGAACCGGTGGGCGGGCAGCACTTTCGCCTGCACGCGCCTCGGCGACCGCCTGTTCGGCGGCAATGGCGGCTGCCTCGGCCTTTTCGAGCAGCGCCAGCGCCTGATCGACCAGTAGCCGCTTCTCGGCGGGATCGGGCAGGCCGGCGACCCTGGAGACGATCTCCGACAGTTCGCGGTCGACATCGGCAAGCTGGCGGGCAAAGCGGTCGCGGCGCTCAGCGGTGTCGCGCAGCGTCCGTTCGATCTGGTTGCGCGAGGCGGCAGCCTCCGCCCGTTCGGCGGTCAGCGCGGCGAGCCTGGCCTCGCTCGAGGCAAGCGTCGATGCCGCCTGCTCGAAAGCCGCGCGGGTGCTGGCCTCGCGCTCGGCGGCGCCGGCGTTTTCGGCGTTGAGCGCGGCTTCTTCGGCGGCGAGGCGTTCGAGGATATCCGCATTGTCGCGGACCATGCGCTCCTCGCGGGCAAGGTCGCCATCGAGCTGTTGCAGTCGGCGGTCGAGCTCAGCCTGGCGGGCGCGGATGCGGCCTGCCTCTTCCTCGATCTGCGCCTTGGCGATCGATAGACGCTGGAAGGCGGCGGCGGCAGCGGCTTCCGCATCGCGCAGGTCCGGCAGCCGGTGGGCGTTGATGCCTTGTTCCCTGGCGGCAGCCATCTGGGCGGCGGCACGGTCGCCGACCAGCGCGGTGGCAATCGCCAGCGCCGAACGCGCTTCGCCTTCCTGCGTCTTGGCCAGCGTCCAGCGCAGATGCAGCAGCGTCGCTTCGGCCTTGCGGATGTCGGCCGACAGGTTCTTGAAGCGCGAGGCCTGGCGGGCCTGGCGTTTCAGGCTTTCGATCTGGCTTTCCAGCTCGCCGACGACGTCGTCCAGCCTTTCGAGGTTCTGTTCCGCCGCCTTCAGCCGCAGCTCCGCTTCGTGGCGGCGCGTATGCAGGCCGGAAATTCCGGCCGCCTCTTCCAGCAGCGCGCGGCGCGCCTGCGGCTTTGCCTGGATCAGCTCGCCGATGCGGCCCTGGCCGACCATCGAGGGCGAGCGGGCGCCGGTCGACTGGTCGGCAAACAGCAGCTGAACGTCCTTGGCGCGAGCCTCCTTGCCGTTGATGCGGTAGAGCGAGCCGGCCTCGCGCTCGATGCGGCGCGAGACCTGCAATTCGTCGGCGTCGTTGAAGGCGGACGGCGCGGTGCGGTCGCTATTGTCGAGGAACAGCGTGACTTCGGCGGTGTTGCGGGCCGGACGCGTTCCCGAGCCGGAAAAGATGACGTCGTCCATGCCGGACGCACGCATGTTCTTGTAGGAGCTTTCGCCCATGACCCAGCGCAGCGCCTCGACCAGGTTCGACTTGCCGCAGCCGTTCGGCCCGACGATGCCGGTCAGGCCGCGTTCGATGACGAACTCGCCGGGTTCGACGAAGGATTTGAAGCCGAGGAGGCGAAGGCGCGAGAACTTCATTCGCGCCGGCCCTTAGCCAAGTTTCGCAAAACTGTGCCGCGGTTTTGCAAGGAGAACCCCCGGCAAGACAAAGAAGTGCGCACGCCGAAGCTTCGCCGCTTCGGCGCTGCCGAAACGTCAGAGCAGAGGGTCGATGATGGCCGACATTTCCGCAATCGACATCGCCCCTTTGTAGGTCTTTCCGTTGATGAAAAAGGTCGGTGTGGAATCGACCTTGAATTCGTCGGCGCCGCGCTTCTGGACGGATCTCACATCGTCCAGAAGTTTCTGGTCCGTCAAGCAGGCCTCGAAGGACTCCTGTGTAAAACCGGCAAGCTTGGCGATTTGCAGCAGTGCGTCCTTGGTATTGTTCACACCAACCCAGTTCGCCTGCTGCCTGAACAGCACGTCGACCATCGGGAAATAGTTGTCCTTGGAGCAGCGCGCCAGCATGAAACCGGCCTCGGCGCTGGGATCGAACGGAAACTCGCGCAGTATGTAACGGGCCTTGCCGGTATCGATATATTTCGTCTTCAGCTCCGGAAAAGTGGTCTCGGCGAAATGCGCGCAATGCGGGCAGGTCATCGATGCATATTCGACGATAGTGACCTTTGCATCGTCCTTGCCGAGCTGCATGTCGGGCAATGCGCCGGGCTTCAGCAGTGCCGCCATATCGACCGTGCCCTGAGCCTCCGGCGCCGCCGCGGCGGCCGGAGCGGCCGGCTTCGCAGGTTCCGGAGCCGCAGGCTTCACATCCTGCGCCTCGGCTTTCTCGCCCGAGTCGCTGCAGGCGGCAAGCAGCGCCACCGCTGGTATTGCGGCCAGCGAAGTCAAAAGGTTTCTGCGGGACAAGGAACGGATCATACGAATCACCTGGCAATAGTTGGATTTTGCAATGCAAAGTCTACAAAAAGCGAGAGTTGGCGCGAATTAAGGCATTACCGCCCCTATTCCAATCGCCAAATCCGGGCATACCATCACGATAGCGCGAGATCACGGTTTCTTTTGACCGAGAATGGTGGCGCCAAGCCGCTCTAGCGAGGCGCGCAGCCCGCCGTCCTCGATCAAACCAACGGTGCCCGACAGCTTCGCTTTCTCGGCCGCAGTCAATGGCCGCAAACTGGGTTTCGGCTTGTCCTTGCCCGCCATTACCGGCTTCTGCACGATTCTGATCCGACCGATCGCATTGAAACCGAGGAAGGCATTGACCCGGTTGATGATCTCGCCGGTCTCGTGCTGCAGATGCAGTGCCGCTACACCCTCGCAGGCAATCACCAGCACCGCCGGTTCGAAAGGATCGTCCTCATGCATGCGGCGCGGCCACTGGATCTTTTCCGGGCGCGAGCGGCCGGCAAGCCGCGGCCCGGCAATTTCTTCCCATGACTGGACCAGTCCGATCGACATACCGGCCCGCTTGCGCAGCACTGGGTCGAGGATCTCGGTTGCGAGATCGCTCACCGGAACGGGATTGCCGAAGGGCCTTTTCCCTGCCATGTGCGTTCTCCAGCTTCAGCACCAATGGATTAGGGCCGACCCTCGATCAATGGCACTGCACGACCAGACCCGCAAGGCCGTATCCGGAGACAATGTCGAGATCGCCTCCCGGCTGCTTGGCTGGTACGACGCGCATCACCGCGACCTGCCCTGGCGCGTTTCGCCGCGCACGCTGGCGGGCGGGGCGCGGCCCGATCCCTATCTGGTCTGGCTTTCCGAGGTGATGCTGCAGCAAACCACGGTCGAGGCGGTAAAATCCTATTTCCGGGCGTTCGTGCAGAAATGGCCAACGGTCCAGGCGCTGGCGGCGGCACCGACCGAAGACGTCATGAAGGCCTGGGCCGGGCTCGGCTATTATTCCCGCGCCCGTAACCTCAAAGCCTGTGCCGATCTCGTCGCGCGGCAAGGCGGCCGCTTTCCGGACAGCGAGTCCGGCTTGAAGGAACTGCCCGGCATCGGCGCCTATACGGCGGCGGCGATCGCAGCGATCGCCTTCGACCGACCAGCCGCGGTCGTCGACGGCAATGTCGAACGGGTCGTCTCACGGCTGTTTTCGATCGCCACGCCGCTGGGCGAAGCCAAGGGCGAGATACGCGGCCAGGTCGAACGCATGGTTCCCCCGACAAGGCCCGGCGACTTCGCGCAGGCGATGATGGACCTGGGCGCGACGATCTGCACGCCGCGCCGGCCCCGCTGCATGCTGTGCCCCGTTCGCGAGGATTGCAGCGCCACAATCTCGGGCGACCCCGAACGCTTTCCGGTCCGCCTGCCCAAGGCCGAAAGACCCCTACGCCGCGGTGCCGCCTTCGTTGCCGTCAGGGGCGACGGCGCCGTGCTTTTGCGAAAGCGCGTCGAAAAGGGCCTGCTCGGCGGCATGACTGAGGTGCCGACGACCGGCTGGACGGCGCGCATAGACGGCGCCACCACGGAAGCGGCAGCCCCGTTCCCCGGCGACTGGCGGCGGGCCGGACGCATCGGCCATGTCTTTACTCATTTTGCGCTTGAACTCTACGTGTTCAAGGCGGACACCGACAGCGTCGCCCCGGCCGGGCATTTCTGGTCGCTGGCGCATGAAATTTCCGGGGAAGCGCTGCCGAGCGTCATGAAAAAGGTAATCGAAGCGGCGATACCGGGCGCGACGAAAAAGCAGCGGCCGCGTTGAAAGAGAGAAGAATGACTGAAATCCGCCACATCGTTTTCGACATCGGCAAAGTGCTGATCCACTATGATCCGGACCTGCCCTTCAGTCGCTTGATCCCCGATCCCGACGAACGGAAATGGTTCTTCGACAATGTCTGCACGCATGATTGGAACATCGAGCAGGATCGCGGCCGCAGTTGGGAAGAGGCCGAAGCGCTGGCGATCGCGCAATATCCCGAGCACGCCGAAAATATCCGCAATTTCCGCCGGCACTGGCACGAGATGGTGCCTCACGCCTATGAGGACAGCGTCGCCATCATGATCGGCCTGATCGACAGCGGCCATGACGTGACGATGCTCACCAATTTCGCTGCGGATACGCTCGCCGAGGCCCGCGAGCGCTTCGATTTCCTCAATCGGCCGCGCGGCGTCACCGTTTCCGGCGACATCCGCCAGATCAAGCCGGATCGCGCCATCTATGACCACCACGTCGCCGCGTTCAGCCTCGAACCGTCAGCGACGCTGTTCATCGACGACAGCCAGAAGAACGTCGACGGCGCCAAGGCGGCGGGCTGGCAGTCGGTGCTGTTCACCGATGCAAGGACGCTCAGGGCGGACCTTGAGCGTCTTGGGATCAAAGTGTGATTTGAATCGGTTCCAGGAGTTGGTTGAGCCTTCGCATTAACCGATCTGTCGCAACTCGGAAGCCGTCAGGCGCCCGCCCGCTCCATGCCTAGCCGAGCAATGCGGCGAAGCTCGTCGATCGGGGTCAGGCCGCCGCTGCGCTCATAATGCCAGAAGGTCCATCCGTTGCAGGCGTCCAGCCCCTGCACCTCGGCGCCGATCTTGTGGATCGACCCGGCACTGTCGCCGATGGCCAGCGTGCCGTCGGCGCGCACTTTTGCCGCCCAGCGCTTCTTGGCGTCGTAGAGCGTGGCGCCTGGCGCCACCAAGCCATTGTCGAGAAGCGTGACGAATGCGACGCGCGGCTCAGCCCGCTTGCCGGTCAGTACCGTCAAGTTGGCGCCTTCCAGCGGCCGGACCGCATCGATACGTTCCATGGCGGCATCGATATAGGTTTGTTCGCGCTCGATGCCGACGAAGTGGCGGCCAAGCCGCTTGGCCACAGCCCCGGTGGTTCCTGAACCGAAGAACGGGTCGAGCACGATGTCGCCCGGCCTGGTCGATGCCGTCATGATGCGGGCAAGCAACGCTTCCGGCTTCTGCGTCGGATGCAATTTGTCACCATTGTCGTTCTTCAGGCGCTCGCCGCCGGTGCAGATCGGAAACAGCCAGTCCGAGCGCATCTGGACGTCGTCGTTCGATGCCTTCAGCGCCTCGTAGTTGAAAGTGTAGCCCTTGCCCTTCTGGTCGCGCGATGCCCAGATCATCGTCTCATGCGCGTTCTGGAAACGGCGGCCACGGAAATTGGGCATTGGATTGGTCTTGCGCCAGACGACGTCGTTGAGGATCCAGAAGCCCAGGTCCTGCATCTTTGCCCCGACCCTGAAAATATTGTGGTAGGAGCCGATAACCCAGATCGTGCCGTTGGGCTTCAACACACGGCGCGCCGCCAGCAGCCAGGCGCGGGTGAAGGCGTCGTAGGCCTCAAAACTGTCGAACTGGTCCCAATGGTCGTCGACGGCATCGACCTTGGATTGGTCGGGCCGGTGCAGATCGCCATCGAGCTGCAAATTATAGGGCGGATCGGCGAAGATCACGTCGATCGACTTTTCCGGCAGCCGTTCGAGCGCGGCGACGCAGTCGCCCTTCAGGATCGTATCCAGCCACTCGGATTGCTGGGGAGCATCGGAAAGCTCGTCGAGAAGACGCACGGCAGACATTGTGACACCCAAGGCACGCGTTACTGTTTACTGTCCGTTATGGTTACCGATCAGCGTAAATATTCAGTGAAGCAGCCCGCCGAATTTGCGAAGCACGGCCTGTTGGTGTATGCCGCGCCGCCTGAGCCGTTTGGACCAAAGGGCCTCGGCATTCCCCTCATCCCGCTTTCCGGATCACCATGCCTCAGCCAGACCTTGTCATCTTCGATTGCGACGGCGTGCTCGTCGATTCCGAAATCATCGCCGCGCGGATCGATGCCGAGCTGTTGACCTCGGCCGGCTACGAGATATCGGCCGAGGAGATTTCCGAGGTCTATGCCGGGTTGACTTTCAAGGACATCATGATGCGGGTCGAGGAAAAGTCCCGGATCCCGTTCCAGGCCTCGCTGATCGACAAGGAGGAACAGCTGGTCGATCGTCGGCTGCGCAGCGACGTGCGTGCCATCGACGGGGCGCACGAGGCTGTCGCCGCGGTAGCAGTGCCGCGCTGCGTCTGTTCGAATTCGCGTTCGGAGCGAATCGAATTCATGCTGGAGAAGGTGCAGCTTTTGCCGTTCTTTGCCGGCCGTATCTTTTCCTCGCTGGAAACCCCGACCGGGAAATCCAAGCCGGCGCCGGACGTGTTTCGGTTCGCCGCGGAAAAGCTCAAGGCCGATCCTGCGAACACCTTTGTCATCGAGGATTCGGTGCATGGCGTCACCGGCGCCAAGACGGCGGGAATGCGCGTCATCGGCTTCACCGGCGCGGCGCACAGCTATCCCGGCCACGCCGATGCGCTGACCGAGGCCGGCGCGGAAACGGTCATCCGCCGCTGGGCGGAACTGAAAAGCGTGATCGCCGCGCTGTCGGAATGGTCGGCGGACGTCTGAGAGGCCGCCTCCAACCGCCGTGGCGCGAATGCAGCGGCTTAGTTGGTCGCGGCGGCTTTCTTCTTCCTCGGCTTGTCTGTCGCTACTTTCGGAGCGCCCTCGTCATACCCGGCATACGCCTGGTAGTCCTTCGCCGTCGGCTCCGGAACGACGACGTTGGAATCGGTGAAGACGAACTGCGTGGCACTCGAAGGATCAGTAACCTGGACCTGATAGGAGTGAAGCTGCGAATAGAGAACTTCGGTGCCGTGCATCACCGCGATGCGGATCGGCATGGTGATGGTCCCGGGGGTGAACATCGGGCCAGGCACGACCTTGCCGGCGACGGCTATCTTCATCGACAAGGAGCCGTTGGCGCGGCTGCAGTCGCGGGTCACATCGGTGATCGAGGCCTGATAGATGATCTTGGCGGAATCGTCCGGCTGATCGGCGCCAGCCGCGTCCGCTGCCGGCTGGGCGGCTTCCTCGGCGGCAACATCGGTTTTTTTCTTCGGCTTCGGACCGCTCTTGGCGTAGGTATTGAAGAAGGCGGTGCCGTCCCGCAACGTCACTTTCGGGCAATAGGCCTGCAGCTGGCTGGAAAGCACCTTGGGATCGGGTGGCGGTGGCGGTGTTGTATCCTTTTTGCCGAAGCCGAGAATTCCATTGTCGCTCGATTGGCAACCTGCGGCGGCAAGCATAAAGCCGGCGAGCGCCAGACCCGCGACAAAACGACCGTTGAATGAATGAAACGCCATGAACTGCACTTCCCTCTCGCAAAGCCGGTGACGTATATCAACCGCGCGGCAAAAATGCGACTGAGCCTGCGCAGAAATCCACCACCTCGCGGCGGGCGAAAATTCCCGGCAGCAATGGAAACGTGACGATGCAATATGTGAGTACCCGCGGGGAAGCGCCCGCGCTTGGATTTTCCGACGCGGTGCTGGCCGGACTGGCGCGCGACGGCGGGCTCTACCTGCCGAGCGCCTGGCCGCATTTTTCCGCAGCCGAGATCCGCGCCATGCGCGGCCTTGCCTATCCCGATCTTGCCATCCGTGTGCTGTCGCCGTTCCTCGGCGGCGAGATCGCGGCGCCAGTGTTCGAACGGCTGGTGCGCGAAGCCTATGCGACCTTCCGCCATGAGGCCGTCTGCCCGCTGGTGCAGACCGGGCCGAACAGCTTCGTGCTGGAGCTGTTCCACGGCCCGACGCTCGCGTTCAAGGACGTGGCGATGCAGCTTCTTGCGCGGCTGATGGACCATGTGCTGGCCGAGCGCGACCAGCGCGCCACCATTGTCGGTGCCACCTCCGGCGACACCGGAGGGGCCGCCATCGATGCCTTTGCCGGGCGCAACCGCACCGACATCTTCGTGCTTTTCCCGCACGGCCGCGTCTCGCCGGTACAGCAGCGGCAGATGACGACCTCGACCGCCGCAAACGTCCATGCGTTGGCGATCGAAGGCAATTTCGACGACTGCCAGGGCCTGGTAAAGGCCATGTTCAACGACCACGGTTTTCGCGACCGGGTATCGCTGTCCGGCGTCAACTCGATCAACTGGGCCCGCATCATGGCCCAGATCGTCTATTATTTCTCGTCCGGCCTGTCGCTCGGCGCGCCCGACAGGCCGGTTTCCTTCACCGTGCCGACCGGCAATTTCGGCGACATCTTCGCCGGCTATGCCGCCAAGAAGATGGGGCTGCCGATCGAACGGCTGATCATCGCCACCAACGACAACGATATTCTGGCGCGCACGCTGGCGACCGGCGAATACCGCATGAAGGGGGTCTTTTCGACCACGTCGCCCTCGATGGACATCCAGGTGTCTTCGAACTTCGAACGCTTGCTGTTCGAAGCGTCCGGCCGCGATGCCTCGACCGTGCGGCGCTACATGAACGGGCTCAAGCAGTCCGGCGCCTTCACCATCGAGGCCGGCGAAATCGCCAAGATCCGCTCCGAATTCGACGCCGGCCGCGCCACCATGGACGAGGTCGCCGCCACCATCCGCACCACACTTGCGGCGAGCGGCTATCTGCTCGACCCGCATTCGGCCGCGGCCGTGCATGTGGCCGCCGGCAAGGCTGCGGGTGAGGTGCCGATGGTGGTGCTGGGCACTGCGCACCCGGCAAAGTTTCCCGCCGCCGTCGAAGCCGCCAGCGGCGTGTCGCCTGCCCTGCCTGCATGGCTAGGCGGGTTGATGAGCGCCGAGGAAAAATACACGGTACTTCCATCCGACCTGAAAATGGTGGAAGATTATCTCGGCCGCCACACGCGGGCGGCGCGTTAGGGAGTAATTGCCATATGGGTGTTGAGGTAAGCCGTCTGTCGAACGGCCTGACAGTCGCCACCGAAACCCTTCCAAGCCTCGAATCTGTTGCCCTTGGCGCCTGGGTCAAGTCGGGCGCACGCAACGAGCGTGACGAAGAGCACGGAATGGCGCACTTGCTCGAGCACATGGCTTTCAAGGGCACCAGGCGGCGAAGCGCCTTCGAGATTGCCTCGGAGATCGAGGACGTCGGCGGCGAGATCAATGCCGCCACCAGCGTCGAGACGACCTCCTATTATGCAAGGGTTCTGAGCGACGACGTGCCGCTGGCCGTCGATATCCTTTCCGACATCCTGCAGGAATCCGAATTCGATCCGCAGGAGTTGGAACGAGAGCAGCATGTAATTCTGCAGGAGATCGGCGCCGCGCACGATACGCCCGACGATGTCGTTTTCGATCACTTTACCGAGACCGCCTTCCGCCACCAGACTATCGGCCGCTCGATTCTTGGCACGCCGGAAACCGTCAAATCCTTCACCTCGAAGCAGCTGCACGACTTCATCGAACGGCAGTACGGCGCCGAGAACATGGTGATGGTGGCAGCCGGCGACATCAAGCACGACGATTTCGTGCGCGAGGTCGAAAAGCGTCTCGGCGGCTTCCGCGGCAAGGCCGACGGCACCGTCCCGCAATATGCGCAATATGTCGGCGGCGATTTTCGCGAGGACCGCGACCTGATGGACGCCCAGATCGTGCTGGGTTTCGAGGGCCGCGCCTATCACGTCCGCGATTTCTATGCCTCCCAGGTCCTGTCGATGATCCTGGGCGGCGGCATGTCGTCGCGACTTTTCCAGGAAGTCCGCGAAAAACGCGGCCTGTGCTATTCGGTCTATGCCTTCCATTGGGGTTTTTCCGACACGGGCGTCTTCGGGGTCCACGCGGCGACCGGACAAAGCGATATTGCCGAGCTGGTGCCTGTGATCATCGACGAGTTGCAAAAGGCCGGTGAAAACATCCTGCAGGAGGAGCTTGACCGGGCGCGTGCCCAATACCGCGCCGGGCTGATCATGTCGGCCGAGAGCCCGGCCAGCCGCGCCTCGCAGATCGCCAGGCAGTTGCTTCTGTTCGGCAGGCCGATCGCCAAGGAAGAGCTGATGGAGCGGCTGGCGGCGTTGACTGTCGAGCGGCTGACGGATCTGTCGTCCCGGCTTTTTTCGACCAAGCCGACGCTTACAGCCGTCGGGCCGGTGGGTACGCTCGCGCCCTATGAGGCAATCCTCGATTCGCTTTCGGGCACGCAGACCACTGCCCGTAAGCTTGCCGTCTAAGCCTATTCGAGCGTCGTGTTCGCGCTCCCTTTCTTTCGCCGCGACCTGCCGGCACTGAAGGGCGAGCTTGTCACGCTGCGCGTACCGCTGACCAACGACTATCGCGAGTGGTCGGTGCTGCGCAGTGAAAGCCGCGCCTTCCTCGAGCCGTGGGAGCCGCGATGGACGCCTGACGAACTCGACCGCACGGCGTGGCGGCACCGTATCGGCCGCTACCGCGAGGACTACGCGCAGGGGACGGCGATCGCCTTCTTCATCTTCGAGAAAAGCAGCGGCAAGCTGGCCGGCGGTATCACCCTCGGCAATATCCGCCACGGGGTCGCCCAAAGCGGCCATATCGGCTACTGGATCGGCGAGCGCTTCAGCGGACGCGGCCTGATGACCGATGCCGTCAAAGTGGTGACGCGTTTCGCCTTCGAAACGCTGCGATTGCACCGGATCGAAGCTGCCTGTATCCCCGATAACGCCCGGTCGATCCGCGTGCTTGAAAAAGCCGGATTCCGGCGCGAAGGACTGCTACGATCCTATCTCAGGATCAACGGCATCTGGCAGGACCATTACCTATACGCCCGAATCGCGGACGATCCGCCGGGCGTTGGAACAAAGGGCTGATTTTGACGAATTTTCTGCGCAACGGGTCGCTGCTTGCCTTTATGCTGGCGGCAATCGTCACGCTCTGCGCGGCATCCTCGGCGTTTGCCGTAGAACCGATCAAGATCGCCCGCGACGACGTTGCGCTCGATCTTTCGGGCGCCGTCTTGATCTACCGGAACCAGGGCGAGAATTTTCAGGTGTCGACCGCGCCAGGCCCGGACGGCATCGTGCGGCGCATCGAGGTCGAGGCAAATGATGCGCGCTCGACCGGTGACTGGGCGGTGTTCGCGCTCGCTAATACCACCGACCAGCAGCTCGACAGGCTGATTGTCGCACCGCATTTCCGGCTGGTGAATTCCGGCCTGTTCTGGCCGGATCTCGGCTCGACCCGTATCGCCGCGATCACGCCCAGCGAAGGCTTTGCGCTCGACCGCCAGACCAGCCCCGACGCCGACGTGTTCCGGGTCACACTGAACCCGGGAACGGTGATTACCTTCATCGCCGAGCTCGCCTCGCCCAAGCTGCCGCAGGTCTATCTGTGGGACCCTGAATCCTACAAGGATTCGGTCAATTCCTACACGCTGTTTCGTGGCATCGTCATCGGCATTGCCGGCCTGCTGGCGCTGTTCCTGACCATTCTTTTCGTCGTCAAGGGGACCTCGATGTTCCCAGCAACGGCGGCCCTAGCCTGGGCGGTGCTTGCCTATATCTGCGTCGATTTCGGCTTTCTCAACAAGATCATAGAAATCTCACCGGGCAATGAGCAGATGTGGCGCGCCGGAACGGAGGTGGCGCTTGCGGCGACCTTCGTGGTGTTCCTGTTTGCCTATCTCAACCTCAACCGGTGGCACGGCCATTTCAGCTACGGCGCACTGGCCTGGATTCTCGGGCTGGTGCTGATCGCCGGTGTCGCCATCATCGATCCGGCGGTTGCCGCCGGCATTGCCAGGCTGTCCTTCGCCGCCACCGCGCTGACCGGGCTCGGCCTGATCATCTTCCTCGGTATCCGCGGTTACGACCGCGCCATCATGCTGGTGCCCAGTTGGGTGATGGTTCTGCTGTGGCTATGCGGATCGTGGATGGCAATCACCGGCATGCTGGACAACGATATCGCTCAGCCGGCGCTGGGCGGTGGGCTGATCCTCATCATCCTGCTGATCGGCTTCACCGTGATGCAGCACGCTTTTGCCGGCGGCGCGCTGCATCAGGGCCTGTTCTCCGACCTTGAGCGGCAGGCGCTGGCCGTTGCCGGATCGGGCGATACTGTGTGGGACTGGGACGTGCTGCGCGACCGCGTCGTCACTCGTCCCGACGTCAGCATTCAGCTCGGTCTTGCCCCCAACAGCCTCGGCGGCCCTGCCCGCAACTGGCTGCCGGTGCTGCATGCCGACGACCGCGACACGTTTCGCACGACACTCGACGTGGTGCTCGAGCACCGGCGCGGCCGGGTGTCGCAAAACTTCCGCCTGCGCGGCGCCGACGGGCACTATCACTGGTTTTCGTTGCGCGCCCGGCCGGTGATCGGCTCGGACGGCGAGGTCATCCGCTGCGTCGGCACCATGGTCGACGTGACGGAGCAGAAGAAATCCGAGGAACGGCTGCTACATGACGCCGTGCACGATAATCTGACCGGCCTGCCCAACCGCGAGCTGTTCATGAACCGGCTGGAGGCGATCATTTCGATTGCCCGCACCGAAGAGAAGGTGCGCCCGACTGTCTTCGTCATCGACATAGACCGGTTCAAGCAGGTCAATGACGGGCTCGGCATCTCGGCCGGCGATACCATCCTTTTGACTATCGCGCGGCGGCTGCACCGGCTGCTCAAGCCGAAGGATTCGCTGTCGCGCTTTGCCGGCGACCAGTTCGCGCTGATGCTTTTGTCGGAGCAGGATCCGGCCCGCATCGCGGCCATTGCCGATGCCATCAAGCACGCCATCAACAACCCGATCACCTTCGCCAAGCGCGAGATCGTGCTGACGGCCTCGATCGGGCTGATCACCTGGACCGCCACGCAGACCTCGGCCGAGGACATGGTCAAGGATGCCGAGCTTGCCATGCATCAGGCCAAGCGCTTCGGCGGCGACCGGATCGAGCCGTTCCGTCCCGCCTTCCGCACCGTCGGCACCGACCGGCTGCAGTTCGAGTCCGACCTGCGCCGCGCCATCGAACGACGCGAATTCACGCTTGCCTACCAGCCGATCGTGCGGCTGGAGGACGGCAGCGTCGCAGGCTTCGAAGCGCTGCTGCGCTGGGACCATCCGCGGCGCGGCATGATCCCGCCGGCGGATTTCATTCCGGTCGCCGAAAACTGCGGCCTGATCGTGCAGCTTGGGCTGTTCGCCATGCAGCAGGCTGCCGAAGACCTGGCGGGATGGCAAAAGCAGATCGGCGATGCGCCGCTGTCGGTCTCGGTCAATCTGTCCAGCCGTCAGCTCATCCGCCGCGACCTGGTCAGTGACGTCCGCTCGGTCATCGCGCGAGCCAACCTGAAACCGCGCTGCTTCCGGCTCGAACTCACCGAATCGCTGGTGATGGACAATCCCGAGCAGACCGCCCATGTGCTGACCAAGCTGAAGCAGCTTGGCATCGGCCTGTCGCTGGATGATTTCGGCACCGGCTATTCATCGCTGGCCTATCTGACGCGCTTTCCGTTCGACACTATCAAGATCGACAAGAGCTTCGTCGACGACGCGACGCCGAAACGTGCGGTGCTGCTCAAATCCATGGTCAACATGGCGCATGAACTCGGCCTGTCGGTTGTCGCCGAAGGCATTTCGGACGAGAGCGATGCGCTGGAGTTGCGGCAGATGGGCTGCGAATACGTGCAGAGCTTCATGTTCGGCGCGCCGATGCCGGGCGACCAGGTGCTGAAGACGCTGAAGGAACAGTATCCGTTGACCCAAGCGTGACAAGTTTCAGGACGTAATGAGGTTCAGGCGTGACCGGCAGCCAGGCTGAGATGCGCAAGATCGATGCCGATCGAGGCGAGGATCCGGTCATATTTGCGATCGATGTCGGCGTCGAACAGAAGCTCGGCACTTGCCGGGCAAGTCAGCCAGCCATTCTCGACGATCTCGTTTTCAAGCTGGCCCGCACCCCAGCCGGCATAGCCGAGCGCCATCAGCGCCCGCCGGGGTCCGCGGCCGGAGGAGATGGCGCGCAATATGTCGACGGTCGCGGTCAGACAGACATCGTCGGACACGGCGAGCGAGGATTCCACCCGGTAGTCGCCCGAATGCAGAACGAAGCCGCGGCTGCGATCCACCGGTCCGCCATTGCGCACGACGAAGTCGCGCGCCGGCGGCGGCAGGCGAATTGCCTCCAGCTCGTTCATGATGCCGAGTTGCACGAGCAGGTCCGGAAACAGCATCTGCTGCGTCTGGTTGATGATCAGCCCCATCGCGCCTTCGTCGCTGTGCGCGCAAATGTAGATGACGGAGCGCGTGAAGCGGTCGTCCTTCATGCCGGGCATGGCAATCAGGAACTGGTCGTCGAGAAAGCCGGGTCCTGTGGCCGTCCTTTTATGGCGCAACAAATCCATGGCCACAGCGTAACGCGTTTCCGGGGCGTCGAAAAGATGGGCGGCGCCCGATTTGATCAGGCTCAAAAGCCGAAGGTCACGCAAATATGATGCCGGCGGCGTCATGAAATCATTGTGCGGCCATCAACGGACGATCAAATCATCGCCATGCAAAGCTTGAAAATCCTGCTGCTTGGCGTGGCCATTGGATCGGCGACCGGCTTCCCCGCCTCAGCCTCCTCGTCGGCCTGGTACAACAGCGAAGGCGGCAGGGTGCGGCTGGTGACGAGCGGCAAGGCCGACGAGGCCGGGCGTCTCCAGGGCGTCCTCGACATTGCGCTGAAGCCCGGCTGGAAGACCTATTGGCGCGATCCGGGTGATGCGGGCGTGCCGCCACAGATCGACGTCTCGGCCAGCACCAACATTGCCGACGCGACGCTTTCGTTTCCGCCGCCGCAGCGCCATGACGACGGCTATGGCAAATGGGCCGGCTACGACCACCCGGTTTCGTTGCCGGTGACGTTCACGCTTGCCGCGCCCGGCCAGCCGGCCGTCATCGATGCGGACATCTTCCTCGGCATTTGCGAAACCATCTGCATCCCGGTGCAGACAAGGCTGACCGTCGATCCCGGCGCCGATCCCGACAACGCCGAGGATGCGGCACTGGTCAAGGCGGGCCTTGCAACCCTGCCCGCCACGGCAACGCCCGATTTCGGCATAAACGTACTGCCGGGCGACCACGAAACGCTGATTGTCGAAGCGAGCTTTCCGGGCAGCCCCGAGGGCGCCGACTTCTTCGTTGCCGGCGAACGCGACTACATGTTCGGTGCCCCGGCACGCAGCGAAAAGGATGGCAAGCTGATCTTTACTGTGCCGATCCTCGACAGGCCGTCGACAACGCCAACCGATGGCGGCCTGCACTACACACTGACAAGCGCCGCAGGCGCGGTCGAAGGCCTGTTGCCATTCCCGTGATGCCAACGTCTGGACGGTTGCCGGGCGCGCCTTAATTCGCTATCGCAAGGACACTCCCTTCCATTTCCAAGCGAGGACCATCATGACGATCTCCGTTGGCGACAAACTGCCCGATGCGACCTTCAAGACAATGACCGCCGACGGTGCAAAGCCGATCACGACGGGCGAGATATTCTCAGGAAAGACGGTCGTGCTGTTTGGCGTTCCAGGCGCTTTCACGCCGACCTGCAGCAACAATCATCTGCCCGGCTACCTGGATAATTACGACGCCATCCTGGCGCGCGGCGTCGACACTATCGCCGTTGTCTCGGTCAACGATGTTCACGTCATGGGGGCTTGGGCCCGCTTCAGCGGCGGTGAAGGCAAAATCCTTTATCTTGCCGATGGCAATGGCGATTTCGCCAAATCGGTCGGCCTCGACGCCGACCTCTCCAGCGGCGGCATGGGGCTGCGCTCAAGGCGTTTTTCGATGATCGTCGATGACGGCAAGGTCACCGCACTCAATGTCGAGACAAAGCCCGGCGTCGACGAGTCCGGTGCGGCTCACATTCTCGGACAGCTTTCCGTCCTGGCGACAGCATAGGCCTGGGACGGCGGCGGGCGCCTTCGAGCGCTCAGCGTCCAAAGGACGCTGACTTTTGCATCGGCGCATGATTCTTCCGAAAGCCGACCCGGTTTTCGGGGCCATGTGTCGGCCCTTCGGGACTGCTTGCTTTTGGGGACCTCGATTATGTCCGACATCTTGTGGCGCAGCGTCGCGATCGGCATCGGCGCAACCGCGCTTATGGATGTCTGGGCGATTTTCCTGAGCAAGGTGTTTGCTCAACCGCGGCCGAACTGGGGGCTGGTCGGCCGCTGGGTCTGTCATCTCAGGGAAGGCAAGGTCTTCCATGACGACATTGGCGAGGCCTCGCCCTGCCCGCATGAATCAGTACTTGGCTGGGCCTTTCATTATGCTGTCGGCATCGTCTACGGCGTCATACTGGTCGTGCTGGCCGGAACGGCCTGGCTCACCGCGCCGACCTTCCTGCCGGCTTTTATGCTCGGCATCGTCACCGTCGGCGCCGGGTGGTTTCTGCTGGCGCCCGGCATGGGCGCCGGCTGGGCCGCTTCGAAGCGGCCCAATCCGATGCAGGTCCGCGCCCTCAATCTTGTGTCGCATACGGTGTTTGCCATCGGACTGTTCGGCACCGCCCTTCTGATCCGCTGACACGCCAGTTCAACCGGATCAATAACTCTGGGTCGAGCGCCGAACCTTCTTGGCCGCCGATTGCCTGGACTGGGTGCCTTCCTTCGGCGGCACGGACGCGAGCACGGGTTTCGCCGACTTCGTCTTGAATGGCGCCATGCCGAGCCGCGCCAATTCGTCGGCGCGCTCGTTCTCAGGATGGCCGGCATGGCCCTTGACCCAATGCCAGGTGACCTGGTGGCGGTTGCGCGCAGCGTCGAGCTGCTGCCACAGCTCGGCATTCTTCACCGGCTGTCGGGCAGCGGTTTTCCAGCCGTTGCGTTTCCAGCCATCGATCCAGCCGAAAATGCCGTCCTTGACGTAATTGCTGTCGGTATAAAGGTCGACGACGCAAGGCTCCTTGAGCGCATTGAGCGCCGAGATGGCCGCCAACAGTTCCATACGGTTGTTGGTGGTCAGAGCCTCGCCACCATGGAGCTCCTTGATTGCGCCGTTGAAGCGCAGGATTGCGCCCCAGCCGCCAGGCCCGGGATTGCCCGAACAGGCACCATCGGTGAAGATTTCAACGCGCTTGGTCATGTCAGTCCATATTCGGAAGGAGAGTTGATCGCCCGGTGGAAGCGCATCCGGCGGATATACTCGGTCGGGTCGCGTTTCATCACCAGCCCGCCGTCCGGGACCGTCAGCCAGTCGTAGAGCCGGGTCAGCATGAAGCGCAGCGCCGAGCCGCGCGCCAGCATCGGCAGCGCAGCTTTCTCGTCACTGCTCAACGGCCGCACGCTTTGGTAGCCGGCAAGCAGCGCCGTGCCCTTGGTCAGATTGAAGGAAAAATCCTTCTCGAAGCACCAGGCGTTCAGGCACGTGGCAACGTCATAGGCGTAGAGGTCGTTGCAGGCGAAATAGAAGTCGATCAGCCCGGACAGTTTCTCGCCGAGGAAGAACACATTGTCCGGGAAAAGATCGGCATGGATGATGCCTTGCGGCAGACCGTTCGGCCAGTTCCGCTCGAAATCGGTGAAATCGGCATCGACCTCGGCCGCCAGTCCCGGCTCGACCTCGTCGGCGCGGGCGCGGGCGGCATTCCACAGCTTGCGCCAGCCATCGATGGCAAGGGCGTTGGGGCGGGTCATCGGAAAATCCGCGCCGGCGAGATGCAGTGCCGCCAGCGCCTTGCCGACCTCGCCGCAATGCGCAGCCGTCGGCCGCCGCAGCGACAGGCCTTCGAGAAAGGTGATGATGACCGCCGGCCGGCCGGCAAGTGTTCCGATCACACCGCCATCATGTGCGGTGACCGGGAGCGGGCACGAAATGCCCTTTCTGGCGAGGTGGGCCATGAGGCCGAGAAAGAACGGCAGGTCAGCCTTGTCGACGCGCTTCTCGTAAAGCGTCAGTATGTAGGAGCCGCTGCTGGTGTGCAGCAGAAAATTCGAGTTTTCGGTGCCTTCGGCGATGCCCTTGTAGGACAACAGGTCGCCGACCGGATAGTTCCTGAGGAATGCGCCGAGCTCGCCCTCGTTGACGTCGGTGTAGACCGCCATCGTTGCTACGCGGCCCCGTTGACGAAGGCCATGTCGGCAGCCGTCAGTTCGACATCGCGCAACACCCGCATCACCGGAAAGTCCTCCGTCTCCGTCGCCGTCACGGCCAGCTCGATGGTCACGTCGAAGCGCTGCCTGAACGCATCGACGATCTCGTCGACGATGATCTCCGGCGCCGAGGCGCCCGCCGACAGGCCGAGCGTCGAAATGCCGGCAATCTCATTCCACGGAATTTCGGAGGCGCGCTGCACGAGAAGCGACATCGAGGCGCCGGCGCGCTCGGCCACTTCGACCAGGCGCCGCGAGTTGGAGGAGTTGGGTGCGCCGACAACCAGGAAGAGATCGGCGCCGGCCGCTGTTTCCTTGACCGCTTCCTGGCGATTGGTGGTGGCGTAACAGATCGATTCCGCCGCCGGCGCGTGCAGCTCGGGAAAACGCTGCTGCAGGGCGCGGATGATACCGGCGGTGTCCTCGACCGACAGCGTCGTCTGGGTGACGAAGCCGAGCGCTTGCGGGTCTGCGGGCACGAAGCTTGCGGCGTCGGCCTCGGTCTCGATCAGAGTGACCGCGCCGTCCGGCAACTGGCCCATTGTGCCGATCACCTCCGGATGCCCGGCATGGCCGATCAAGAGCACGTGGCGGCCAAGCCGCTGATGGCGCATCGCCTGCTTATGGACTTTCGAAACCAGCGGGCAAGTCGCATCGAGATAGAACAGGTTGCGGGACTGGGCGTCGGCCGGCACCGATTTCGGCACGCCATGCGCCGAAAAGACGACCGGGCTCTGGCGATGCTCGGGCGGGATCTCGGAGAGCTCCTCGATGAACACCGCGCCGAGGCTTTGCAGCCCTTCGACGACGTAGCGGTTGTGCACGATCTCGTGGCGGACATAAACCGGCGCGCCGTATTTCTTCAGCGCCAGCACGACGATCTGGATGGCACGGTCAACGCCCGCACAGAAACCGCGGGGCTGGCAGAGCCGGATGGTCAGCGACGGCTTGGTCTGAAGCATGATTGCATCTTACGCTGATTGTAGGCCGGTTGATCGGACTATGACTTCTGAGCTCAAGGCGCGAAATGAGGTGCGCGGCCCTGCCCTGTCAAGGGTAGTGGCGGCGATCATTGGTCTTTCGCCGGGCGGCGGAGCCAGGAGATCAGGACGCCGGCAAGGGCGGCGGCAAGGCCGTACCAGGTTATCGCATATTGCAGATGGCTGTTCGGCAGGTCGATGACGGTGACACCGCCAACTGGCAGCCCGCCGGGGTTGGGCGTGGCGTTCGCATCGATGAAGATCGGCACCAGCGCCGCACCTGTCGGCAGGCCGGCGCTCGAGGCCATCGCGTCACGATCTTTCCAGTAGAAGATATTCTTCTGCGGATCATTGTCGGGAAGCATCATCGAGGGCTTGGCCGGCAGCGGGTTGCGGGCGAGCCCCGTCACCGTCATTTTGCCCGTTACCTGCCCCTGCGGCCGCTTGGCTGGATCCTTGAAATCGTAAGGCACGAAGCCGCGGTTGATCAGCACGAAACGGCCATCGTCGAGCTGTAGCGGCGTGAAGACGTCGAAACCGGACTGGCCTTCCCAGGTGGCGAGGAAATGCCGCTCGCCTCGATGCAGGAAAATGCCGGTCACTATCACCGGCGTGTAGTCCACGTCGCCGGCGGCAGCAAACCGCTTTTCGAGCTCGGCCAATGGCACAGGCGCCGAATGCGTGCGCTGGTCTATCGTCTGGAGAAGGCCCTCTTTCCAGTGCAGGCGCTGAAGCTGCCAGGTGCCGAGCGCCAGCAGGATCAAAAACACGACGATACCCAGGCCGAGTGCCAATGCGCGCTTCGGCCGCGACCGGCCGGCCACCGAACCTGATGCCTCGCTCATTCGCCGCGGTCCAGCCGGCCCTCGGCCGCCTTGTTGCGGTATTGCAGCGTCAGCAGCACGCCCTTGATCAGCCTGAGCGCCGCCAGGCAAAGCACCAGCGTCAGCGGAATCCACAGCAGCAGATGCAGCCAGAGCGGCGGATTGAGCGTCACCTCCATCCACAACGCCAGGCCGACGACGATAAAGCCGATGATCAGGATAACGAACACCGCCGGCCCGTCGCCGGCATCGGCGAAGGAATAATCGAGGCCGCAATTGGAGCAGCGATCACCGACCGTGAGGAACCCGGAGAACAGCTTGCCCTCGCCACAGCGGGGGCAGCGGCCATGCAAGCCGGCCGAGATCGGATCGATTGGTGGCCAGATCGCCTTGTCGTCGCTCATGAGGTCATCCTAGGAGCATTTGCCGCAAAAGATAAGGCGGCCACGTCGCCGCAGCCGCCTTGTCGATTTCCTCAGCTCGATCTCAGTGCGGTTCGATCATCGCGCCGTTCGATGCCCAGACGTAGATCGAGGCAAACAGGAACAGCCACACCACGTCGACGAAGTGCCAATACCAGGCGGCGGCCTCGAAGCCGAAATGCTGCTTGGGCGTGAAGTCGCCCTTCATGGCGCGGATCAGGCAGACCAACAGGAAGATCGTGCCGATGATGACGTGGAAACCATGGAAGCCGGTCGCCATGAAGAAGGTGGCGCCGTAGATCGAATCCCTGAAGCCGAACGGCGCGTGCATGTACTCATAGGCCTGCACCATGGTGAACAGCATGCCGAGGCCGACGGTCAGCACCAAGCCATTGATCAGGCCCTTGCGGTCGCCGTGGATGAGCGAGTGGTGCGCCCAGGTCACCGTGGTACCCGACAGAAGCAGGATGACGGTGTTGTAGAGCGGCAGATGGAAGGGGTCGAGAACCTCGAGGCCCTTGGGCGGCCAGACGCCGCCGGTGAAGGCGGTACGGGCGTATTGATGGACCTCGCCCGGAAACAGGCTGGCGTCGAAGAAGGCCCAGAACCAGGCGACGAAGAACATCACCTCGGAGGCGATGAACATGATCATGCCGTAGCGCAGATGCAGCGACACGACACGGGTATGGTGTCCCTCATGCGCCTCCTTGATCGTATCCGACCACCAGGCGAACATCGTGTAGATGACGATCAGCAGGCCGATGAAGAACAACCATGGATTAGCGATGTTGAAACCGAAGATCGGGAAATCGCCGCCCTTGAGATATTGCATGTAACAGACGCCGCCGAACGCGGTCACCAGCGCCCCGACGGAGCCCAGGAAAGGCCACGGGCTCGGGTCGACAAGGTGGTAGTCATGTTGTGGTTTTGCGTGTGCGTCTGCCATGTCAACCCCCGAGGCTTGCTTCGGTATCTGAAATCTTGTTGCGGCGGCCGTCGGCCGGCACCGATGATGCGACCGGCTTGGTCTTGTCGACCGGGAACATCGTGTAGGACAGGGTAATCGTCGTCAGATCCTTCAATTCCGGCGCGTTGACGATGTCGGGATCGACATAGAAGACGACCGGCATGTCCAGCGTCTCGCCCGGCTTCAGCGTCGTGTCGGTGAAGCAGAAACACTCGACCTTGTTGAAGTAAGGTCCGGCCAGTTCCGGCTGCACGTTGAAGGTGGCGCGTCCGGTGATGGGACGGCTGAATTTGTTGGTCGCGCTGAAATGCGCCTCGGCGGTTTCGCCGATCTTGATGGTGATCGAGCGGGCGACCGGCTGGAATTGCCAGGGAACGCCGGCGGTGTTGGCGTCGAAGCGGATGGTGATGTCGCGATCGAGCACCCGATCGGCATATTGCTGGGTCGCCCGTTTGACGGTGCCGCCGTAGCCTGTCGCCTGGCAGAACATCGCGTAGAGCGGCACCGCGGCGTAGGCCATGCCGATCATGCCGCCGAAGAACGCGATGCAGACGCCGGCGACGACGCGGTTCGTGTTTTTCTTCGTAGGATCGGTGACTGTTTGCCTGGTCATTGTGAGCTCACATCGAGCCGGGGAAACTGTGACCAAATTTCACGATGGTCGCGACGTAGAATATGACGACCAGCGCCGCCAGCGCGAAACCGATTGCGGCCGAGCGATTGCGGCGGGCCTTCTGCTGACGTTCGGTCAGCGTGACCAGTTCAAGCTTCTTTTCGATCATGCTCATGCTCCACCGATGGTCAGCGCGCGCGCGACAACGCAATCGCCAAGGTAGGCGGCGAAGATGGCGAAGAGATAGAGCAGCGAATAGCCGAACAAGGCCTTGGCCGGCTTCATCGCCCGGTCGTCATCGGCCATTTGCAGCACCTTCCACGCATACCAGACGAAGCCGGCGCCGAGCAGCAATGCAACGATGCCATAGGCCGGCGTGGTGAAGCCGAGAACCCATGGCAGCACGCCAACCGGTGCGAGGACCAGCGCATAGGCAAAGATCTGGCGCCTGGTCGAGGCCTGGCCGGCGACATTCGGCATCATCGGAATGCCTGCCTTCGCATAGTCCTCCGACTTGAAGAGCGCGAGCGCCCAGAAATGTGGCGGCGTCCACAGGAAAATGATCAGGAACAGCACCAAGCTTTCGAGGCTGACCGATCCGGTTACCGCCGCCCAGCCTATGACCGGCGGAATGGCACCGGCAGCCCCGCCGATGACGATGTTCTGCGGCGTCCAGCGCTTCAGCCACATCGTATAGATGACGGCATAGAAAAAGATGGTGAAAGCCAGAAGCGATGCTGCCAACCAGTTGACCAGCACGCCGAGCGTCATCACCGACAGAACCGACAGCACCAACCCGAAACTCAATGCCTCGCCCGGTCGGATGCGGCCGGCCGGCACGGGACGGCCGGCGGTGCGCGTCATCACCGCATCGATGTCTGCGTCGTACCACATGTTGAGCGCACCGGAGGCGCCGGCGCCGATGGCAATAGCCAGGATCGCGATCACCGCCAGCAGCGGATTGATGGTCACCGGGGCGGCGACCATGCCGACAAACGCAGTGAACACCACCAGCGACATGACGCGCGGCTTCAGCAGGGCGAAGAAATCGCCCGCCGTCGCTTCCGACATGCGGAAGCCCGGCTCGTCAATCAGTCTGTCTTCGGCAAGGGCCATGCGTACTTAAAGTCCATCATTCCGTTGGCCAAAACCGCCGGCCGGCCGGCGGTTCCGTATTAAGGAGGCAACCGCCTACTTGATCTTCGGCAACTGTTCCCACTGGTGGAACGGCGGCGGCGAAGGCAGCTGCCATTCCAGCGTGGTCGCACCCTCGCCCCAAGGATTGGCGCCGGCGACCCGCCTCTTCTGGAACGCCTCGAAGACGCCGAAGAGGAAGATGACGACGCCGACAGCCGAGATGTACGAGCCGTAGGACGACACCATATTCCAGCCGGCGAAGGCATCCGGATAGTCGATATAGCGACGCGGCATCCCGGAGAGACCGAGGAAGTGCTGCGGGAAAAAGACCAGGTTGACGCCGACGAAAGTGACCCAGAAGTGGGTGTTGGCGATCACCGGCGAATACATGTAGCCGGTCATCTTCGGGAACCAGTAGTACCAGCCGGCGAAGATGGCGAAGACCGCGCCCAGCGACAGCACGTAGTGGAAGTGCGCGACCACGAAATAGGTGTCGTGCAGCGGGCGGTCGAGGCCGGCATTGGCCAGCTGCACGCCGGTGACGCCGCCAACAGTGAACAGGAAGATGAAGCCGATCGCCCACAGCATCGGGGTCTTGAGCGAAATCGACCCGCCCCACATAGTGGCGATCCACGAGAAGATCTTCACACCCGTCGGCACCGCGATGACCATGGTGGCAAAGACGAAATAGCGCTGGGTGTCGAGCGACAGGCCCGTCGTGTACATGTGGTGGGCCCAGACGATGAAGCCCACCGCGCCGATGGCAACCATCGCATAGGCCATGCCGAGATAGCCAAACACCGGCTTCCTCGAAAAGGTCGAGATGATATGGCTGATGATACCGAAACCCGGCAGGATCAGAATGTAGACCTCCGGATGGCCGAAGAACCAGAACAGGTGCTGGAACAGGATCGGATCGCCGCCGCCGTCCGGGGCGAAGAAGGTGGTGCCGAAATTGCGGTCGGTCAACAGCATGGTGATGCCGCCGGCCAGCACCGGCAACGACAGCAGCAGCAGGAAGGCGGTAATCAGCACCGACCAGGCGAACAGCGGCATCTTGTGCATGGTCATGCCGGGCGCGCGCATGTTGAAGATGGTGGTGATGAAGTTGATGGCGCCAAGAATCGAGGAGGCGCCGGCTATGTGGATTGACAGAATCGCCAGGTCCATGGCCGGTCCAGGCTGGCCCGATGTCGACAGCGGCGGGTAAAGCGTCCAGCCGCCGCCGACGCCGTAGGCGCCGGGCGCACTCGGGACGAAGGCCGAGAAAATCAGCAGAATGAAAGCCGGCGGCAGCAGCCAGAACGACACGTTGTTCATGCGTGGGAAGGCCATATCCGGCGCGCCGATCATGATCGGCACCATCCAGTTGGCAAAGCCGCCGATCAGCGCCGGCATCACCATGAAGAAGATCATGATCAGCGCATGCGCGGTGGTGAAAGCATTGTACATGCTCTTGCCGCCGTCGATGGCGGCGTCGCCGTTCATGCCGTAGACCATCTGCGCCAGGCCAGTGAAGATCTGGATGCCCGGCTCCTGCAATTCCATGCGCATGACGACCGACAAGGCGCCACCGATGCAGCCCGCCATGATCGCGAAGATCAGATAAAGCGTACCGATGTCCTTGTGGTTGGTCGAATACACCCACCGGACCCAGCCATGATACGGCTTGTGGTCGTGGTCGTCGTGAGCTGCAGCGTGCGCCATGGTCGGCTCCGTTCCCTGAATCTTTTCTGGTCGCGGCATCAATTGCCGGCGGCCGCTACCTTGTTCGTGCCATCGACCTCGGCCATCAGCGCCTTGTTGGCGCCGGGAAGGTCGGTCTTGGCTGCCGCCAGCCAGGTCTTGTATTGTGCATCGGAGACGACGCGAATGGCGATCGGCATGAAGGCGTGGTCCTTGCCGCAGAGTTCCGAGCACTGGCCGTAATAGAGGCCTTCCTTGTCCGCCTTGAACCAGACCTCGTTGATGCGGCCCGGCACCGCATCGGTCTTGATGCCGAAGGACGGCATGGCAAAGGCGTGAATGACGTCGGTCGCCGTCACCAGCACCCGGGTCATGGTGCTGACCGGCACCACCATCTCATTGTCGACGGCGAGCAGGCGCGGATACGCGGCGCGATCTTCCTTGCCGGCAGCAGCCCTGTCGGAATCCTGAAGGATCGCGGAATTAAAGGAAAGCGTGTTGTCGACCTGGTATTCGTAGTCCCAGTTCCACTGATTGCCGGTCGCCTTGACGGTCAGCTTGGCTTCTTCCGGCGGCGTGTATTGCGCGGTCAGCAGCTGGAACGAGGGAATGGCGAGACAGAGCAGGATGACGACGGGACCGACAGTCCAGATGACCTCGATCAGCGTGTTGTGGCTGGTGCGCGACGGCGTCGGGTTGACGCTCGCCCGGAACCGCAAAATGCAGTAGGCAATCAGGAAAAGCACCAAGGCGGTGATCACAATGATGAACGCAAACGAGTAGTTCCCGAACCACTCGATCTGCCGCATAATGTCGGTTGCCGGAGGCTGAAAACTGGTTTCCCAAGGTTGGGGCTGGGCTGCATGAGCGGATGCAGCGGCAAACAACGTGGCGGCGGCAGTAGCTACGATTTTGGCGGTTGCCAGGAATTTTCTCATCGCCCTCGTCATCTCCCAGTTCCTCGCGATCGGACCGCAAGAATGTCGAACAATGCCGGGACGGGAATCCCGGACAATTCAAGGCTGGTTCAAACCATACTCTATTTGCCTCCGCAAGAAAGGAGCGCCGGAACCCGTGCGGCATTTTTGCGCGCAAGCGCGGCGCTGGCTTCGTGCGGTGACGGCTCGCCGCGAATCACCAGAGCGGCATCCGGGTAGAATGAGCCGCGCGGCGCGCGGAACCGTCGCAATTAGGGCGAAATTGGCACGGAAAAGCGCATTGTTGCCTGTGTCGGGGCAGATCGCCGGGGTCTCGTCCTTTACTTGGGTTTAGTGCGGCTTAAAGTGCCGTGATTCGCAATGGAGCCGTCATGAACCCTTGGCTTTCGAGAACCTTGGCGAAGGTCATCTTTGTTGCCGCCGCAATAGCCTTGTCCGAGGCCGGCCTGGCCAATGCCGCGCAGCCAAGCGGCACGGTGAAGTCAACGCACGGGGCGTGGTCGATCATCTGCGATACGCCCGCCGGTGCTACATCCGAACAATGCGTGATGATGCAGAACGTCGTCGCCGAGGACCGTCCGGAAATGGGTCTTTCCGTTGTCGTGCTGCGCACAGCCGACAACAAGGCCGAAATCCTGCGTGTGCTGGCGCCGCTCGGCGTGCTGTTGCCCAACGGCCTCGGCCTCAATGTCGACGGCAAGGATATCGGCCGCGCCTATTTCGTGCGCTGTTTCCAAGACGGCTGCTATGCCGAGGTCATCCTGGAAAAACCGCTGCTCGACACGCTGAAGACCGGTACGTCCGCCACCTTCATCGTCTTCCAGACGCCGGAAGAGGGCATCGGCATTCCCGTCGACCTCAAGGGTTTCGCCGACGGCTTCGCCGCCCTGCCTTGAGACTGGGTCTTGTAGCGCGATCCAGTGAGTTGACCGGCCGAGGTCACGGCAAATCTTATTTCAGATTGTCTGTGCGGGCCTTCGCGCCTACATCGTGGGAAACAATCCTCCTGCGAATGGACCTGCCATGAACAGCCTGATCGGCCAATTTGACATTTCCGACGATCGCATCAAGCAAATCGTTGCCGAGACTATTAACGGCGCCGACGACGGCGAACTGTTTCTCGAATATAGCGAAAGCGAATCGCTGATGTTCGACAATGGCAAGCTGAAGACCGCGAATTTCAACACCGACCAGGGTTTCGGCCTGCGCGCCGTCGCCGGCGAAGCCAGCGGCTACGCCCATTCCAGCGATCTCTCCGAAGCCTCGCTGCTGCGCGCCGCCGATGCCGTTTCGACGGTGAAGAGCGGCTATTCCGGCACGCTTGCCGCAGCGCCTGCCCGCACCAACCGCCATCTCTACGGCGACGGAAACCCTATCCCCTCGCCTTCCTTCGAGGCCAAGGCCAAGCTGCTTCAGGAAATCGATGCATGGCTGCGGGCCGAGGATCCGCGCGTCAGGCAGGTGACGGCGTCGCTCGCCGCCTCCTGGCAGCATGTCGAGATCGTGCGCGCCGACGGCCAGGGGGTGCGCGACATCCGTCCGCTGGTCAGGATCAACGTGTCGGTGGTGGTCGGCGACGGCGACCGCCAGGAGAGCGGCTCCTACGGCATGGGAGGCCGCAAGGATTTTGGTGAATTCTTGATCGAGGACAGCTGGCGGCACGCGGCCAAGGAGGCATTGCGGCAAGCGCTGGTCAATCTCGAAGCGGTTCCAGCACCCGCCGGCACTTTCGACATCGTGCTGTCGAGCGGCTGGCCGGGCGTCATGTTGCACGAGGCGGTCGGCCACGGGCTGGAAGGCGATTTCAACCGCAAGAAGACGTCGGCCTTCGCCGGCCTGCTTGGCCAGCAGGTGGCGGCGAAAGGCGTCACCGTCGTTGATGACGGCACCATGCCCGAGCGGCGTGGTTCGCTGACCGTCGACGATGAGGGTACGCCTTCGGCCTATAACGTGCTGATCGACGATGGCAAGCTGGTCGGCTACATGCAGGACCGTCAGAACGCCCGGCTAATGGGCATGAAAGCCACCGGCAACGGGCGACGCCAAGGTTACGCGCACGAGCCTATGCCGCGTATGACCAACACCTACATGACAGCAGGCGACATGGAGCCGGACGAGATCATCGCCTCGGTCAAGAACGGCATCTATGCCGTGTCGTTCGGTGGCGGCCAGGTCGACATCACTTCGGGCAAGTTCGTGTTCGGCTGCACCGAAGCCTACATGATCGAGAACGGTAAGGTGACGCAGCCGATCAAGGGCGCCATGCTGATCGGCAACGGGCCGGATGCCATGCATCGTGTGGCGATGATCGGCAACGACATGAAGCTCGACACCGGCATCGGCATGTGCGGCAAGGCCGGACAGGGCGTGCCGGTCGGCGTCGGCCAGCCGCATCTCAGGATGAACCAGATGACAGTCGGCGGCACCAGGGTTTGATGGAGTTGACGCCGAATTATCGCCGCTCCGGAACAACCAATCCCCGCCGCCCACTGCCTTGTCATCGCTTTAAGTAGGAGTAGCTTGCGCCTTGAATTTGCCGAGAGCTTCGACTATCTTACATTCGTCTTACACCTAAGGACGTGCCGAGATGGCTGCCGCAGAGAAGCTCGTAACTACGGTCTCGACCAAGGGACAGGTTATCCTGCCCAGCGCGATCCGGAAACGGAGGGAATGGCATGCCGGCACACGCCTTCTGGTCGAGGATACCCCGGAGGGCGTGCTACTGAAGCCTGCGCCAGTCTTCGCCGAGACGCGGCCAGAGGACGTGTTTGGATCGCTGCGCTATAGCGGCAGGCCGAAGACGTTGGAAGAAATGGACGCGGGCGTGCTCGCCGAAGCGCGGCGGCGCCATGCTCGCAATTGATACCAACGTGATCGTCCGCTACCTGACGGGCGATCACCCGTCGCAGTCTTCCCGCGCCCGGGCGCTGATCGATAGCCAGCCGGTCTTTGTCGCCGTCACGGTGATGCTGGAAGTCGAATGGGTGTTGCGCAGCGCCTACGGTTTTGCGCCTCTTGAAATCGCCCGTACGCTACGGGTGTTTAGCGGGCTTCCCACGGTAGAGGTGGAAGACGGGGCGGTCGTGTCGTCCGCGCTCGACCTCTCGGAACAGGGGTTGGATTTCGCTGATGCGCTGCATCTGGGCAAGTCCGCTCACTGCGCTGGCTTCGCGACTTTTGACCGCAAGTTCGTCAGGGCCGCGAAGGCGGCCGGATACGAACGCGTGCAAGAAGCATAGCAGCTCACAGCGGCCCAGCGCGGCACAAAAGCGCGCCACAGGGTCAGCCTGGTTTCAGGCATAGATGCCGGAGCGGACTGCCTCCAGATAGGCAAGCACCTTGTCCGTCTTGCCTTCGCGAACCAGATCGTAGGCGGTCTTTCCGGCCCAACCGGGGATCGGCTGATGCTTGAACCAGATCGCCGCACGATGTTCATCACCGGCCATCTCGCCGGCCATCGCCAGGATACGGACGATGGGACTCAATGCGGCGTCGACCTTGCGCGCACCGGGCTTGGCGGCAAGCGTGTTGCGCGCGAGACCGGTCAGCCCCGCCAGTTCTGTCATATTGACCGCTAGCAGTTCAGCGACCCGCCTTGGCGAGAGAAGCGGCGCCCGCTCCTCGCCGAAGCGCGATGCCGAAATTTCGAAGGCTGCGGTGCTCATGGCAATTTCCTGGCACAGTTTGAACGACGTGCGCTAAATTTCTTGGCACAGTTTGAACGACGTGCGCTAAAAATGTGCTTTTTTGGTGCGCGTTTCAGGCCCTGGCTGCTAGCGCCTTCGTCTCGGCTTCTCCAACAGCGCCACGGCCTCGACATGCGGCGACCACAGGAACTGGTCGATCGGCGTCACGCTCTTCAGGGCGTAGCCGCCGTCCATGAGGATGCGTAGGTCCCGCGCCAGCGTTACCGGATTGCAAGACACCGCGGCGACGAGCGGCACGTCGCAGCGCGCGATCTGCTTCGACTGGTCCTCGGCGCCGGCGCGAGGCGGGTCGAAGACAACGCCGTCAAAGGCATTCAACTCCTTGAATGTGAGCGGCCTCCGGAACAGGTCGCGACGTTCGCCGGTCACCCGCTTCAGGCCGCTGGCGAAACGGAATGCCCGGTCGAGCGCCGCGAGTGCTGCCGCATCGCCTTCCACCGCATGAACCTCCGATCTTGCGGCCAGGCGCAGCGCGAAGCTGCCGCAGCCGGCGAAGAGATCGGCGACCTTTTTGGCGCGCGCGAAATGCTGGCCGACAATGTTGGCCATCGCCTGTTCGGCAGCTTCGGTCGCCTGCAGGAAAGCGCCCGGAGGCACTGCGACGGCGACGCCACCAAACAGGACGACCGGTTTGTTTGGTTCGATAATGACCTCGCCGTCGACCGACAGCCTGGCTAGCCCCTCGGCGATGACGAAGTTGGAAGCGACGCGGCGCTGGTTCTCGCCGAGCTTGCCGGAATCGTGAACCGCGACATCGAGGCCGGAACCGGTCACCGTCACCGCCATGTGGAACGATTTGGTCGTGGTGCAGATCAGTCCGGCAAGCATCCTCAAACGGTCGAGCGCAGCGACGATCTGCGGCGCCGAGATCGGGCATTCCTCGATCGAGATGATCTCGGATGACAGCGCGCGAACGAAGCCGAACTGCATTCCCGCCTCGCTCCGCCGGGCGGTGAAGACGACGCGGCGGCGCGTGTGCGGCGCGCACGGCACCAGCGCCCCGACATCGCAAGCGATGCCCTTGCTCTTCAGCGCATGCACGACCTTTTCGCGCTTCCACCGGTGATAGGCTTCAGTCTCGAGATGCTGGACGGCGCAGCCGCCGCATGCGCCGAAATGCCGGCACGGCGGATCGACCCGCAACCGCGAAGCCTGAAGGACCGACATCAAGGTGGCGCGATCTTTCTCCCGCGCGGCGGTGACGACCTCTCCCGGCAGCGCGAACGGAATGAAAACCTCGCCGGTTTCCGTCTCGGCGATGCCGTCGCCCTGCGAGCCCAACCTTGCGATCGTGAAACGGGTGCTCATCGCCTCTGGGTCTCGACGTCCTTGATGCCGCCGAGCAGGAACTCGCGGTTGCCGTCGCCGCCCTCTATCGGTGACAGATGAAGCCCCAGCGAGCGCCAGCCGGGAATGGCATCGAGCCAGTCCTGCATCAGGCCGGCAATGCGCGCCGCATCATAGGGGTCCTTCAGCAGGCCGCCCTTGCCGATCGCCTCGCGGCCGGCCTCGAATTGCGGCTTGACCAGAAACACAGCTTTTGCGCCATTCCTGGCCAAGGCAAGCGCCGGCGGCAGCGCCAGTTTCAGCGATATGAAGCTGACATCCGAGACGATGAAATCCGGCACACGGCCGCCGAGATCGGCGGCCGATAGTTCGCGCGCATTCAGGCCTTCAATTACCGTCACGCGCGGATCGCCGGCAATGTTGGAGTGCACCTGGCCGTGCCCGACATCGATCGCCGTGACATGCGCCGCGCCGCGTTCGAGCAGCACCTGCGTGAAGCCGCCGGTCGAGGCGCCGACATCGAGCGCTTCGCTGCCGGTGGGGTCGAGGGCGAAATGGTCGAGACCAGCCTTCAGCTTCAGTGCAGCGCGCGACACGTAACCTTGCGCCGGATCGTCAACGACGATGTTGCACTCAGGCAGAACGGCCTGGCCCGGCTTGAGGGCGACGATGCCATCGACCGTCACGGTGCCGCGCTCGACCGCGTCGCGGGCACGCGAGCGGCTGGCAAACAGGCCGCGCTGGACGAGCAATTCGTCGAGCCGCTGGCGTATGCTGGCTGGCGGAAGGGAAGTCATCGGCCTTCATGGCGAAAGCCAACGATGATGGCAAGGAGATTGGCGATCAGAGAAGGCATAGTTGGAAAGGCGGTGAACGCATCAAGCCGCTGCGCTGTTTGTCGAACCTCGCACGAGACCCGACGCAATGCTAAGAAAGAGATGCCGTTTAGCCGTCGAAACGTGGAGGAGGAACATGCTGACGGGAACCTGCCACTGCGGCGCAGCCCACTGGACCCTGGAGGGCGATCCCGGTTCGATCACTGCCTGCAGTTGCACACTTTGCCGTCGCTACGGCACGCTCTGGGCTTACGACTATGTCGACGAACGCATCCGCCTTGCCGGGCCCGTAAGCGCCTATCGGCGCGTCGGAAAGGCTCATCCTTCGCTTGAGATTCTCTTCTGCCCAACCTGCGCTTGCGTCCTGGCCTGGCGCGGTTTGCATCCCGATGCGGCTGGGCGCTACCGCATCGCCGTCAATGTGAGGCTTGCGCCGCCCGAGGCCGTCGCCGATCTCCCGATCGACCATTTCGATGGTCTCGATACATTCGAGGATTTGCCGAGAGATGGTCGCTGTGTGCGGGACATGTGGTTCTAGTTTCTAGAGTCTTTTCGGGATCATGCTTTAGAATCTGGTCCGCGAAACCCGCCGTTCGGCGGCCGGCGTCGGACCGTCGCTGCTGTCGCCGAACACCTGCGGGCGCGGCCGGTCAACGGAAATTGACGCCTTCGGCAAGGTATCTGGCATGACGACAAATTGCGGCGCCTGCTTGTAGGAAAAGCCGCCGCGGATTTCGCCGATCTTGCCGGCGACGATGCCCATCACCGCCTCTTCGAGTTTGCGGTCGCAGCGCGTTTCGGCCCCGGCCGACGCGGCGAAGATGGCCGCAAGCGCGATGCCGCCCAAAAGCGATCTCATTGGTCTTCTTTCCCCTGCCTGGTTGCCTTCTAGCAGGGCAGCGTTGAAGAACGGCCAAAGGACACGGTAAGCAAATCGCCAAACGGCAGCGTAAACAGCATGTTACGACTGTGCGCCGGCAATTTGATTCAAGCAGTTGAGATTTTGATTCAGACTAGCATCTTGCAGCCAAGTTGAATCGCGTCGGCGTCGCGGGAATGCGTCCAAAAAGCTAGGCGCGCTGGGCCTGCGCGGTATGCCCCAGCGCCACGAACACGGTGCGCACGATGCCGGCGCTGTCCAGCCCGGCATCGGCATACATCTTTTCCGGCTTGGCATGGTCGACAAATGTATCGGGCAGCACCAGCGGGCGCACCTTCAGGCCGCTCTCCAGCAGCCCTTCATGGGCCAGGAACTGCAGCACATGGCTGGCGAAGCCGCCGACCGCGCCCTCTTCCACCGTCACCAGTATCTCGTGCGAACGGGCCAGCCGCCGGATCAGGTCCTCGTCGAGCGGCTTGGCAAAACGGGCATCGGCGACCGTGGTCGAAAGCCCGGCCGCGCCAAGCTCCTCGGCCGCGGCCAGGCAATCCTGCAGCCTGGTGCCGAAGGAAAGCAGCGCAACCTTGGTGCCTTCCCTGACGATCCGGCCCTTGCCGATCTCCAATACCGAGCCGCGTTGCGGCATCTCGACACCAACGCCGTTACCGCGCGGGTAGCGGAAGGCGATCGGGCCGTCATCGTAGCTTGCAGCGGTGCGTACCATGTGGCGCAGCTCGGCCTCATCGGCCGCGGCCATGACGACGAAACCGGGCAGCGTCGCCAGGAAGGTCGTGTCGAAGGCGCCGCAATGGGTGGCACCATCGGCGCCGACGAAGCCGGCGCGATCGATCGGAAAGCGCACCGGCAATTTCTGGATCGCCACGTCGTGGACGACCTGATCGTAGGCGCGCTGCAGGAAGGTCGAGTAGATCGCCGCGAAAGGCTTGAAGCCTTCCGTGGCAAGGCCGGCGGCGAAGGTCACCGCATGTTGCTCGGCGATGCCGACATCGAAGGTCCTCGCCGGAAACGCTTCGCCGAACAGATCAAGCCCAGTGCCGTTCGGCATGGCGGCGGTGATAGCGACGATGCGGTCGTCCTCTCGGGCCTCCTGGATCAGGCTTTCGGCAAACACCTTGGTGTAGCTCGGCGCATTGGCGGGCGCCTTGGCCTGGGCGCCGGTGATGACGTCGAATTTGTTGACGCCATGATATTTGTCGGCCGCCGCCTCGGCCGGGGCGTAGCCCTTGCCCTTCTGGGTCACGACATGGATCAGCACCGGGCCGTCGGCATTGTCGCGGACGTTCTTCAGCACCGGGATCAGGTGCTCGAGGTTGTGACCGTCGATCGGGCCGATGTGGTAGAACCCCATCTCCTCGAACAACGTGCCGCCGGTGACGTAACCGCGCGCATGCTCGACCGCTCGCTTGATGGCGCGATCGGCGCGCTCGCCGAGATAGGACGTCAGCTTCTTGCCGAAATCGCGCAAGCCCAGATAGGTCTTGCCCGACGCCAGACGGGCCAGATAGGCGCTCATTGCACCGGTCGGCGGAGCGATCGACATATCGTTGTCGTTCAAGATGACGATCAGCCGGGCATCGAGTGCGCCGGCATTGTTCATCGCCTCATAGGCCATGCCGGCCGACATGGCGCCGTCGCCGATGACGGCAATGACATTGTTGCGGCCATCGGACAGATCGCGCGCCATCGCCATGCCGAGGCCGGCTGAAATCGAGGTCGAGGAGTGGGCTGCGCCGAACGGATCGTATTCGCTCTCGACGCGACGCGTGAAGCCGGACAGGCCGCCCTCCTGGCGCAGCGTGCGAATGCGATCGCGGCGGCCGGTCAGGATCTTGTGTGGATAAGCCTGGTGGCCGACGTCCCAAATCAGCCGGTCGTCCGGCGTGTTGAAGACGTAATGCAGCGCGACAGTCAGTTCAACGACGCCGAGGCCGGCGCCGAGATGGCCCCCGGTGTGGGAAACGACGTCGATCAGTTCGGCGCGAAGCTCTGACGCCAGCTGCGGCAGGTCGCCTTCGGCAAGCGTGCGCAAATCGGCTGGGACGCGGACCTTGTCGAGAAGCGGCGTATCGGGCTTTGCGTTCACTGTTTGCGAGCCTGGTCAGATTTTCTGTTCATCGTGAAATATGCCGCTGGCCGGCGAATGTAAATGTGGCGGTAACGCGCATCAGCTTTCGGGCAGCGGGATGAACTCTTGCTCGTCTCCAGGAACGATATCGAAGCGGCCCGTCTTCCATTCTTCTTTCGCCTGCTCGATGCGTTCCTTTGAGGACGATACGAAATTCCACCAGATATAACGTTTCGAACCGAGCGAAGCGCCGCCAAACAGCATGAAATGGGCGCCGCGTTCCGATGAGACAACGATCTCATCGCCGGGCCGGAAAACCAGCAGCCGCTCGGCCGGGAAGCGGTCACCGGATATCGAAACCTCGCCTTCCAGCGTATAGATGGCGCGCTCCTCGGCATCGGCCGGGATTTTCACGCCGGCACCCGGCGCCAGCCTGAGATCGGCATAAAGCGTGTCCGAAGCGGTGGCGACCGGGGAGCGCAGTCCGGAAAACGCACCGATGATCACACGGCCGCTGACCCCCTCGGCCTCGACTTCGGGCAGGCGCAGGGCTGCGGTGTTCTCGAAGACCGGCGCGACCTCCTCCTTGCCGTCCGGCAGCGCCAGCCATGTCTGCAGGCCGGAAACCGACATCGGCGCGCCGCGCAATTCTTCCGGTGTCCGCTCCGAATGGACGATGCCACGGCCGGCGGTCATCAAATTCACATCGCCGGGCTGGATTACCATCTCGGTGCCGAGCGAATCGCGGTGCCTGATCTTGCCGTCGAACAGGTAAGTCACCGTAGACAGGCCGATATGTGGGTGCGGACGCACGTCGAGCGCCTGACCCGCTCGCAGAACGGCTGGACCCATGCGGTCGAAGAAGATGAAGGGTCCGACCAGCCGGCGCCTGGCCGTCGGCAAGGCGCGGCGAACCTGAAATCCGCCGATGTCCTTGGCATTCGGAATGACCATCAGCTCGATCTGATCGCTGGCGAAGGCATCGCCCATCTGCGGATCGTTTCCGGGAAAGAAGCTCACGCGGTCCCCTCAGGCGAAGCGAAGTGCAGATTTGGCTTTCGCCTTGGCCGCCACCTCTTCGCGATTGCGCGGATGCTGTGTCGTCTCGAGGCTGTCGAGCAATTCGCGCGCCGAGGCGGCAATGGCCTCGACGGCATGGTCGAACGCATGCTGGTTCTGTTTCGACGGCCGCGTCGTTCCGCTCAGCTTGCGGACAAACTGAAGCGCGGCATCGCGGACCTCGTCATTGGTTGCCGGCGGATCGAAATTGAACAGGGTTTTGATGTTTCTGCACATCGTTCGCAATCTCCTCTCGTCCTGGAGCCGTTTCAAACGGGATGAGTTTTATCCTCAATCGTGATGATGTCCAAAGCCGGTAAGCAAAATTGTCGTTCGAGGCCGCGCCTCAATCCGCGTCCAACGGCTCTGTCCCCACCGGCTTGCCGTCACGCGACAGCCTGATTTTCTCGACCTTGTCCTCGGCCGCCTTCAGCAGCCGGTCGCAATGCGCCTTCAGCGCCTCGCCGCGCTCGTAGATGCGGATCGACTGGTCGAGCGGAACGTCGCCGCGCTCCAGATCGTCGACGATCCTCTCCAGCGCCTCGAGCGCCTGCTCGAAGCTCATCGCCTTGACATCCTCGTTGGTCTCACCAGCCATCGTCTATCCCTTCATCAGCCGCCCGACATGGGCGGCGACTGAAAATGCCAATCCCTGCAGATCGTAGCCGCCCTCGAGCACGCTGACGAGCCGGTTGCGGCTACGGCGCCCGGCTCGTTCGAGCAACTGGCCGGTCGCCCAGTCGAAATCATCCTCGGTGAGGTTGATCTCGGCCAGCGGATCGCGGTGGTGGGCATCGAAACCGGCGGAGATGATGATGAGGTCGGGCGCAAAATTGTCGAGCGCCGGCAGGATGCGTGACAGAAAGGCGTCGCGGAAACTATCGCTGCCGCTCTGCGGCGCCAGCGGCGCGTTGACAATGTTGCCGGCGCCGGTTTCGCTCACGGCCCCGGTTCCCGGGTAAAGCGGCATCTGGTGTGTCGAGCAATAGAGCACCGATGGATCGTCCCAGAAAATGTCCTGCGTGCCGTTGCCGTGATGCACATCCCAGTCGACGACGGCGACGCGGTCGGCGCCATGGTTCTTCTGCGCGTAGCGTGCCGCGATCGCGGCGGTGTTGAACAGGCAAAAGCCCATTGAGGTGGTCTTTTCGGCATGATGGCCGGGCGGCCGTGCGGCGACGAAGACGTTTTCGGCACGGCCGGTGAAGACGTCGTCGACCGCGGCGTTGGCTGCGCCGATCGCGGTCACGGCCGCCTGCCAACTCTTCGGGCTGGCGGTGGTGTCGGCGTCGATACGGGCGATGCCGGTGTCCGGAATCGCTGCGCGGACACGTTCGACGAATTCGGGCGGATGCGCGTAGAGGATGGTTGCCTCGTCGCCTTCGGGCGCCTGGACGCGATCGAGCGCCGCGAAGGCCTCGTCGTCAAGCACACGCTCTATGGCGCGCAGACGGTCCGGTCGCTCCGGATGACCGGGCGGGGTTATGTGCTCGAGAAAAATCGGGTGGGTGTAAAGTCTCGTGACCATGCCCCGATATAGGCGCGCCTCGCCGGTTTGGCCATGTTTTCGCGCGCTGGTGACGCGATGTTCAACAGGGTTTAGGCAACGGGCGTCGGCTGAGCCCACCGCGAGCCGCCTTGGGATCGGCGAAAAGATGACCTCAGGCCGGTGATCGGTCAACCTCGGGCTGCATCGCCGACGGTCGGTCAGGCTGAGGCAGCTTGCCGGTGCGATTGAGCAGCCCTTCCAGAAGAACCTTGAACGCCTTCACTGCCTTCTTCGACGTCGCTTCGGGATGGTTCGAATTTGCGATCCACTGCGCCGCATGCAGCGAGGCGCCGCTGACCAGCCTTGCCGCGGCTTCGGGATCGACGGCGAGAATTGTCCCCTCGTCGCTCAGTCTTTGCAGGCTCTCTGTCATCGAGCGGATGCATGTGCTCTGGCTTGGCCATTGCGATGGATCGCCGAGCACCGCCGGCCCGTCGCGAAGCACGATACGCTGGATCTCCGGCTCCAGCGCCATCTCGATATAAGCGGTGCATTCGTCGACAAAGCCCTGCCAGAGATTGTCCGGCTTGGCCGAAACGACCTTCAGCCGGGCCGACATTTCGGCATCGATCTCGGCAATGACCGCCTGGAGCAGGCCCTTCTTGTCGCCGAAGTGATGATAGAGCGCACCGCGCGTCAGCCCGGCCGATGCCGTGAAATCGTCCATCGAGGCTTCGGCATAGCCGAGCGTGCCGAAGGCCTGGCGCGCCGCCCCGATCAGCTTGGCGCGGGTTTGGGCAATCATCTCCTTGCGTGGTCTATGCATGCTCTGGCCCTATTAACATACGTCTCGTATGCCAATTGACATACGCCGCGTATGATCTATTTAAACTCATACGCCACGTATGTAATCGCCGAACCGGCCGTTGTCGAGGAGCCAGACCATGCAAAATCCCTATTCCCAGATCTTTCGCGCGCCGGGCGCCAAGGGCTTTGCCGCCGCCGGCTTCGTTGCCCGGCTGCCGATGGCCATGGCTCCGATCGGGATCGTCGCGATGCTGTCGCAGACCGATGGCGAATACTGGCTGGCCGGTGCCGTCTCCGCGACATATGCGCTGGCCAACGCTTTCGTCGCCCCGCAGGTATCGCGACTCGTGGACCGCCTCGGCCAGACGCGGATTGTGGTGCCGACCACCATGATTTCCACGCTCGCTTTTGCGATCCTGATTGCAGCGGCCAATCAGCATTGGCCGATATGGACGCTATTCGTCTCGGCGCTGCTCGCCGCCGTCATGCCCAGCATACCGGCAATGGTGCGCGCACGCTGGACCGAGATTTTTCGCAACCGCCCCGAGTTGAACACGGCGTTCGCCTTCGAGTCGGCGGCGGACGAACTGGTGTACATCGCCGGCGCATCGCTGTCGGTAGGGCTGAGCGTTGCGCTTTTTCCGGAAGCGGGAGTGCTCGCGAGCACATTGTTCCTCGCCTTCGGTTCGACGGCCTTCATCCTGCAGCGCTCGACCGAACCGCGAGCCCGACCGGTGGAACATGGTTCAGGCGGCTCGGCAATCCGCCTGCGGCCGGTCCAGATCATCACCTTGGCCCTGATCTTCATCGGCGCGACCTTCGCCACCACGGAGGTGAGCACGGTGGCGATCACCAAGGAGCTTGGCCAGCCAGGGGCCGCCAGCTTCGTCATCGGCGTCTACGCGCTCGGATCGTTCGTCGTCGGCATCATCATCGGCGCCCTGAACCTGAAACTGCCGCTGCAAATTCAGCTTGCCATCGCAATCGCCATCATTGCGCTTACCACGCTGCCGCTGCTCGTCGCCGACACAGTACCGCTGCTGGCACTGGCCGTCTTCGTCAGCGGCGTGGCGATTTCGCCGACCTTCATCACGGCATTCGGCCTGATCGAACGGCGCGTGCCCGAGGCGGTGCTGACCGAAGGCGTGACCTGGGTGATGACCGGCATCGGCATCGGCATGGCGCTCGGCTCGTTCGCCGCCGGCTGGGTGGTGGACGCTTTCGGCGCGCAGAACGGGTTCTGGGTATCGGTGGCATCGGGCACAATCGCGCTGGTCATCGTGCTCGCCGGCCAGCGCAGCCTTGCCGCGCCGGACTGCGACATGGCTGCATGCGACGCAGCCGCGGTCGCTGCGGAATAGTTTCCGGTGCGTCCGCCCCGAGCCGGGGCCGGACGCATACCAGCACCGTAAGAATGGCCTAAAGAATCTCGGTCTTGGCGATGTGGATGCCAAAACCTTCGAGGCCGACATAATGGCGCTCGCGCGAGGCGATCAGATTGATCGAGGAAATGCCGAGATCCTTGAGGATTTGCGCGCCGAGGCCGATCTCGCGCCATTCGTTTTCGCGGCGACGCGCCTCTTCGTGATCCTCGCGGTCGCCGGCAGCCGGGCGCTTGCGCTCCTGATGGGCGACGCCGACCGAGCCTTCGCGCAGATAGACGATGACGCCGCGCTGGCGCTCGCCCATTGCCTTCATGATGGCGTCCAGCCTGTGGCTGGTGCCGAAGACGTCGCTGACCACGTCCTCGGAATGAAGGCGCACCGGCACCTCGACGCCGTCGCGGATATCGCCGAAGACGACCGCCACGTGATGCATGGAGTCCCAGGGCAGCGTGTAGGTGAAGACCTGCGCCTTGCCGCCCGGCGTCTCGATGTCGGAACAGGCGACGCGCTCGACGAGCGTTTCCTTGCGTTGCCGGTAGCCGATAAGGTCGGCAACCGAGATCTGCTTCAACCCGTGCTTTTCGGCGAAGGCCTGCACCTGCGGGCCACGCATGACGGTGCCGTCATCATTGACCAGCTCGGAAATGACGCCGACCGGCGGCAGGCCGGCGAGCTTGCAGAGGTCGACAGCGGCTTCGGTATGGCCCGAACGCATCAGCACGCCGCCTTCACGCGCGATCAGCGGAAAGATGTGGCCGGGGCGGACGAAATCGGAAGCGCCGACATTGCCATTGGCGAGATTGCGCACCGTCAGCGTGCGGTCGTCCGCCGAAATGCCGGTCGTGGTGCCGTGCTTGAAGTCGACGCTGACGGTAAAGGCGGTGGTGTGGGCGGAATCATTGTCAGCCACCATCGGCGACAGGTTGAGCCGCTTTGCTTCCTCGCGCGGCATCGGCGTGCAGACGATGCCCGACGTGTTGCGGACGATGAACGCCATCTTTTCCGGCGTGCAATGGACGGCGGCGACGATCAGGTCACCCTCGTTCTCGCGGCCGTCATCGTCCATAACGACGACGATCTCGCCGCGCTCGAAGGCGCGCAGGGCTTCGACGATTTTCTTCTGGTCGTAAGGCATGGGTGCTCGCTTCGCTCGCGGGAACAGGGGAGTAAGGGAGTAGGGCAGTACGGGAGTAGGGAAAAGGAAAAAATGCTGTCGTGGGAGCTGCGTAACCTACTCCCCTACTCCCCTACTCCCCTACTCCCTTCCCGTTTGTCCCCGATGACGCAGATAATGATCCGCAATGGCGCAGGCAACCATCGCCTCGCCGATCGGTACGGCGCGGATGCCGACACATGGATCGTGCCGGCCCTTGGTCATGATCTCGACGTCGTTACCGTCCTTGTCGATCGACTTTCGCGGCGTCAGGATCGACGAGGTCGGCTTGACGGCGAAACGCGCGACGATCGCCTGGCCGGTCGAGATGCCGCCGAGGATGCCGCCGGCATTGTTGGACAGGAAGACCGGCTTGCCGTCATTGCCCATGCGCATCTCATCGGCATTCTCCTCGCCGGTGATGCGGGCGGCCTCGAAACCGTTGCCGATCTCGACGCCCTTGACGGCGTTGATCGACATCAGGCCGGCGGCGATGTCCTGGTCGAGCTTGGCATAGATCGGCGCGCCAAGCCCCGCCGGAACGCCGTCGGCGACGATCTCGATGACCGCACCGACCGAGGAGCCCGCCTTGCGGACACCGTCCAGATATTTCGTGAAGACGGCGACGGACGCCGGATCAGGCGTGAAGAACGGGTTTTCGGCGTCGCCGACGAAATTCCAGTTCCAATTGGCGCGATCGATCGATTTATCGCCCATCGACACCAGCGCGCCGCGCACCACCATGCCGGGCACGACCTTTCGGGCAAGCGCCCCGGCGGCCACCCGCGCCGCCGTCTCACGCGCCGAGGAGCGACCGCCGCCGCGGTAATCGCGCAGGCCGTATTTGACCTCGTAAGTGTAATCGGCATGGCCCGGCCGGAACTGGCGGGCGATGTCGCCATAGTCCTTGGAGCGCTGGTCGACGTTCTCGATCAGCATCGACACCGGCGTGCCGGTGGTGACCATCGTCTCACCGTCCTCATCGAGGATGAAGCCGGACAGGACCTTCACCTCGTCAGGTTCGCGACGCTGCGTTACAAAACGTGACTGGCCGGGGCGGCGCTTGTCGAGTTCGGCCTGGATCTCGTCGCGAGTGAAGCGGATGCCTGGCGGACAGCCGTCGACGACGCAGCCCAGCGCCGGCCCGTGGCTTTCGCCCCAGGTGGTGACGCGGAAAAGATGGCCGAACGTGTTGTGCGACATGGAACCAGCCCTGCCGGCGTCGGAGCCGGCTCAGCGCATGAGCCCGAAAATCGGAGCGATTTTCGGAAAGGATCATGCACAAAATCAAAAGTGCTACAGCGTCCCTTGCGCGTCCAGGAGGACGCGCGGCGCTGTCGCCTGCCTTCTATTGGCGTTTTCCACAGTGGTCAAACTGTGATCCCGCGGATTTAGTTTTGACACATTCGATTGGTTTCTGCTCAGTTCCGTTCCGTTGGACCGAGCCGCTGTACCGGCAATGATTAAAGAGGACGATGATGCGTATCCTGATTGGCGCTGTTGCCGCCACGCTGTTGATTTCCACCGCCGCCTTCGCCGGCCAGACCGAAGGCCTGATCAAGAAGGTCGACAAGGATGCGCTGACGCTGACGCTGGACGACGGCAAGTCCTACAAGCTGAACGCCGAAACCGACCTCGATGCGCTGAAGCCAGGCATGGACATCGTCCTCGCCTACGACGTGACCAATGGCGAGAACGTCGTCACCGATATGGAACTGCCGGACACCGGATCGACCGAGTAGGACGCGTCGATATTCAGCTGATGCCGGCCCGACCTGATCTCAACATACGCTACGTCATCGGTCTCAGAGCCACTCCAGGCGCCGGCCGTCCAGTCTGAGCACGCGATCCTGCGGCACTTCCATGCTGACCGCATCTTGTTCGGACATCCCAAGTACCAAGCGGAACATTACGCGCATGATGCCACCATGGGTCACGCAGACCGTCTGGCGATCGAGCGCGTCGAACCACGGCTTCACCCGTTCGAGCAGCATCTGGTAGCTTTCGGCGCCCTCGCCGGGCGGCTGGAAATTCCATTTATCGAGGCGGCGGCGCCTGGTCGAACCGGGATTGTTCGCCTCGAGTTCGGCAAAGGTGAAACCCTGCCAGTCGCCAAAGCTCAATTCCACGAGCAGCGGCTCGGTGCGATAGGCGTGCGGATCGAGCTTCATCGCCGCGCGCAGGCGCTCCATCGTCTCGCGCGTGCGCCGCATCGGGCTGGCGACAAAGTCGAAATCTTCGGGCTTGTCGATGAGTTCGGCCAGCCTGCGCCCGTTGCGGCTAGCCTGCTCGCGGCCGAGCTCGTTGAGGTCGGTATCGGCCTGCCCCTGCAGCCGGGCCTCGGCGTTCCACGCCGTCTGGCCGTGGCGCACGATATAGACGAGCGGGTACATCAGGTCTTCCGGAAGAGGTCAGGCGGTGGCGTCAGTCCTTGACCGTCGAAATATCCGGCGCGTCGACCGCCTTCATGCCGACGACATGATAGCCGGAATCGACATGATGGACCTCGCCGGTGACGCCGCGCGAAAGGTCGGACAGGAAATAGACGCCGGAATCGCCGACCTCCTCCTGCGTGACCGTCTGCTTCAACGGCGAATTGTATTCGTTCCATTTCAGGATATAGCGGAAATCGCCGATGCCGGATGCGGCAAGCGTCTTGATCGGGCCGGCGGAGATCGCGTTGACACGGATTTTCTTGGCGCCGAGGTCGACGGCCAGATAGCGCACGCTGGCTTCGAGTGCCGCCTTGGCGACACCCATGACGTTGTAGTGCGGCATCACCTTTTCCGCGCCGTAGTAGGTCAGCGTGAGCAGCGAGCCGCCGTCGGTCATCAGCGCCTCGGCACGTTTGGCGATGGTCGTGAAGGAATAGACCGAAATATCCATGGTGCGCAGGAAATTGTCGCGCGTCGTCTCGACATAGCGGCCGGTCAGTTCGTCCTTGTCGGAGAAGGCGATGGCGTGGACGAGGAAATCGAGCTTGCCCCAATGGCTGGCGATATCGGCGAACACCGCATCGAGGCTGGCCGGGTCGGTCACGTCGCAATGGCCCGCGACATGCGCGCCCAGTTCCGCCGCGAGCGGCTCGACACGTTTCTTGAACGCCTCGCCCTGATAGGTCAGCGCGATCTCGGCGCCGTGATCGACACAGGCCTTGGCGATGCCGTAAGCGATCGAGCGATTGTTGGCGATGCCAAGGATAAGGCCGCGCTTGCCGGCCATAAGGCCCCGTTCACCCGCCATGTCAGCCCTCTCCGCAAGGTTCTCTACTTTGTGGAGTGCCTATCGCACAGCCACAGTGCCCCTTCAAGCGTTCAAAGCGGACAGTTCGGGGGACAAAGCCGCTGGTCTACAGAGCCGCGCGTCCTTTGGGCGCGCAAAGGACCCTGTAGCGCCTTGACCTTGCAGTCGTGCGCCAGTGGAAAAATCCGACGCCAGTATCGGTGTCACGGCGGAAGATGATCCTTTGGCGGAAGTTCGTTGGCCCGTGGCCGAAGTCACGCTCATGACCCCGAGCCGACTTCCATGCTTTGGGCCGTGGACGATCGCTTTGCGGTGCGCCGGGAGCGGACGTCTGGGCTTAGGCCGTCGAATGTCTGCCTTTGGACAAAAATGTGACGTTGAGTTCGCCAACCCACAGGCGAGAGGTCCTGAGCAGCCGTCGCACGTTCCGGCGATCGCCGCTCAGTAATTTGTGCTCTGTCATACTTTTGATAGTATGCGCTGTCAGCGAGGGTGACATGTCGCATAAGAGCCGAGTTGACGTTCCGAAGGCGGGGACTGGCTCGCGCCTTCCGATCGGCAAGGGGTTGATGGATGACGGCGTCGAGACCCGTCACGAGCGGCGCGTACTAACCGCCCTTTGCTACGATCTCGTAGGCTCCACCGAGCTGCTGGGCCTGCTCGGCATCGAAGATTTTGAGGAACTTATCTTGGCGTTTCAAATGGCCGCCAAGAAAGCAATCGTATCGTGCTCCGGAACCGTGAGGGTCGAGGTCGGCGACGGCGGCGTCGCTGTGTTCCCAGTCGATCTGGGTGCGAAGGATGCGGCGTCGCTGACGATCAGCGCCGGACTTGAGATCGTCAGGGCGTGCAAGCTCCTTGCCGCAGAGAAAGGGAGGAGCGACCTACATGTAAGGATCGGTGTGGCGACCTCGATGACGCTAATCCTGAAGGGGGACACCGCTGTAGCGCAGGACACGGTAACCGGCCCGGCATTTGCGCTGGCGACCAGGCTGCAGGCAATCGCCCGGCCGGATACCGTCGTCGTGTGCAACGAGACGCGCAATCTGGCACGGCGCTCACACGTATTTAGCTTCTGCGGTTCTCACGTCATCAAAGGCTTCGCGCAACCCGAGCAGGTCTGGCAGGCGCTGAGTCACAAGCGGGGAGTAGACCGTTTCTCCGCGTTCGGACGCCTCACCAGCCCCTTGGTCGACCGTACGGATGAGACCGAGCTGATCTACGAATGTTGGAATGAGGCCGTTTCGGGACGTGGCCAAGTCGTAGTGATCGAGGGCGACGCCGGCATTGGCAAGTCGCGCATCCTACACGAGGTGCGCCGGCGAACGCGCTTCCAACGCAACAGGTTGCTCCTCTTCCAATGTATGCCAGGCGACTCGCGTTCGACGCTATATCCACTGCGGCAGGCGATGCTGGGCAATTTCGACGACGGCGAGCGTGCACTCACCCCTGCGCTTGTAGCAGAGGTGTTCGCAGCACATGACATTCACGACGCCGAAGTCGTCGACATCTTTTCTTTTCTGCTCGGCGTGGAAGGCGCGAGGTCCGGTTTCCATGAGATGGATCCGGAAGTGATCCGAGAGAAGGCCGGTTGGGCTGCGCGCCATGCGTTACAAGCAACGTGCGCCAGTGGCCCAGTGATCTTGATCGTTGAAGATATTCACTGGATCGACCTTACGTCGAAGCAACTGCTGGGTGAACTTGCAAAGCTGGTTCCTAGTTCCCCCGTGCTCTTGATCGCAACGACGAGGCCGGGATTTGGCGACTGGCTGGACGAAAAAAGCAAGCATGTCCTGCTCGCTCCCCTTGAGCATGCCGACACCTTGCGGGCAATCGCGACGATGTGGCCTCAAGGCAAGCGAGCGCCCGCGCCTGAGCTAATAGAGTTGGTCGAGCGCGTCACCGGCGGTGTACCCCTGTTCATCGAGGAGGTTTGCCAATGGATGGCGGAGAATGCCGCTAGCGGTACTGAGCAGCTGCCACAGGGCGTTTCGCTCGGCCGCGCGGCGGTGTTGGAAACAGTGTTGGACGCCCGGCTGGAGCCTCTCGGCCGCGCCCGCGAGGTGGCGCGCGCGGCCGCCGTCGCCGGCAACAGATTCAGCCTGGACTTGCTGTCGGCGCTCTTGCCGGAATTTGACCCGGGCACAATCTCTGCGGCGCTCGATGCCCTGGCCGAGGCAGGCTTCGTACGCGCCAGGCACGCAGCGGCAACAGTGTACGCGTTTCGGCATGCGCTTATCCAAGAGACGATCTATAATGGAATACTGCGGAAACGGCGCCAGACCCTGCATCAGCGTCTTTATGCGGTGGCTAGTGGCAACCGCAGCCTCGTTGGCTGGCTAACAACGGCAGCTCTTGCCGATCATGCTGAGCGAGGCGGCCTGCTTGACGAAGCGATCGGCGAGTTCGTCAATGCCGGCATGGAAAGCTCGTCTCGCTCGGCCATGGCTGAGGCGAGGCAGCTGCTCGAGCATGCCATTGCGCTTTGCGGGCAGGTTTCTGATCATGACAAACGGGATGCGCTGCGGCTCTCGGCGATGGTGGCGCTCGGGCCGATACTGACCGCCGTCGAAGGGCCAAATTCCGAGCACGCCCGCAGGCTCTACGACGAAGGCGTAAATATCGCACGGCGTCGGCCGATAGCAGAGCGCGCCAAGTGGTTCCCAATCTATTGGGGTTGGTGGTTCACGGGTTCGGTCGTTGATGGCGAGCGGGCGCAGGCCGTCGTCAGTGATCTAAAGGAGGTTAACGACCCCGAGATTCAGCTTCAGGCTAGGCACTGCTTATGGGCAGTCGATTTCAATCGCGGAGACCATGGTGGATGCATAGCCGCGATTGATGCTGGCTTGCCGCACTATGACGTGGGCCAGGGGCACGCGAATGCCACGCGTTTTGGGGGGCACGACGCGCGCGTGTGCGGCTTGGCGCATCGTGCACTGTCGCTGTGGTTCTCGGGACGTGCAACGAGCGCTCTCCGCTCCATGTCGGAGGCCCGCCGCTGGGCTCAGCAGACTGGCCATGTCAGCAGCATCGCGCATGCCTGTATCAACGGCGCGATGCTGAGTTGCTATCGCCGCGACTTCGCTTCGTTGCGTGACGTGATTGAGGATCTGCGACAGCTGACCGCGCTTCATCACCTGCCTTCGCTAGTCGTCTCGGCACAAATCTTCGAGGGCTGGTGCGATGGCAACGCTGGCCAACTCGAGCGGGGCAAGGACAAGATGCGTGAGGCCCTCGGCCTGCATGGACAAGTGCAGACACCCGAGGACGAGCCCGTCTATTGCGGCATGCTCGCGGAACTTCTCGCGCGCTCGGGTGAGATCAGTCACGCGCTTGCCCTGCTTCATTCGGCGGTGGCGCAGGCCGAGGCGGGTGGTAGTCGATATTGGCTGGCGGAACTACACCGGCGAATTGCACAACTTCTCGTCCTTGACAGGGCGGCAGCTGGCCGGGTGGCAGATGCCCTTGAGAAGAGCCTCAATACCGCAGCCGAGCAAAATGCCGTGCCTATCCTCATCGCGGCCTATGAGACGCTCAGCGCGTCAAATCTCTCGCCCGTACTGCTTCGGAGCTACAACGACCGTGTCGAAGCGGCAAGGAAGTCGGTTGAGCCCGGCGAACCGCTGATCGTCAACCCTGAGCCGGAACTGCGGGCCAGTCGATAGTGGAACAATATGAGCGCGTTGGTCCTCCGGCAGACGAAGCGCTGACCTATCTGATGTCGATGCGACAAGCGTTGGGCATCACCCGTATTGCGGACATTACCGGCCTGGACCGTGTCGGTATCCCGATCGTGCAGGCAACGAGGCCGTTCTCGTTTTCAAACGCGGTCGCCCAGGGAAAGGGTGCCAACCTGGCTCGCGCTGGGATATCGGCCATTTTGGAATCCGCTGAGAGCTTTTTCGCCGAGCGCATCGAACATCTTGATGCGGCTTACGCTTCGGCCAAGTTACTCGGAATACCCTACGGGCGATTTGAGACGTGGCTGCGAGAGTCCGCACCTGCTGATTGGCGCGGCCGAGAAATCGCTTGGGTGGAGGCGGAGAACCTGCTGGGCGGCGGCCGCGACTTCGTTCCGCTGGAATTGGTGCACACGGCCTATCTCGTACCGCCCAGCCCTCGTGACGGAATTTTCACGCCAACGACAACCGGACTGGCGGCCGCGCTTGATGAAGCAGACGCCATCACACACGGCATATTGGAATGCGTCGAACGCGATGCGATCGCCCGCGCTCTCAAGACGCATGGTTTTCTGCAACACCAGCGAATCGATCCAGCGACCATAGATGACGCAAGGGTCTTGGCCCTATTGGATGAACTTGCACGAAAGGACATGATCGTCGGCCTTTGGCTTGCGCCGTCGCCTGTTGGCCTGCCTGTGATTTGGTGCCATCTGATGGAGAGCAATCCTCGCGAGACGGCATTGCTCCATCTGCCAGCCGACGGCTCGGCCGCTGCATTCGATCCGCCGGCAGCTGCCGTCCAAGCGATCCATGAGGCGGCGCAGGCGCGGCTTGCGGCGATCTCGGGTGCGCGCGACGACATGACCCGGGCGTCTTATCCGAAATATCCCGACTGGCAGCTTATCGAGGCGCACCGCCAGCTGATCACCGGCGGCCGCAAGGACGTGAGCTTCGCCCGCCAGCCTGCCTGTCGAGCGGCGAGCGGGCAGACCTTGCGTGGCAGCCTTCTCGCAAGACTGGAGGAAAGCGGAATCAGCGCGGTGTATCTGATCCGCCTCAACACCAGCCCTTGGAACCGACTGTCGGCCGTCAGGATAGTTATCCCGCAATTGTACCCTTTAGTGGAGTGACCGGATGCGACCTCGGCTCGTTTTCACCGGCCCCACGCTATCGCATCCAGAGGCACAGCAGGTGGCCGACGTGATCTGCCTGGCGCCCGCGGTGCAAGGCTCGATCATAGCTGCTGTGCAGCGTTATGACCCGGCTGCAATTGTCATCATAGATGGCGCTTTCCAGGCTGAGCCGGCAGTGAGGCACAAGGAGATACTGTGGGCGATCAGCCGGGCCATCCCGGTGATTGGTGCTGGAAGCATGGGAGCCTTGCGAGCCGCCGAGCTGTACCCATACATGCACGGCGTTGGCCTTATCTATCGATGGTACCGCCGCTTTGCTTTCCTGCCCGATGACGCAGTGGCAGTGCTGTACGGTCCGAAGGAGGTGAATTTTTCGCCACTAACGCACGCTTTGGTTGATTTGCGAATGACCGTCCGCGCCGCTTGGAAGCGGAACCTGATCTCCGCCGATTTGTCAGGAAGGCTTGAGAATGCGGCCCGGAATCTCAATTTCAGGGAACGTACGCTGTCGCGAATGGTCCGCAAGGCATTACCGCAAGCCGGTGACCATGATATCGAAGCCTGCCGGCAGATTGTCGCAGGAGCTTTCGTTCAGCAAAAGAAACGCGACGCACTGTCAGCTCTGCAACTTATGAGCAAAAAAGCATTGGTACCGGTGGAATTGAAGAATTTCAGAATGACGGTCGCGTTTGTCCAAGATTTGGAGGACGCCGGCTTAGCAATCTGACGACAGAGTTGCCGGTGATACCTGGTGCAATTTACGACGTGCAGGCTTCGTGCTAGTGTCGCAGACTATGAGAGGGGCCGCGCAGTTGAACGCGCTCGATGTCGCCGGTCGGGCGGGGATGTCGGCTGGAACACGCTTCCTGCTATACCCACAGGCGCCTTACGTTTCTGGGTACGAGAAACCCGAGGCGGTCTGGATTTCAACATCGCCTGGTTTGATCCATCCGGGCCCGGAGGATCATCGCATATACGTGCGTGATCCCGTGCTGGACAAGCAGCCGTACGAGTATCCTTACCTGCCGCCCTTTGTTGGCGCGTATTTCCCACCAGCCGAACCCGGCTTTGATGGTCATTTCGACCACCTCTCTGTTCAGTCGCGCCAGTTCCTGTCAGCGCATGCGTTCGCGGCTGCGAGCCGGGTGCTGGACATCTGGGAAAGCTATCTGGGCAAGCCGATTGTCTGGTACTTCGCCGAAACATACGAGCGGCTTGAGATCATTCCCTGGGTTGACTGGGAGAATGCGCAATCGGGGTATGGCTATCTGGAGCTTGGCCGCGAGCGTGGAGCCGACGGGCGCGGCCATCCGTACGCCCTCAACTTCGACGTGATCGCGCATGAAATGGGTCACTCCATACTCTTTTCTCTCTTCGGAGTGCCCACGCAAGGCCTGCAGGACGGCGACTTCGGGCCGTTCCACGAAGCCAACGCCGATCTTATTTCGCTGCTTTCATTCCTGCATTTCGACAGCGGGATGGATCGATTGTTACGGCACAGCCAGGCAAACCTGCTTGTCCTCAACGAGCTCAACCGCATCGCCGAACTGACGGGCGACCGCCAGATCCGCCTTGCCAGTAACTCGCGGAAGATGACTGAAGTGACCGAAGAGATTCATGACCGGTCTCGCCCATTCACGGGAGCGGTGTTCGATACGCTGGTCGATCTCTACCATGCCGGCCTAGTGCGGCAGGGCCTGGCCGACGAGCGCCTGCTTCGTTTCGACATCAGGCAGGTTGGCGAAGCAGACATGCGGCAAATCTCTAACTTCACGGGCGATGCATTCAGGGCCCGTCCGTTCCTTTTCAAGACCGAGCTGATCAAGGCGCGCGACGATGTCGCGCTTGCGCTCGCGCGCGCGTGGACGCGCCTCGATGCCGATCATCTCACATTCGCAGTCGCAGCCTCCACCATCATCGAAGCGTCCGACCGCATCCGCCCGGCGATAGCGGCAAGCTTCGAAGAGAATTTCAGGTGGCGGGAAATTTTATGAGCCAAACAAATGATAGAGGAGCAAAGAAATGAGTGCCGACTGTCATAAGCCTACATTGACTTTCCCAACGGGCGCGTACAACGCGACCCAAGTCAGACTCTATGGCATCAAACAGGAGAGTTACGTCCTTAGCGTGGACACTCCGATGAAAACAACGAGAACACGTGGAAATATTGTAAACACTGTAGAAATATTAGACAAGGACCCAAAGGCAAAACAGGCCTCTGCTGAAGTAAAAAGGCTAAGGGATGAGGGCGCATCAGAAGAATACATATACAGAACGCTCTCCCATGAAAATAAATTACACAGTGCATTCCACACTAGGATAGTCATAGATCTCAAGAAACCAGGCCGATATGTTGACCTTTTGGCTATATCTCAAAACAAGGATGAACCAATTTCCTGTGGAATTATAGTTGGGTATTCATATGAAGGTCAATGTTACGATCTTCCAAAGCCAAAGATTATGCTAATACCTGCAATCCCTGAATTGATACCTGTTGATGACTGCGGATACCACAAAAAGTATGATGTCAACTCTGCTGACAAGTACATGTTGTGGATCGTGGACAAGCTTGATGAGTGCGTCGAGTTCGAAATGAACCAGGGGTTCGTCGAGCAGCTCGTTCTAGAAGCCAATCTGCCGGGCAAGCGCTCGCCCACGATGTATGCTTCGCGGATGATGATGGGGCACCGCGGGGGAAGGCTAAGCGAGTCATAGACACGAAACCGAGAAGGGCAGATCACGAGTTGTCGTCGGCCAGCCAGCTCGGCTTCCGTCAGCCCTTTCGCCGGCGCATCAGCGCCTCGAGCTCGGCGTCGCCGCCTTCCGGCAGCATCAGCCGCACATGCGCGTAGAGATCGCCGTGACCGCCGGCCTTTTCCGGCAGGCCCCTGCCCTTCAGCCGCAGAACCTTGTCCGAGCTCGACCAAGGGGGAACATTGACCGCAATCCTGCCGGTCGGGGTTTCGACCGCCACCTTGGCGCCATGCACCGCATCGGCCAGTTCCACCGGCAGGTCGACATGCAGGTCGCGGCCCTCGACGCGGTAGCGCGGGTGCCGGCGGAAACGGATTTTAACCAGCGCATCGCCCGGCTGCCCCGGTCCTTGCTCACCCTGGCCTTTCAACCGGATGGTCTGACCGTCCTCGACATAGGCCGGCAACTTGACCGCCATCTTGCGGCCGTCGGGGAACATCGCCGTCACCTTCTCCGCGGTGGCGGCTTCCTCGATGGTGACGTCCAGCGTCACGTTGAGATCGGCGGCGGTCGGGGCCTGACGGCGGCCGCCGGTGCCGGCGCCGCGCTGCTGGGTGAAAGCATCGCCGAAGATCTGGCTGAAGATGTCGCTGTTGCCGTCGAACGGATCGCCGCCGGGACGGCCCGTGCGGAATTCGAAATGCGCGCCGCCCGGCCCTTGCTGCCGGCGGAAACCGGCGAAAGGATCGGCGCCGCCAGCCGCGCCTTCGAAACCTTGGAAACGCTGTTTGCCATCGGCGTCGATCTCGCCGCGATCGAATGCCGCCCGGTTCTTCTCGTCGCCGACGATCTCGTAAGCCTGGTTGGCGGCGGCAAAACGGTCCTTCGCCTTGGGATCATCCGGATTCTGGTCCGGATGATACTTCTTGGCGAGCTTCCGGTATGCGGATTTTATGTCCTTGGCCGATGCGTTCTTGGCAACGCCCAGCACCTCATAGGGGTCGCGCATGCTTACTGCCCTGGAGAAGGAGTGAGTCCATAATCGCCTCCTATATGCGCTCGCATAGGAAGGAATTCCAGTGGCTTACCACCATGTCGCCGGCGGAAAATCAGAGCGCCTTGAAGTCCTGTATGCGCCAGATGCTGCCGCCGGCCAGGCATATTTCACCTTTGAACAGCGCGACGCCGTCGAAGCTTTCGCGCGACGCGGTGAAGCGACGACACGTCTCGCCGTTAGCCCTGAATTCCGCCAGCTCGGTGATGGAGCCGCGCGAGCCGGTGTCGGCATTCGCCCACGGAACGGCCTGCCCGGCCAGTTGCTCGACGTCGGCGGAGGACACGGCATTGCGGATCGTGGCCTGATCGGAGGCGCGGTCCTGATCGAGCGGCGTGACTGAGGCCGGCGTGCTCGAGGTCAGTATCGAGCGGTCGACCTCCGCCTGCTCCAGGCTGAAGCCGCCGCCGCCACAGGCGGCAAGCGGCAGGATGATTGTCACGATCATGGCTTTGGCGCTGGCCGAAGCAATAACGCTCCATTGCCCACTGTCAAAAGCTTGCGCGATACGCGACAATCGGCAATCTCCCCAGCCGGCGACAAATTTGGGAAAACTATGAGCGAAACCGGGTTAACAAGCGGTGACTTTACCGAGGCGGCGGAGCCGTTCCGGCTCTTTGCGGCGTGGCTCGACGACGCGACGAAGAGCGAGATCAACGACCCCAACAGCGTGGCGCTGGCGACCGTTGATGCCGAAGGCATGCCGAATGTCCGTATGGTGCTGCTCAAGGGGTTCGATGAGGGTGGCTTTGTCTTCTACACGAATTTCGAGAGCGCCAAGGGCCGCGAGATCCTTGGCAGCATGAAAGCAGCGATGTGCTTCCACTGGAAATCTCTGCGCCGGCAGGTGCGGGCGCGGGGCCCGGTGGAGATTGTCACCGACGCCGAAGCCGATGCCTATTATGCGACGCGTCCGCGCGGCAGCCGCATCGGCGCCTGGGCCTCCAAGCAGTCGCGGCCGCTGGAAAGCCGCTTCGCGCTGGAAAAGGCGGTTGCCGAATATACGGCGCGCCACGCGATCGGCGAGATCCCGCGGCCAAAACACTGGTCGGGCTTTCGCATCGTGCCGCAGAGCATCGAGTTCTGGCACGACCGTCCGTTCCGGCTGCACGACCGTGTCGTGTTTTCGCGCAACGCCGAGGGCGGCTGGGACAAAATGAGGCTTTATCCGTAGGGCACGACGGTGGAGCGCCGATCTCCCCCTTGTGGGCCCTTGTGGGGCAGATCGGCAGCTTCCGCACCGGCGCCCATTTTTTCAGCCCTTCTTCCTGGTCATGAAGGCGGCCAAGGCCGGGCCGCTTCTGGCGGATTTCCAATTCCCACGATCACGATCTCGTGTGCGTGAAACGTTCCAGCTTGCCGGAACGAACCAGGAAAGGGCTCAACGCGCCGCTGGCGCAAATTCAGGAGGAAACAATGCATTCACTCAGGTTGGTCACGATGGCCGGTCTTGCCTGTCTCTTCGCTTCGCAGGCCTTTGCGGAGGATGCGATGGGGACAATGACGGTGATGAAGGGTGGGGAGGTCATGGCGATCATGCCCGATGGGCATATGGGCACCATGATGCCCGACGCGAAGATGAGCGCCGAAATGATGAAAATGGCGAAACCGATCAAGCATTGCATGATGTTGATGACCGACGCCAAAGGCAAGACATTCATGATCGACACGTCTTCGGCAAAGGCCCAGGCCGAATGTAAAAAAATGGCGATGTGACAAAGAGATCATGGCAAGAAAACCCGCCGGTTGCTGCCGGCGGGTCCACGATGCGAGACAAGGCCAGAAGGTCTAGGCCTTCTTCCTGGTCATGAAGGCCGTCAAGGCTGCGCGGGCCTCGTCGGATTTGAGCCGCTCGCGGAAATGCTGGCTTTCCTGGCCGATGCGCTCGACAAGGGCGTCGCGCGAGCCGCGCATCAGGTCGCGCGCGATCTTCAGCGCTTGCGGCGGTTTGGCAGCGATCTGGCCCGCCGCCGCCAATACCGATGCTTCGAGTGCCTCTTCCTCGACCACCTCGTAGATCAGCCCGGCGGCCTTCGCCCGCTCGGCCGAAAAGCCCTCGCCGAGGCCAAGCAGCGCGAAGGCGCCTTGGCGGCCGAGGATCTGCGGCGCGAGCAGGCTCGAACCGGCCTCCGGCACAAGGCCGAGATCGACGAAGGGCGTTCGGAATAGTGTGCGCGGCGTGGCGAAGGTCAGGTCGCAATGCAGGTTGAGCGTGGTGCCGATACCGACCGCAATGCCGTCGACACCGGAAACCATCGGCTTTTCCACCTTGGCCAGCGCCATCAGGAAATCCCAGACCTCGGAACCGCCTTCGCCGCCCGAGGCGACGACCATGAAATCGGCAAGGTCGTTACCGGACGAGAAGGCACCGGGCACGCCGAGAAAGACATGGACGCGGATCGCCGGATCGGCGTCGCCGCCGGCAAGAGCCGCCGACATCGTCGCGTACATGGCGCGGGTCAGGGCGTTCTTCTTGTCCGGACGGCTGATGCGGATGATCTGGATGGCGCCCTGGCGCTCGACGAGGATGTGGTCTGTCACGGATTGGTCCTTTGTGAATTTCGGGCCTTTGTGAATTTCGGCGCGTGCGAACGTCAGGCTGAAATCAGCGCCTTGCCGGCAACGGCAAGGCTGTCGGCGCCGCCGACGACGCGCTCCTTGAGCGCGCCCACTTCGCCAAGCAGGTTCTCGGTGAAGAACCGGCAAAGCGCGATGCGGTTTTGGTCGGCAAGCGCGCCGCGCGCCAGATAGGCGCCGCCTGCGGCAAGCGAGATCAGCCTGAGATAGGGCGTGGCGCCGGCCAGCGCCTCGTCCGATCGGCCTTCGGCTTGCAGGTCTTGCAGGAAACGGGTTGCCTGGGAGAGCTCGTCGAGCGCCTGGTCGAGGCGATCGGCGGTGCGGCCGAAGCCTTCAAGGTTCGACGCTCGCGCCGCATCGGCGACGGCCTTGAGTTCGGCGATGTAGCCATGCACATGCCGGCCGCCGCCGAGCGGCAGCTTGCGTGTCACCAGATCGATCGCCTGGATGCCATTGGTGCCTTCGTAAATGGGCGCGATGCGCGCGTCGCGATAAAGTGCTGCGGCCCCTGTCTCCTCGATGAACCCCATGCCGCCATGCACCTGCAGCCCGAGCGAGGCGACCTCGACACCGACGTCGGTCGAAAAGGCCTTGGCCAGCGGCGTCAACAGATTGGCGCGTTCCTGCCAGTGCTTTGCATCTTCGCTCTGCGACGCAAGATCGATGGCGTGGGCGCAGGAATAGCAGATGGCACGGGCAATCTGGGTCAGCGCCTTCATGGTCAGAAGACTGCGCTGGATGTCGGGGTGATGCACGATCGGCGCCATGCCGGCACCGCCATAGCTTGCCGCTTTGCCTTGCCGGCGGTCGTTTGCATAGGCGAGCGCCTTCTGCGTCGCCGCCTCGGCGACCGCGACGCCCTGAATGCCGACGGCAAGGCGCGCATTGTTCATCATGGTGAACATGCAGGCGAGGCCCTTGTTCTCCTCGCCGACCAGCCAGCCGATCGCGCCGGGCGTAGCACCGTCGAAGCCATCGCCATAAATCATCGTGCAGGTCGGCGAAGCGTGGATGCCCAATTTGTGCTCCAGCCCGGAGCAGAAGACGTCGTTGCGTGCGCCCAGCGCGCCATCGTCGCCGACGAGGAATTTCGGCACCAGGAACAACGACAGGCCGCGCGTGCCGGCCGGCGCGTCCGGCAGCCGCGCCAGCACCAGATGGATGATGTTGTCGGTGAAATCGTGCTCGCCATAGGTGATGAATATCTTTTGCCCGAAGATGCGGTAGGTGCCGTCGCCGGCCGGCTCGGCGCGGGTTCGCAAGGCATTCAAGTCCGAGCCTGCCTGCGGCTCAGTCAGGTTCATGGTGCCCATCCATTCGCCGGAGACCAGCTTTTCCAGGTATCTGGCCCTGAGCGCCTGCGAGCCGTGCTTGTCGAGTGCTTCGACCGCGGCCATGGTCAGCGTCGGGGCGATGCCGAACGCCATCGAGGCGGAGTTCCACATTTCGAGCGCGGCGACGCCGAGCATGGCCGGCAGCGCCTGGCCGCCATACGCTTCAGGCGCGGACAGCGCATTCCAGCCGCCGCCGATCCAGCAGCGATAAAGTTCCTTCCAGCCGGGCGGGGTAGTGACGGCAGCACCGTCGAGCACCGCGCCGTGCTGGTCGCCGATCGTGTAGAGCGGCGCCACCTCCTCGCTGGCGAAGCGGCCCGCCTCGGCCAGAATGGCGTCGACGAGGTCCTCACCGAGTTCGCCAAAAGTGCCGGCATCGAGCGCCGGCTTCAAGCCGGCGACATGCTTCAGGGTGAAGGCGATCTCCTCGACCGGTGCCCGATACATGGCGCTCGCTCCTCCTCAGTCCAGCCCTCCCCAGTCTGGCAGGTCTACTTAAGACCTGTGCCGATGCAAAATCATCTGCTTTCGGAGTTCCCTGTCCATCTTCTTTTTACGTAAACGTCAAACTTTGTCACGCGGATTTTGCAATTGCCACGACGCAGGCTAAATTCGGCAAGAGAGAGCAGAACACCGAAATAGGATTGCCTCGTGCTCGCACGACCTGACACCTATCGCTGTAGCGAATGCGCCTGCTCTGGCGGACGGCCGGTTTTTGCTATCATGAAGGTAAGGTCGAGAACGGTGCAGCCTATTGGTCGGATCGCGGCATATTGTGCTCACCACCATGTTCGCTGACCCCTCATCGCAAACGCGAGGCCGAGGGAACGCTGTTGCAAGTGCCGGCGCTCGACCCGTTTCATATCCCCTCTCGCCAGTGACAACCATCAAGACCATCGACGGAGAAGCTGACCGAGCCGTGGCATGCGCGGGCCGCGATCGAAAGCATTTCCTTAACCATGGCGGTTCAGGATTTGGCTTTGGCCAGCAAGGATCTGCTGTTTGAAAACGCCGGCGCGCCCCCTTGTCCGCTCAGCACTTCTCGTTGTCGCGGCCGCGATGACCCTGGCGCTGACGCCGGCAAAGGCCTCGGATTTCTCCGAACCTTGGAAGGATGCCGACCGGGCGCTGGTCGTCGACGCCTACGAATACAATTCCATCGACTGGACCCGGCTAGCCGCCGACAAGCGTCTTGTCGGCTTCATCAACAAGGCATCCGACGGAATGCCGCCACCATATTTCTGTTTCGGCGACGAGACCGAGACGCGGCTGTGCAAGACGCTTTGGAAGCGCCATGCGATGGCACAGGAACTGTTCCAGACGCGCAAGGTGGTGGCCAAGGCGCTGGGCCTGAAATGGGGTGCCTATCATCTCGCCCGCCCCGGCAACCCCGTGGGACAGGCCAATAATTTCATCGAGTTCGCCGAACCCGGGCCGGACGACCTGCTTGCCCTCGACATCGAGGACGACGACCCGACGCAGTGGATGTCGCTGGACGACGCCGAAGAATTTGTGCGCCATGTGCATCGTCGGGTTGGCCGCTTTCCGGTGCTCTACACCAACGGCACGACAGCCAGGCATATCGCCGACAACAAGTATAAATACCCGCTCCTGTCCCGGCTGCCGCTGTGGTATGCGCGCTACAAGCCAGACATCGGCGTGCATTTTCCGATGGGCAACTGGCAGGGTTATGCGCTCTGGCAGTTTTCGGCGCGAGCAAATTGCGGCCGGTTCCGCTGCCCTTACAGGGTCGCGGGCACACCCAACGATATCGACGTCAGCGTCGCGCCGATGAACGCCACGGAATTGCGCGCGCAGTGGCCGTTCGGCGGCCTGATCGACGTGCAGCCGGATTACCTCGCCTCCATACCGGTGCCGCTCTCACGCGAAGCCGGGCTCGCCGGCGGCACCATCACTTACGCTAGCGTGACGCCAGCAAGCTTCGAGGAGATGGTCGCGGTATTCAGGGCGCGCCTGGCCAAGTTCAGCAGCGGCTTTCAAATGCCTGCGGCGAAGGCGGCGCCGGGCCTTCCGCGCGGGATTGCCGAATATGTCGCCTGGACGCGAAACGAAAAGCGTGCGGCATCGGTGCCAGGATTTGTCTCCACCGCCGACGCGGTCAGCAGCGTCTCGACTGAATTCGACCACGGCTTGCGCTGAGGCCGAAGGCGCCCGAAGCATCAGTTCCCCTACTCGCGCGCCACCGCCAGCCAGCCAATGTCGCGGCGGCAAAAGCCTTGCGGCCAGTCGATCCGGTCGAGCGCGGCGTAAGCCTTTTTCTGCGCCTCGCCGACGGTGCGGCCGGTCGCCGTGATGTTGAGCACGCGACCGCCATTGGCGACGAGTGCGCCGCCGTTTATGGCGGTGCCGGCATGAAATATCTCGACGCCCTCACCCGCCGCCGCCTCGACGCCGCGGATGACCGAACCCTTTTCCGGCGTGCCGGGATAGCCCCTGGCTGCCATCACCACGGTGAGCGCCGCCTCATCGCGCCAGCGCACCGAAGTATGCGCCAGCTGGCCGTCGGCGGCTGCGTTGAGCAGGACGAGCAGATCGTCCTTCAGCCGCATCATCAGCACCTGGCATTCCGGGTCGCCGAAACGGGTGTTGTATTCGATCAGCTTCGGCCCGCTGTCAGTGATCATCAGCCCGGCGAACAGCACGCCGGAAAACGGCGCGCCTGTTTCAGCCATGCCGCGCATGGTCGGCTCGACGATCTCGCGCATGGTGCGGTCGATCATCTCCGGCGTCATCACCGGCGCCGGCGAATAGGCGCCCATGCCGCCGGTGTTCGGGCCGGTGTCGCCGTCACTGAGGCGCTTATGGTCCTGCGCGGTACCGAAGGGCAGCGCGGTGGTGCCGTCGCACAGGCAGAAGAAGCTTGCTTCTTCGCCGACGAGAAACTCCTCGACCACCACTTCCGCGCCGGCCTGGCCGAAGGAGCCGTCAAAACAGGCGTCGAGCGCGGCCAGCGCCTGGTCAAGCGTCATGGCGACGGTGACGCCCTTGCCGGCAGCGAGGCCGTCGGCCTTGATGACGATCGGCGCACCCGTCTTCTCGACATAGGTCCTGGCCGAAGCCAGATCGTCGAAGCGGCCATAGGCGGCGGTCGGGATGCCGTATTTGGCGCAGAGGTCTTTGGTGAAACCCTTTGATCCTTCCAGCCGTGCCGCCGCCTTTGACGGGCCGAAGACGCGGATGCCCTCGGCGCGCAGGTCGTCGGCAATGCCGGCGACCAGCGGCCCTTCCGGCCCGACCACGACGAGGTCTATTTCATTCTCGCGGCAAAACCGGGCCACCGCCGTGTGATCCGCAATATCGAGCCGCACCAACTCGGCTTCTCGGCAGATGCCCGGATTGCCGGGCGCCGCGTAGAGTTTGGTCAGCAGCGGCGACGCCGCGATCTTCCAGGCAAGCGCATGCTCTCGTCCGCCGGAGCCGATCAGCAAAACACGCATGCCCAGATTCCTCGTCATTCCAAGACCAGGACTGCGCTATTGCGCCGCGCGCGACGGGTCAAGACATTTGGCTGCCGAAACGGCGATTCCGCGCCGCGAGCGGTCCGGGCCTGCTTGACGCTTGACGGCATTCGCCTCTGCTGCCACTCCATCAAAATGGAAACCGTCCAGTCGAAAGCGGCCCAGGGCCGCGTCGCCGATGCGCCGAGCGGCCACTGGGTCTATCGCGTGCTGCCGCGGGGGGTGTGGCCCTATGCGCAGCTTGCCCGGTGGGACCGGCCGATCGGCTGGCAATTGCTGCTATGGCCATGCTGGTGGTCGGCTGCACTTGCCGCGAGCGCCTATCCGCGTCCGACGGATCCGCTGCTCTCGCTGCTGCCGTCGCCGTGGTACCTGCTGCTGTTTTTTCTCGGTGCGTTCGCCATGCGCGGTGCCGGCTGCACCTACAATGATTTGGTCGACGAGAACATCGACAACCAGGTGGAACGCACGCGCTCGCGGCCGCTGCCGGCCGGCAAGGTCACGCGCCGGCAGGCCTGGATGTTTGTTGTCCTGCAGGTACTGGGCGGCCTCGCCGTACTTTTGCAGTTCAACAGCTTCGCCATCTCGCTCGGCATCGGCTCGCTGGTCATCGTCGCCGTCTACCCGTTCATGAAGCGGTACACCAACTGGCCGCAACTCGTTCTTGGCCTTGCCTTTTCCTGGGGGGCGCTGATGGGATGGGCGGTCGAGTTCGGCGATCTCGATGGGCCGGCAATCATGCTCTATATCGGCTCGATCCTGTGGGTGATCGGCTACGACACGATCTATGCGCATCAGGACAAGGAAGACGACGCGATCGTCGGCGTGCGCTCGACGGCGCGCCTGTTCGGCGACAACACCAAGGCCTGGCTGGCCGGGCTTTATGGCGGAGCGCTGGTCTGCTTCGCCATTGCCTTCGCCTCGGCACAGGCACCGGTGCCGGCGCTCGCCGGGCTGATCGCCGCCGGCGCCCATCTGGCACGGCAGATCGCCGTGCTCGACATCGACGATCCGGACCAGTGCCTGAGGCTGTTCAGATCGAACAACCAGGTCGGCTGGCTGATCTTCCTCGGCCTGATCGGCGGCGCGGCCTGGGTGGCGCTGAAGCCGCTGGTTTAGCCAGCGGTATCGATTCGGCAGCTGCGGAATCGACCTTTCTCCAACTGCTTATGCCGCCCCTCCTCGTCCTGCCGGGCACTTCTCCCCGTATAGTGACGGGGAGAAGGACGCCTTCGCAACGGATTTCGCCAATCTCGAGCGTTTGCAGAAAGAGTGCCGAAATTGCGGCCAGTGTCCCTTCTCCCCGTCACTATACGGGGAGAAGGTGGCGGCAGCCGGATGAGGGGCAGCGCCAACTTGCAAGCTGATTTCAATCTACTCCCGCGAAATAAGCTCCTCGCCGCCGATGACAAGCCTGAGGCCGAGGTCGCCGGCGCGGCGGCGGGCGAGAAAGCGCGGGCGGCGCATGGTCGAGACGCGACCCTTGCGGCGGTCCTGCGCCGGCAGCGCCTTGATGGCGGCGCCGAGCGATTCCTCCAGCGTGCGGGCAACGCCGTCGGCCTCGATCAGCAGCATCGGCAGGCGGTAGGCGTCGGCCCAGGCGCGCCAGTCGGCGGCGACGTCGTCGAGATCGTCGGCGACCAGCAGCGGCACCGACAGCATCGGGTCATTGTGCAGAAGCTCAAGCGTCACTGTGACATTGCCATCCGGATCCTCCATGGCGCGGGCGGCGACGCCGCGAAACGCGTTGGCGGGCAGAGCGATGATCGCCGGCACGCCGCTCATCTCCAGCGTGCGGCGGATAACCGCGCCGCGCTGGTCGATGGTGAAGGTAACGTCGCCATAGTCGTCGCGCGTGGCGTAGCTCACCACCTGCGGCAGGCGGAATGGGTCGAGGCGCATATTGCGCCCGGCCCAGACTGGCTTCAGTCCAGTGTTCATATCGTGCCTTTCCTGTTTCTCCTGAGAGCCGGTGTTTCCGGTTCTCCGGGCCGGTTTTCCCAGCCTCGTTGTGGAGAAACATTAGCGCGGGCTTCTTATCCTCGCGCTTAAGAAAGTCGGTTAAATTTTGCTGATCCGAGGCAGATGGTTATCGGAATGCGAACCGGCGCAGGCCGGCGAAAGGATCAGATAACCTTACCCGGATTCATGATGCCGGCCGGGTCGAACGCGGCCTTCACCCTGCGCATCAGCTCGATCGCCATCGGCGGCGCCGTCGCGATCAATTCGTCCCGCTTCAGCTGGCCGATGCCGTGCTCGGCCGAGATCGAGCCATGAAACGAGCGCACGACCTCGTGCACGGCCTTGTTCATGACGTGGTAAAGGCCGAGAAACGCCTCGTCATCGCCGTCGACCGGCCGGGAGATGTTATAGTGCAGGTTGCCGTCGCCCATGTGGCCGAAGCAGACGACGCGCGCGCCGGGACTGACCGATTGCACGGCGCCGGCGGCCTTTTCAATGAAGGGCGGGATTGACGCCACCGGCACCGAGATGTCGTGCTTGATCGAGGCACCTTCCGGTTTCTGCGCCTCGGGCAGCACCTCGCGGAAATTCCAGAACGCATCGCCCTGGGCCATGCTTGCCGCGATCACCGCATCGCCGACGATCCCTTGCTCGAGGCCTGCCTCCAGCACCTCCTCGATCAGCGCCCTGGCATCGTCGGCCGAACGGCCCGACGAGATCTGCATCAGCACATACCACGGCCAATCGCCGGCAAGCGGCCGCACCACGCCTTGTGCGTGGGCAAGCGTGAAGTCGTAGGGCCTCTGGCCGATCAGCTCGAAGGCGGTGAGCGCTGCCCCTGCACGGTCTATCGCGAGGCTGAACAGCGACAATGCCGCCTCCGGCGATGACAGGCCGGCAAACGCCACCTCGCGCCCCTTGGGCTTGGGGAACAGCTTGAGCACGGCGGCGGTGATGATGCCGAGCGTACCCTCGGCGCCGACGAACAGGTTCTTCAGATCGTAGCCGGTATTGTCTTTTTTCAGCTTGCGCAGATCGTCGAACACTTCGCCGGTCGGCAGCACCACTTCGACGCCGAGGCAGAGCTCGCGCGCATTGCCGTAGGCAAGCACGCCGGTGCCGCCGGCGTTGGAGGAGAGATTGCCGCCGATCTGGCAGGAGCCTTGCGCGGCAAGCGACAGCGGAAACAGCCGGTCGGCGGCATCGGCCGCTTCCTGCAGCGTCTGCAGGATGACGCCGGTTTCGACCGTCACCGTGTTGGACAGCGTATCGATCTCGCGGATGCGGTTCAGCCGCGACAGCGACAGCACGATCTCGCGGCCGGATGCGTCCGGCACCTGGGCGCCGACCAGCCCGGTGTTGCCGCTTTGCGGCACGATGGGCGTGCCGGTTTCGGTCGCCAGCCGCATGATGCTGCTGACCTCCTCGACGTTCCCCGGCCTCAGCACCAGCGCCGTCCTGCCGTGCCAAAGTCCGCGCCGCTCGGTGAGGTACGGTGCGATGTCCCGCTGATCGCGCAGCGCATATTTGTCGCCGACGATTGCCGCAAAGCGCGCGACGACGGCGGGGTCGAGATCGGGAGAAATGTCGTTCATGGGTGGAAACTATGGTGCTCGGTCGATCTTGTCACGCGGGGCGGCGGCGCGCGAAAGCCGGTCATTGATCGCCTCGCCCAGCCCGTCGAACGGGATCGGCTCGACAGCGATGGTTTTGGCGCCACTGCCATCGAGATCCTGCAGATGGGCGAAGAGATTGCTTGCCGCCTCGCGCAGGTCGCCGGTCTCCGACAAGTTGCGCAGGGCGGCTGCATCGCGCCAGCCTTCGGCACGGCGGCGGCCGAAGGCCAGCAAGGCTTCGCCCGGTGCGACCTCCGCAGCATTGAGCCGCACTGCCGCACCTGGCGCATAGTGCGAGGCGAGCATGCCGGGCGCCTCGATGCCCGAAGCGCCGCGCAGCAACTTTGTCCCGGCCACCGCTTCGATCTCTTCGGCGGCAATGCCGCCCGGCCGCAGCAGCCGCAGCTTTCCAGCTTCGACCTTGATGATGGTCGATTCCAGCCCGACCGGCGTCGCGCCGCCGTCGACCACAAGCTTGATCCGGGGACCGAGATCGGCGGCCACGGCTTCGGCCGTCGTGGCGCTGATCCTGCCCGAGGAATTGGCGCTGGGCGCCGCCAGCGCGCGGCCGAACCTGGCGATCAGCTCGCCGCCAAAGCCTTTCGGCATGCGCAGCGCGATCGTTTCCAGGCCGGCGGTGACCAGCGGATGAATGCCGTTGCCGGGTCGTTGCGGCAGCACCAGCGTCAGCGGCCCCGGCCAGAATACCTGCGCCAATCTTTCCGACAGCGGATCGAACAGCGCGATGCGCTCGGCCATCGCCGGGTCGGCTATATGGGCGATCAGCGGGTTGAAGCGAGGTCGGCCCTTGGCTTCGAAGATACGAGCCACGGCAACGCCATTGGTCGCGTCGCCGGCCAGCCCATAAACGGTCTCGGTCGGGATGGCGACGACATCGCCGCTCTCGAGCAGCGCCAACGCCCTTTCCATCGCCTCGCCGACGGCACGAATTTCAGCCACTGTCGTCACCTCACGGATGCGGGTGCCTAATACGCTGACGCCGGGCGAGCAAGCCCACGCATTGGCGAATCGCAAATCGCTAAAATTCTATGTTTCCCCGCAAGCCGGCATCAACTGCCCTTGGCTAGGGTGCCGTCTTGTTGGGCAAGGGGAATTATCATGCTTTCGATGCGTATCCTTGGAGCGCTTGGTTTGGCGTTTATGGCCGGCACGGCACAGGCCTCGTCGCTGGTTTTTCTCGGGCAAACGACGGCGACGCCTTCGGTGGTAAGTGCCGGCGCGCTCGAGCGGGCGAAAACACCGTCGATCGTCGCGCTCGGCGAGAAGTTGCCTGACGTCAATGAAAACGTCACCGATGAAAAGGTCGCGGCAATCCCGAGCCAGCCGAACCATGGCTTCACCGGAAGCCCGATGATCATTCGCGGCGGTATCGTCGGCGATGCCTTTGCAACGCCCGCGCCCAAAGCCGCGCCGGCCACCGCTGCCGCGCCCGCCGCGGACAGCAAAGCCGACCCAAAGGTCGCCAGCAAAACCCCTGAGCCCGCAGCGCCGCAGCCTGCGCCGCTAGCAGCTCCCGACCAGCCGAAATAGCGCCACAAGTGATGATTTTTTCGCGAATGTCAGCCGGCTATCTTGGAGAAATCGGCGACCCGGTCGGTCGCCGCGCGGATGCGGGCGAGCAATGCCAGGCGATTGGCGCGCACCGCCTGGTCCTCATCGTTTACGAGGACTTTATCAAAGAATGAATCAACCGGCTCGCGCAACACGCTAAGCGCCAGCATGGCGGCGGAAAAGTCTTCGTTTTGAATTGCTTCGCCGGCTTGCCTCTCGGCCTGATTGACCGCGGCGTACAAGGCTTTCTCGGCGTCCTCCCGGAACAGAGCCGGCTCAACGCTGCTTGCAATCGCCGTCGCCTTCTTCTCCTCGGCAGCCACGATGTTGGCCGCGCGCTTGGTGCCGGCAAGCAGGTTCCTGCCGTCCTCGCTGTCGAGGAAGGAGCCAAGCGCTTCGACGCGGCGGACGATTTGAAGGAGATCGTCGTTGGACGATTGGCCGATCTCCCCCCTAGAGGGGGAGATGCCCGGCAGGGCAGAGGGGGGCGCGACAGAATGAGAGGCCGGCGGGACAGCGCCCCCCTCTGTCGGCTTCGCCGACATCTCCCCCTCTAGGGGGGAGATCGGGCGCGAGCCCGCCGCCAGCACCGCGTCGATCAGGTCATGCCGCGCGCCCTGATCGCGGAGATAGACTTTCAGGCGGTCGTGGAAGAAGGCGAGGAGGTCGCGGGCGCGATCAATCTCCCAATCCTGAGGCGGTACATCGGCGTCGCTAAACATCAGTTGAGAGGCGCGTTCGGATAGGCTGGTGAGTTGGCTCAACAAGCCTTTTCCGGACAGTTCTTCCATTGCTCGCATGGGTGCAAGCCGAGCCTCGGCTTTGCCGGCCTCCTTTTGAAGCAGTTGCGCCATTAGATGACGCCCTGAACGGATAAACTGCATAGCAATCTCCAATCGGACCTCATTCTCGACCAAAATCCTGACCACCCCCAGCGCCGCCCGTCTCAGCGCATAGGGGTCCTTCGATCCCGTTGGCTTTTCATCAATCGCCCAGAAGCCGACCAGCGTATCGAGCTTGTCTGCGAGCGCCACGGCCACCGATACCGGATCGGTCGGCACGCGATCGGACGGGCCTTGCGGCTTGTAGTGTTCCTCGATGGCGGCGGCGACCGATGGATGCTCGCCCTGCAGCAGCGCGTATTTGCGGCCCATGGCGCCTTGCAGTTCCGGGAACTCGCCAACTACTTCGGTGGTGAGGTCGGCCTTGGCGAGGACGGCAGCGCGGCGCGCCAGCGCGGTAATCTCCCCCCTCGAGGGGGAGATGTCACCGAAGGCGACAGAGGGGGTCGGCACGTCCTGACGCGACGCCCTATCGCGGACAGAGGATGCCGGCGATTCACGCGAAGCGACCCCCTCTGGCCTGCCGGCCATCTCCCCCTCAAGGGGGGAGATCGACTGCGCCACGATTGGTGCCAGTTCGTCGGCCAACCTGGCAATCCGCTCCACTCGCTCGCCTTGCGTGCCGAGCTTGGCATGAAACGTCACATTGAGATGGTCGAGGCGGGCCATGCGCTGGTCGAGCGGCTTTTTGAGATCAAGCCCGAACTTTTGCGCCGATGCCTGGAGCTGGTCGAGATCCGGCAGATCGCCCTGGTCGGTCTTCCAGAAATAGAGCGCGTCGGACAGGCGGGCACGCACCACCTTGCCGTTGCCATGGGCGATCTCCTTGCCGCCATCCTTGGCCTCGATGTTGGCGGTCAGGATGAAACGGTTGGAGAGCGGCGATTGGCTGATCTCCCCCCTTGAGGGGGAGATGGCCGGCAGGCCAGAGGGGGTCGGCACAACCTGACGCGACTCCCTATCGCGGACAGGGGATGCCGCCGATCCACGCGAGGCGACCCCCTCTGTCGCCTTCGGCGACATCTCCCCCTCGAGGGGGGAGATTTGGCGCGTCGTCACAAAACACTTCTGGTTGGCGCGGATGGTGAGCCTGATCACCTCGGCCGGAATGGCCAGAAAATCCTGCTCGAATTCGCCCATCAGCACGACCGGCCATTCGACGAGGCCCGACACTTCTTCCAGCAGCCCGTCGTCCTCGACAAGGTCGAGCCCGCTGGCGAAGGCGAGGTTCCTGGCATCGGCAAGAATGATCTCCTTGCGCCTGTCGGCATCGAGCACGACCTTGGCCGCCTCCAGCTTGGCGACATAATCGTCGAAGCGGCGCACCGTGATGGCGCCCGGCGCATGGAAACGGTGGCCGTAGGTGACATTGCCGGAGCGGATGCCGTCGATCTCGAAATCGACGACCACCGGCTCCTCGGTTTCTGGGCCGAAGGTGCACAGGATCGATTGCAGCGGCCGCACCCAGCGCAGCGAGCCGGGCTTGGCCGAAGCCGGCCCCCAGCGCATCGATTTCGGCCAGGGGAAGTTGCGGATGATGCCCGGCACCAGCTCGGCGATGATCTGCTCCGCCGGCCTGCCCGGCCTGGAAATATGGGCGACATAGAAGTCGCCCTTCTTCGGATCGGAATGAACATGCGCCTCGGCAATCGAGGCAAGGCCGGCCTTGCGCAGAAAACCTTGCACCGCCGGCTCGGGCGCCTTGGTCGAGGGCCCCTTGATCTCCTCGCTGATGTCCTTCGAGCGCGCGGTCAGGCCGCGAATGTCGAGCGTCAACCGGCGCGGCGTCCAATATTCGCGCGCCGCCTCATAGGTCAGCCCGGCTTCGACCAGGCCGTCGGTCAAAAGCTTTCGGAGGTCGCCGGCCGCCTTGCGCTGCATGCGAGCGGGGATTTCCTCGGAACGAAGTTCTAGAAGCAGGTCAGGCATTGAAAGAGCTCACGCGACAAAAACAGCCGCCGCTTCGCGGCGTCCTCCCCCATCGAGGCGGAGGTAAGCGGGGCATAGCAACTCGGTCGGCTGCTGTCACCCTTCCCAGCAAGATCGGGCCAGCACGATCAAGGCGTCCAACGGCGAGTTCCGAAAAAATTCAGCCTCCTGTCGGACACGCGCCGGTCCGCCCGTCCTTGGATCAAAGATTTCCATGAACCGAACGCAGCGCTGAAGCGACCAACGCTCAGGCAGAGAGCTATTGGCTGAACGAGCATGAAAACGGCATCGACATTCCTGCAAATCCTTGCGCTCAGCGCCTGTTTTACAGCGCAGGTGCATGGCACGTTCTCGATGCCCGGCGTCAGGCAAGCGCTGCGGACAATAGCCGGTGCAAGCGGCCAAGGCACGTTGCCAATCAGCGCCCCTGTCGAAATCGCCTGGAGCTAAGCCGCCATTCCGCCCGCCTGCGTCAGCAGAAACGCCTCGCCGCAGGCTTTGGCCAGATTGCGCACCCGCAAGATGTAACTCTGGCGCTCGGTGACCGAAATGACGCCGCGTGCGTCGAGCAGGTTGAAGACGTGGCTGGCCTTGATGCACTGGTCGTAGGCTGGGAAGACCATGCGGTGGAATCCCTCCCCCTTGAGGGGACCAGACAAGGTCTGGCCGGGAGGGGTCGCTCGTGCAGTGCTCGACGCCTGACCTGCGGTGCCTTCTGAGGCGACCCCCTCTGCCCGCTTCGCGGGCTCCCCCTCAAGGGGGAAGATGGGCGCGCCGGCTTGTAGCAACGCCTTGCACTCGGCTTCGGCGTCTTCGAAATGGCGCAGCAACATCGCGGTGTTGGCAAATTCGAAATTGTGGCGCGAATATTCCTGCTCGGCCTGCAGGAAGACGTCGCCATAGGTCACCTTGTCGGCGCCTTCGCGGCCGTTGAAGTTGAGGTCGTAGACATTGTCGACGCCCTGCACATACATGGCCAGCCGTTCCAGCCCGTAAGTGAGCTCGCCCGCCACCGGGGCGCATTCGATGCCGCAGACCTGCTGGAAATAGGTGAACTGCGACACCTCCATGCCGTCGCACCAGCACTCCCAGCCCAGCCCCCAGGCGCCCAGCGTCGGGCTTTCCCAGTCGTCCTCGACGAAGCGGATGTCATGCAGCAGCGGATCGATGCCGATCGCGGCCAGCGAGCCGAGGTAAAGCTCCTGCAGATTGGGCGGATTGGGCTTCAGGATCACCTGGTATTGGTAATAGTGCTGCAGCCGGTTCGGGTTCTCGCCATAGCGGCCGTCCTTGGGGCGGCGCGAGGGCTGGACATAGGCCGCGTTCCAGCGTTTTGGGCCGAGCGCGCGCAATGTCGTTGCCGGATGGAATGTGCCGGCGCCGACTTCCATGTCGTAAGGCTGGAGGACGACGCAGCCATAGTCCGCCCAATAATTATGCAAGGTCAGGATCAGCCCCTGGAACGAGCGGCTGGGATGCATGTGGGCAGGGATATCAACGGTCACGGCGGCCTCCGGCGGGATGCCGGCACGTCCTAGATGCCTGGCCAGCAAGCGTCAAGGCAGCGGGGGTCAGGCCTTTGAAGGTGTTCCCTTCTCCCCTTTTGTTTGGACCGGAGACATCGCGAACAGGTGTGCGAGGACATCGCGAACAGTTTTGCGCGTTTTGCGCGAGGGGGTTCGGGATGCCATTCGGGGACAACAGCGCGATGAAACAGAAACTGGAATTCGTCATGTTGGCGAGCGCGGCGGGGGCGAATGTGAGCGCGTTGTGTCGTCGCTTCGGGATCGGCCGAACGTTGGCTCACAAGTTGCTCGCGCGCTATCGAGCGGAAGGCGAAGCCGGGCTTGTGGAGCGCTCGCGCCAGCCGCGCTCGAGCCCACGGCGCAGCGCCCCGGAGGTCGAAGCGGCGGCGCTTTCGGTGCGCACGGCGCATCCGGCGTGGGGCGGGCGCAAGATCGCGCGGGTGCTTTCGCGCCAGGGGCTTGGCCATCCGGCCGCTTCGACGGTGACGGGCATCCTGCGCCGCAACGGCGTCGAGCTGGGTGCGCTCGGTGGCGGCGCCAAAGCGTTCATCCGCTTCGAGCATGC